>NZ_JAIUGZ010000005.1:0-467052 GCF_020164875.1 Mesorhizobium sp. CO1-1-8 | reverse complement strand
GAAGCCGAGCAAGGGCGCTGCGGCGTGGGGCAAGCCTGTTTCCCGCATCATTGCGAGGCGCCCCCCTCTGTCCTGCCGGACATCTCCCCCTCAAGGGGGGAGATTGGCAGCTTCGGCGCTTCGCTCGGTTCTGCGACGCTGGAAATTGGCGAAAGCCGAAATGACAGCTGATCTCCCCCCTTGAGGGGGAGATGTCCGGCAGGACAGAGGGGGGTGCTGTCCCGCCAGCGTTGCGGAATAAACGGGGAGAACGGATTCCGGACGTCACTCGTCACGCCAGCGCCTCCTCGACAATTCGGCCAAGCTCCGGCGCGATGTAGGAGAGGTCCTCCTCATCCTTGATCAGCACGCCGATGGCGCGGCGGAAGGCTTCCGGCCACGGACTGCCGCCTTTCTCCAGAATGGTGGCGGCGTTGGCCCATTCGACCGCCTCGGCAATGCCGGGCGGCTTGGCCAGCGGGCGGGCGCGGATGGTCTGCACGGCTGCCGCCACCGCGCGTGCCGTTGCCTCAGCCACATTGCCGGCGCGCAGCATGATGATGGCGGCCTCGCGTTCCGCATCGGGATAGCCGATCCAGTGATAGACGCAGCGGCGGCGCAGTGCCTCGGCAAGTTCGCGGGTGCGGTTCGAGGTCAGGATGACGATCGGCTGTGCCGTGGCGCGGATGGTGCCGCGCTCGGGAATGCTGATCTGGAAATCGGAGAGGAATTCCAGCAACAGCGCTTCGAATTCATGATCGGAACGGTCGATCTCGTCGACTAAAAGCACGCGCTGTTCAGGCGCCTTCAGCACCTGCAGCAGTGGTCGGGCGATCAGGAAACGGTCGTCGTAGATGTCGATCTCGTGCTCGCCGGCATGGCGGATGGCGAGCAGCTGGCGCTGGTAATTCCATTCGTAGAGCGCATGCGCGGCGTCGATGCCTTCATAGCATTGCAGCCGCACCAGATCGCGGCCAAGCAGTTCCGCGATCGCCTTGGCCGCCTCGGTCTTGCCGACGCCCGGTGCGCCTTCGAGCAGCAGCGGCTTGCCGAGCCTGATCGCCAGGAAGATGGCGGTCGAAAGGCTTTCATCCGCCAGATAGCGCGAGGTGGCAAGGTGCTGCGCCACCGCCTCCGGCGACGTCGCGACAGTCTCGGCGCCTGTCTCTGTCATGCCAGCCCTCAATTCGCCGCCTGCGCCTTCAGCGCGCGCAGGATGCGCTCCGGCGTGATCGGCAGGGTGTCGATGCGGACGCCGACAGCGTCGAAGACGGCATTGGCGACCGCGGGGATTTGCGGGTTGGCGCACATTTCGCCCGGCCCCTTGGCGCCGTATGGTCCGTCCGCCGATGGCCGCTCCAGCACAATGATTTCGGTCTCGGCGAGATCGCCGGGGCCCGGCATCAGATACTGGTTGAAGTCGGTGCCGCCATGGTCGCGGTTGGGATAGTAAGGCTCGGTCGTCTCGTAGAGCGCGTGGCTGATGCCCATCCACGAGCCGCCGACCAGCTGCTGCTCGACCATTTTCGGGTTTAGTGCGCGGCCGATCTCGAAGACGTTCTTGACCGTCAACACGGTGACCTCGCCGGTCTCGTCGTCGACTTCGACTTCGGCCACGGTGCAGGCATGCGCGTAACAGGTCGACGGCTTCATCGCGCCGGTCTCCTTCTCCGGATAGGAGCGCGGGATCAGGAACATGCCGCGGCCCGAGATCGAGCGGCCGCGCTTGAAATGCGCCGATAGGGCGACATCGAAGATCGAGATCGATTTTTGCGGCGCGCCCTTGACCAGGATGTTGCCCTGGCCGTCGGTCTCGAGGTCGGAGGCGTTGACCTCCAACTCCTCGGCCGCCACTTCCAGCATCACCTGGCGCGCTTCCCTGGCCGCCTGGATGACGGCGTTGCCGGCGCGGTGCGTGCCGCGAGAGGCAAAGGTGCCCATGCAGTGCGGGCCGGTGTCGGTGTCGGCGGTGTCGACGACGACGCGGTCGGTCGGCACGCCGATCGTCTCGGCGCAGATCTGCGCCATGATCTGCTTCATGCCTTGGCCGAGATCGACCGATGACAGCGTCACCATGAAATTGCCTGTCGGCGTCGAATGCACCAGCGCCTGCGTCGGGTCGCCGCCGAGGTTCATGCCTGTGGGATAATTGATCGCGGCAACGCCGCGTCCACGCCTGATCGCCATCTCAAGCTCCCTTCGCGTAGGAGGACATCGCCATGTACTTTTCCGCCACCGGCCAGTTGGCGGCGCGCGAAGCTTCCTGCATGCATTCGATCAGCGCCGCACCCTCGGTCGGCTGGCGGTGCGCTTTCATATCGCCGTCGCGATAGGCGTTGATGAAGCGGAATTCGAGCGGATCCATGCCGATCAAGCGCGCCAGCTTGTCCATCTGCACCTCCAGCGCGAAGTCGCCGATGGTGACGCCGAAACCGCGCATGGCCGACGAGGGCGTGCGGTTTGTGTAGACGCAATAGGTGTCAATCCAGACGTTCGGTATGGTGTAAGGGCCGGGATAGTGCCCGGCGCCTTTCTGGGCGCCGTACGGCGAGTGGCGCGAATAGGCGCCGGCGTCGGTGTAGCCGGTGACCTTGCGCGCGACGATGCGGCCATCTTTCATGACGCCGTCCTTGATGACGACCTTTTCGGCCGCTCGCGGCGACGAGATCTGCATCTCCTCCTCGCGGCTGTAGATAAAACAGACTGGTCGTCCTGTTAATTTTGCGCCGAGGATGGCGATCGGCTCGACGATGACGTCGACCTTGCCGCCAAAACCGCCGCCGACGGTGCCGCCGACGAAATGCAATTTGCTGCCCGGCATCTGCAGGATGATCGAGGTGTTGTCGAGCGTGAAGAACATCGCCTGCGTGTTGGTGTAGCAGGTGAAGCGGTCATTGCCTTCGGGCGCCACCACACAGCCGGTGGTCTCCGTGGGCGCGTGTTCGATCGGCGAGGACTGGTAGCTCTCCTCCAAGATGTGGTCGGCGCCGGCGAAGCCCGCCTCGACATCGCCGAAGCGCACCTTGCGGCACTCGCCGCTGTCGTACAGGTAGTAATTCTGGCCGTGATATTCGTTGACCAGCGGCGCGCCGGGCTTCAGCGCCTCCTCCATGTCGAACACGGCCGGCAGCAATTCATAGTCGACCTTGACCTTGGCGGCCGCCTCTTGCGCCGCGCGCTCGGTTTCGGCCAGCACCGCCACCACGGCCTCGCCCTTCCAGCGCACCTTGCCGTCGGCCAGCACGGTTTCGTCCTCCGGCCCGACCTGGATCAGGATCAGGATGGTGTAGACATTGTGCGGCACGTCCTTGGCGGTCAGAATCTTCACCACGCCCGGATGCTTTTCCGCCTCGGAGGTGTCGATCGAGCGGATGCGGGCATGGTGATGCGGGCTGCGCACCATCTTCAGATGCAGCATGCCGGGGAAATTGCGGTCGGCGAAAAAGGCGGTCTTGCCGGTGACATGGCCGGGTGAATCCGAGCGCGGCCGGGGCTGGCCGATCTCGTGCAGATCATCCTTGCGGACATCGGCGAAGTAGCTCTTGCGCAGTTCCATGTTTTGTAACCTCAAGCCGCGTTCTGAGAGTTGGACCGCGCGGCGGTCAGCACCGCCTGGATGATCGGCTCGTAACCGGTGCAGCGGCAGATGTTGCCCGACAGCGCCTCGACCACCTCGTCGCGGCTGGGGTTGGGCGTGTGGTCGAGCAGCACCTTGGCCGCCATGATCATGCCCGGCGTGCAGAAGCCGCATTGCGTGGCGAAGGTGTCGAGGAAGGCGCGCTGCAGCGGATGCAAGACGCCAGCCTCGGAAAGCCCTGACGTGGTGCTGATGACGGCGCCATTGCAGGTTTCGGCAAGCGTCAGGCAGGAGAGCCTGAGTTCGCCGTCTATGATGACCGAACAGGCGCCGCAGGTGCCTTGATGGCAGCCGCCTTTCGGCGAGGTGTCGCCGATCTTGTCGCGCAAGGCGTGCAGCAACGTCGTGCCGCTGTCGATGAATTCGGCCTTTTCCGAGCCGTTGAGCGTGAATTGAACCGGAACCTTTGCCATGTTTTCCTCCCAGCGCGCCTGCCCGAACCAGCGGACAGACGCGCGCCCCCGAACGAAATTATGCGAGCAGCAGCCGGCCGAGATGAACCGGCAGGACTTCGGCGCGATACCAGGTGCTGGCGATCGGGTCGGTAATGGGCGCGGTGCCATCGCCGGCCGCGGCCAAGGCGGGCGCGATGCCGTCAGCGGTCAGCGTTCGGCCGATCAGCGCTTTTTCTGCCGCCCTGGCGCGCATTGGCCGATCCGCCATGCAGCCGAGCGCGATCCGCGCCGAGGTCACGATGCCATCCGACGACAGTTCCAGAGCACCGGCTATGCTGAGCACAGAGACGCCCTTGGGCTTGACCCTCGACACTTTCAGGAAGCGGAAACTGTCGGCCTTCGGAAGCGTGAAGCTCACGGAAGTGACGACGGCGCGGCTGCCGTCCCGATTGGCCAGGAAAGTCTCGATCGGTGTTTCGCCGCCATCGGTGCTGACCGTCGCATCGAGCGCCAACAGGGCAACGGCGAAATCGCCATAGGGGGCCGGGGCAAAAAGATTGCCGCCGACGGTCGCCATGTTGCGGATGGCCGGACCACCGACGGCGCGGGCGGCCTTGGCGAGCGTGCCAAGCTCCGGATGGCCGGCGATCGCCGCCATGGTCACCGAAGCGCCGATGCGGACTTTATCGCCGGCAACGGCGATGGTGGACAGGGACGGCTCGGTCGACCTGATAAGGCCGGAAACCGAGACGTCGCCTTCATTGGCCGCGCGGACGACCAGCGTGCCGCCACCGAGGTAGCGTGTGCCCTGGGTTTTCAGGGCCGCGTTCGCGTCTTTCACCGTCGCAAAAGTCTGCAGTGCCAGCGCCATGGTTTGGCTCCTGTCAGCTCTGGCCGGCGAAATGGCTTTTCAGGGCGTTGAAGCCGCCCTGAAAGACATTGGCGCCCATGCCCTCGGCCAGCTTGTCTGCCTCCTCGGGCGCGGCGTCGAAGCTGGCGGTCCATTCGGCGTAGGTGCGGTCGCCATCGGTGACGCGCCGCAGCTGCAGGGTCGCCTTGTGGTTGGTCAGCGGCTGCGGCGTCTCCAGGATGGAATAGCTGACCAGGAAATTCTGGTCGGAAAAGTCGAGCAGCTTTTCGCGCAGGCGGGGGCCGCTGGCGAGCTGGAAATTGCGCACGCAGCCAATCGTGGTGGCATCCTTGCCGTCTTCAATGTGGCTTTCCACCATGCGCGGATGCCAGCCCGGCAGCCCGTTGAAGTCGCGTATGCGCGCCCAAACCTTTTCGACCGGCGCGTCGATGACGCTGGAAATGGTGACTTTGGCCATTCAAATGTTCCCTTGCAAAAGCGATCCGGTGCAAGGGTAGGGCGGCCATTTCAGCGGCGCTTATCAATGCGTCTTGAGCGCCTATCAAGGAGTCTGAAAAAGGGTCGACCTCCGGATTTCCTTCTTTGCCACACTTCAAGATGCATGAAGCCTTTGATTGCGCCGTTGCCAGCAGCAATTGTGGGATGCTGGGTCTGTTTTGCGCCAAGCTGCCTCTCGCTGCGCATCCACCTGGCTAGAAAAGGGGCGGTGCTTTAGGCCGCCCCTTTTCGGGCCCTCAGTTTCGGCAGTTGGTGCCGACAGGGTCATACATTCGTGGGCTCACCCCGAGACACTTGGACGTCGGCTCGGCGCTGGTGTTCCCGATGGTCCCGACGTGGAAAGGGTCCACCATGCCTTTAGCGACGAATGAATCTCGAAGCGCTGAGTCACCCCAAGTATCGAAGTCGCCATTGTCGGCACGTAGACTGTGAACGACGAAGGGGGCGGTATTCGAGTAGGCAGCTTCGCTCACGATTGAATTCGCCAGAAGGCCGAACACTAGAAGCAAAACCGTACGAGTGGTGCGAGTCGTCTGGTTGGAAGCAAAGTACAACATATCATCCTCCTTTTGTTAGTCTCTCGTGATTGAGAAACTGCATGGAGGTTACGGGCGGGTCCGGTGCCTTCCGTGAAAAAATGAAGCCGTGATCGTGAAAACTCGAAACCGGAAAATCATTTCGCGGGCGGTGGCTGCTGGAAAAGGACTAAAGACCCAAGACGTGATACGTGATAGTGATCTAAATTACACGATGTGAGGCGTCGTGACCTATGGTCGGAGCAGCTGAACCAGACACGCGGCCGTACCTAAAGTTGCTGGGCAGAGTTGCCTTGCACGATTGCGACGGGCGCGACCTGACTCCAAAATCCCGAAGGTCTGTCTGCTTACTCGCTTTTCTAGCGCTTCAGCGCGATGGGCAAGCTACGCGAGAGAAAATCTGCGGATTCCTATGGAGTGGCAGAGGTGACGAACAAGCGCGCGACTCGCTTCGCCAAACCTTGGCCGACCTCAGACGCACCTTCGGAGAAAGAGCCAAACAGCTCCTTCGAGCCACAAGAGACACGATTGGAATCGATCTGGGGGAACTCCGCGTCGATGTGCGGATAGTCGAACAGATGTTGGCCCAAGGGAACCCCGAAGCAATCCTCTTTGCGGCGGACCATTGGGATGGTGGACTCTTGGAAGGCCTGCTTTCTCCTGCCCCCGAATTCGACGCTTGGTTGAGCATTGAGCGGATGCACATAACTGAAATTTTCGTGCGTTCTGCTGGTGTGGCTCTTGCGGTCGCTGTTCGAACAGGATGCGAGCCGGACCTTCACAAACTGGCGGATTATCTCATTCGAATTGAGCCAACAAACGAGGCTGCTCACTCGGCTTTGATTGGTTGGGCGCTAGACAAAGGCAATACATCCGCAGCACTTCGACGCTATGAGGCATGCCGCGAGGCATTTAGACGTGATCTTGATTCCGAACCTCCATTGGCTCTACGGCGGCTCGCCGAAGCCGCGCAGAGTCCTCAGCGCGAAGCCGCGAACCGACAAGCATCAGGCGGGTCATTGACCTGCCGGCGGCTGCCTTCCGTCGTGTTGGTTGCCAGGCCACCAGTAGGGCCGCCGGAACTAACCAACGGGCTCGCCGGTTTCCTGTTTGAAGAGCTGGTGGGTGCATTGGGACGATCGCACAGTCTTGCATTGTTGCTCCCAACGCAGCCCGGGGAACGCCTCGATGCGACTTACGCGCTCACGATGAATATGTGGGTAGACGAAAGGCGACTGCAGGCTTCCTTCAGGCTGAGCAGGAACATCGATCGGATGCATCTGCTATCGGAGCGGATGGACAATGAAAACCTCGGCATTGTTGCAGCGTCGCTGGCAGATCTGGATCGGATTGTCAGTCACGTTGAATACGCAATCGCAACCGACCATCGACAAGCCGGAAAGACGTTAGATGACGCTTACAGCATATGGTTGGACGCCGACCGATTAACCGAAAGCTTTCGTTCGCATGATCTTGCCGGCGCTGTCTCTATGTTGCATCGAGCCGCCGCCTTGGATCCTGGATTTTCTCGTCCTATCGCAGCGCTCGCTTCCATTCAACTTTGTCAGCCAATGGCAAACCCTAGCAGCGAAGTCACCTCATTTTCGTTCAGCGGAGCACTCGCATTGGCCAAGAATGCAGTGGCGATCGATCCGTGGGACGCCAGGAACCGTGGCGTTCTAGGATGGGCTTATTACCGTATGGGACTCTACACGCAGGGAGAAAAGGAATTCAGGCGCGCCGTCGAGCTTGACCCCTATGACCCCGCCGTTCTGATATCCGCTTCCGAGGGGCTCGCCTGCTATGGTGACGGCAATGCGGCTGTTACGTATGCAGAGAGGGCGTTTCACCTTCACCCTGCGACGCCAGACTTTTTCCACTTCTTCGGACTTCAAGCATTTGCCATGGCCGGAGCTTATGAACGAGCCCTCGATCATGGCTCAGCCCTCTGGTCATTCGGACTGGCCGAGCCGCTGGCATGGAATGCGTTCGCGCTGACCAAGAGTGCTCGCCACGCCGAAGCTCATGCATCCGCGATTGCATTCCTGAAAATAGTTGAAACTCGTTGGGAAGGCGGATGCTTTAGCCCGGTCGCAGCGATGCAGTGGTTGGATCAAATCACTCTCGTGTCTGATCGGCACAGGCGCGAGGAGTTTCTGACTTGCTTGGCCAACCTCATTTCAGAGATCACCGGATGCCCGCTTCCGAGACTGCTACCTACACCCCATAATCGTCACGAAACCCAACTCCTGAAGATAAATATCTAGATTGCCTTTGTGCTCATTTACCACCGGTATCACGATGTGTACCGTAGACAAATCGTCACGAACTACCTTGATCTGCAGTTGAGCCAATTGCGACGGGTCTATACCGGTATCCTTCAAGGCCGCTATTGGATCCGTGACAAAATTCTGAAATTCAACTTGATCAGTGGCCGCTTTATATATCAATTTTCCTACGTTTAGACACGCCTCTGGGTCTGTTGCAAAAGTGAGCGAGCCGCCGTCGTCCTCACTTCTTCTCTTCACGGTAGGAATGGTCCGAAGCCGCATCTCATACCTCCTGGTAAGCTTTCAAGCTTCCGTAAGTCCAGAATGAATGGCTCAGAGTAATTAGGGGACCCTAACACATAAGGCTGTCGACACAAAGAGGGCGTCTGACCCGGTGAACGGAAATTTTGATTTACTTCATCTGACCCATACCGATGCTCCTGCGGAGTTCATCGTCGCTGCACGGGAGCGCGCTGGCAAAGCCGAGATACTCGGCTCGGGACGGGGTCTGACACGCGAGAATGCGCTGGCATCTTGTCTCGGCGAAATGGCGGAGCGTACGGCTGCTTCTCAAATCGACGCTCTCCAGATTATTGAGGCGCGTGCAATCGATCTGCCAGGAAGCTCCATCGCGCCCAACCATTTTTGGCAGTTTTCGGACATTCAGCTCCGAGATGGTCCCAATCCAGGTGAATTGATCTCACCGCGCGCATGGTCGGTCGTCACGGAACGTGTCTCCAACTGCACCAACTGGTGCTTGGCGAAGCCAAATCGCGCTGGCCCAGACGTATTCGTGCCAATCGTCAACGTCGTGCTCGGTGAGGGACCGACAGATAGCAATGGTCTTGCCGCCGGCACTGACCGCTCCACTGCCCAGGTCACCGCGTTGCTGGAACTTGTGGAACGAGATGCAGTCGCTATCTGGTGGTACGGGCGCATAAGACGTCCTCCGGTGTCGCTCAGAACGCTTGATGAACCGACCCATCCGGATCTCCGACATTGGCTAGAGCGGCGGCAACGACGCACCTGGCTCCTGGATATTACGAACGACCTGGGCGTGCCAGTCATCGCCGCCATTTCGGCCGATCAGAACGGCTCGAATATCGCTTATGGTTTCGCAGCGCATCTGTCGGTCCGGCAAGCCAGTCAGGCGGCCGTCTTGGAGATGTTGCAGAGCGAACTGTCGCTTATCCTCGCCGAGAAGAGGGCCTCGCAGTCCGGTAGGCCAGAAGGCCCAGCCGGACGGTTCTTGTCTTGGTCGCGCTCCGCATCGGTTACACGCATGGCCCACCTCTTGCCCGATCTCGATGCAACTGCCATTCCTTCTAGCAACTCGCCAGCTGAGGATCTGAGCGAGGTAGTTGCGAAAAAGACAGGGGTACCAGTAGTATTTGTGAACCTTGATCTGCCGGACGATACACTCAAAGTTGTTCGTGCATTATCACCGTGCCTCCGGTCATGGCGGCCTAGATTTCGAAGAGGGCGACTTCAGTCTGTACCTCAAACTCTTGGCTGGACGCGCGAGGCATTCGACGAGACCTCTTTTGATGGTAACGTCATTCTAATCTAGAACCAGGGATTAATATCGGCTGATGCTGAAGCTTGGCGGCGGGCGGTTGGTTCAGGCGATCGCCCGCGCGGCCTCGCGGTAGACCGTCGGCGGCACGCCGACATGATCGCGGAAGAAGCGCGAGAAATTGCCCTGCGTGGTGAAGCCGAGATTGCAGGCTACCGAGATCAGCGGTTCCTGCGACCATTGCAGCTGCCGCACCGCTTCCTCCATGCGCAGCGTGTTCCAGTAGACATTGGGCGTCAGATTGGTCTGTTCCTTGAACAAAGCGAAGAAATGCGGTCGCGACAGGCCGACGCTGCGCGCCACGTCGTCGAAGCAGATGCGCTCGCAGACATTGGCCTTCATCAGCTGGATTGCCTTGCGGACACGAAAATCCTGCATGGTGTTGATGCGGACACGGGTCTCCTGCGGTGCCGAGGCGTCGGCTGCGTCGAGCACGCTATCGATGAAACGCTCGATCTCGTAGTTGGCGATATCGTCGACGCTCTCATTGTCGCTGAGGTGGTCGAGCAGATTGGCGGCGGCCTGATGCAGCCACGGTTCCAGCGTGATCGCGGCTCGTGAAAACAGCGGCGCCGACGAAGGCAGGTCGCGGCGGCGCCGCGCCCAGTCGGGATCGATGTAGAAGGCCAGAAACAGACCGGGCGTCCCGTTTTGCGACAGAACATGGCTGTGCGGCTGGAAGGAGTTGATGCCGGCGGCCGTTCCAGGTCCAAGCCGCACGGTCTCGCGGCCGATGGTCATTTCGCCGGCCGTACCTTCCAGCCAGATGATCAGATGGGCCTCGACATGGGCATGGGTGACGAAGTCGCTTGCGACATTCAGGATAGAAACATGTCCGAACCGGCCCCAGTAGAGCCTGATCGCTTCCGTCATGGTATATCCTCCCGCAGACGACTGGCCTCCCTTCGTCTGCAACAAGGATTGTGCGGCCGAGTTCAGGGCCGCGTCAAGACGCGCGGGGGCGGCGAAGGCGAATGACGGCCAGTGCGGCCGGATTTTCAGACTGAGCGATAGGCACTGGAACGAATAGCGGTGGGAGAATTGCCGCCTCAAACCGAAGCCGTCATGCCGCCATCGACATACAGCGTATGGCCGTTGACGAAGGACGAGGCGTCGGAGGCAAGGAACACGGCGGCGCCGATCAGCTCGTCGACATTGCCCCAGCGCCCGGCCGGCGTGCGCTTTTCCAGCCAGCCGGAAAATTCCGGATTGTCGACCAGCGCCTGGTTCATCTCGGTGCGGAAATAGCCGGGCGCGATCGCATTGATCTGCAGGCCGTATCTCGCCCAGTCGGCGCACATGCCCCGGGTCAGGTTGCGGATCGCGCCCTTGGTTGCGGTGTAGGGCGCGATGTTCGGCCTTGCCAGTTCGCTCTGCACCGAACCGATGTTGATGATCTTGCCCTTGCCGCGCGGGATCATGTGGCGGGCGACCGCCTTGCCGGCATGGAAGGCGCCCGACACATTGGTCTTGAACAGCCGCTCCCATTGCTCCTCGGGAAAGTCCTCGAGTGGGGCGCGGAATTGTATGCCGGCATTGTTGATGAGGATGTCGATGGCGCCGATCTCGGCCTCGATGCGGGCAATGTCCTCGTTGACCGCCTGAAAATCGGTGACGTCGAATACCGAGGCATGCGCCTTGAAGCCGGCATTGCGCAGCTTTTCGACGGCACCGCCGATCCTAGCGGTGTCGCGACCGTTCAGCACCACGCTTGCACCGTGTCCGGCGAGGCCCTTCGCCAGGGCAAAACCGATGCCTTGACCGGAGCCAGTTACCAGCGCCACCCGCCCCTCGAGGCTGAACAGGGAGTTGGCCATCAACCGTCGGCTTAGTCGCTGCGGCGGAAGTTGCGGATGCGGTCGAACAGCACCGCCAGCAGGATGGCGCCGCCGATGAAGACGCCTTGCCAGAAGGCATTGATGCCGAGCAGGCCGAGACTGTTGCGGATCACCTCGATCAGGGCCGCGCCGACGATGGCGCCGAAGGCGGTGCCGACGCCGCCGGCCAGATTGGCGCCGCCGATGACGGTGGCGGCGATCACCTGCAGTTCCATTCCGGTGCCGAGATTGGTGGTGACGGCACCCAGCCAGCCGGTCTGGATGATGCCGGCAATGCCCGCCGACAGCGCCGAGATCATGTAGACGGCAACCTTGATCTGGCGCACCGGAACGCCGGTCAGCGTCGCCGCGTGCTCGTTGCCGCCAATGGCGAAGATGTGGCGGCCGAACTTCGTCCAGCGCAGGATGAAGCCGGTGATCAGCGCCAGAAGGATCATGTAGAGCACCGGGTTGGCGATGCCGAACACCCAGGCGCCGCCGCCCAGTGCCAGAAGCTTGGCGTGGTCCGGCCCGAACTGGAAGACGACGGTGTTGTTGGAGGCGACCATGGCGAGGCTTCGGGCGATCGACAGCATGCCGAGTGTCACCACGAACGGTGGAAAGCCGAGATAGGCGATCAATATGCCGTTGAAGGCGCCGATGGCGAGCGCGGTGGCAATGGAGGCCAGGATACCGACCTCGATCGAATAGCCGGCATGCATTGTGACGGCCAGAACCATCGAGGACAGACACAGCACCGAGCCGACAGACAGGTCGATGCCGCCGGTGATGATGACGAAGGTCATGCCAAGCGCGATGATGGCGACGAAGGTGATGTTGCGGGTGATGTTGTAGAGGTTCTTCGACGTGGCGAAGGCGTCGGTGGCAAACGACAGGAACACGCAGGCAAGGATGACGGAGATCACCACCCAGAAAGTCTGGCTGGCAAACAGTCTTGCCGGCAGGGATTGCCGCTTGTGCTCGATCGGCTGGTCAATTGTCAGTGCCATCGTCGACCTTCATTTGCTGTGCGTGGTGGATTTCGTTGAAATCAAACCTGTTCGATGGCGCCGGTGATCAGCCCGGTGACTTCCTCGGGCGAACTCGACGCAATCGTCTTGTCGGCGACTTTGCGGCCGCGCCGCATGACGATGACGCGGTCGGCGACGGTGAAGACGTCGGGCATGCGGTGGCTGATCAGCACGACGGCGATGCCTTGATCGCGCAAATGGCGGATCAGGTTCAGCACTTCGGCGACCTGGCGCACCGAGATCGCCGCCGTCGGTTCGTCCATCAGCACGATCTTGGCCTGCGACAGCATGGTGCGGGCAATGGCCACCGCCTGGCGCTGGCCACCCGACATCTGCTTGACGAGGTCGCGGGGACGGGTTTCGGACTTCAATTCGGCGAAGAGCTGGCCGGCACGCTTGTACATTGAGCCATAGTCGAGGATGCGGAACGGCCAAACGCCGCGCCGCAGTTCGCGGCCGAGATAGACATTAGCGGCGGCGGTCAGATTGTTGCAGAGCGCAAGGTCCTGGTGGACGATCTCGATGCCGTGCTGGCGGGCTTCCGCCGGCTTGTGCAGGATCAATTCCTTGCCGTCCATGTGCATGGTGCCATGGCTGGGGCGGAAATTGCCGGCGATCATCTTGACCAGCGTCGACTTGCCGGCGCCGTTGTCGCCCATGAGGCCGACCACCTGTCCGGGCTCGATCGACAGCGAAACGTCGTTGACAGCCTGGATGGCGCCGAAATGCCTTGAGATGTTGGTGAGTTCGAGAACCGCCACCAGCCTTTGCCTCCCCGTGATTTGCGACCTGCCGCTGTTCCCGGCGTGGATGCCGGCGCTGCTTTGGCCTCGCTCTCCCCGGCTCCTCCCGAAGACGGCGTTAGCGTTCTTTTACGCAAAAGCCGGCGCACGTCAATCAATTGTCGGACGAATTGGGCCAGGACTATTTTAAAAATCCGTTTTGTAGGACAAATAGCATTGACGTTGGCGCCAAGCCGATATTAGCTAAGCGTCGGAGGAGATTATGCCGATCCCCGCTGGCGGTTCGCCGGCAGGAATCGGCGGAGGTTTGACGGTCCAGGATCCGGCGCCACCTGTGTGTGAGCTGATCTGAAGCCGAATCTGGAAATGCTTATCGATCTGTCCTGGCGATACGAGCGCTCGCGAAACGACCCTCGGTCATCACGCATCCGGTCGATCTGTATGGCGGGCACGCCGTGTCCGTTTGTTTCAAGGGAGGACTGACATGAGGAAGACACTTTTGCTCGCCGCCGTCGCCGCCATGGCGTTGGGTGCCGGGCCGGCTTTGGCCAAGAAACAGCTCGTCATTGTCGTGAAAGGTCTCGACAATCCGTTCTTCGAAGCCATCCACCAGGGCTGCGAGAAATGGAACAAGGAAAACGCCAGCTCGGAGTATGAATGCTTCTACACCGGTCCGGCGTCGACTTCAGATGAAGCCGGCGAGGCGCAGATCGTCCAGGACATGCTGAGCAAGGCCGACACGGTGGCGATGGCGATTTCGCCGTCCAACGCGCCGCTGATCGCGCAGACGATCAAGAGTGCCAATCCGACGATCCCGATCATGACGGTCGATGCCGATCTCAGCAAGGAAGACGCAGGTCTTCGCAAGACCTATCTCGGTACCGACAATTACCTGATGGGCAAGAAGATCGGCGAGTACATCAAGAAGGGCAAGCCGAATGGCGGCACGATTTGCACGATCGAGGGCAATCCTGCGGCTGACAACATCCTGCGCCGTGCGCAAGGCATGCGTGACGCACTGTCGGGCAAGGAGGGCCTTGCCGCACTTGCCGGTGAAGGTGGCTGGACCGAAGTCGCCGGCTGCCCGGTGTTCACCAATGACGATGGCGCCAAGGGCGTGCAGGCGATGACCGACATCCTCGCCGCCAATCCCAAGCTGGACGCCTTCGGCATCATGGGCGGCTGGCCGCTGTTCGGCGCGCCGCAGCCCTATCGCGACCTGTTCGGGCCGCTCAAGGACCGGATCGCCAGCAACGACTTCGTCATCGGCGCCGCCGACACGATCGGCGACGAAGTGGCGATCGCTCGTGACGGCCTCGTGACGGCTCTGGTCGGTCAGCGGCCGTTCGAAATGGGCTACAAGGCACCGTCGGTGATGATCGATCTGATCGAAGGCAAGGCGGTCGCCGATCCGGTGTTCACCGGCCTCGACGAGTGCACCAAGGATACGGTCGACACCTGCATCCAGAAGTAGGTTCTCGATTTCGGGGCGCCCGGTTGCGGGTGCCCCGTCATTCCTGAACGGAAGCGATAATTCCCGAACGGATGCAATGGTTGGGGCAACCGGCTCCGGCTTTGCAGCGCCCGTGATCTGGATTTTTCGGCAACGAAATCGGCGCCCGTGCGGTTCGGACCAGTCCGGACGACAGACGGTCGACGCATTGGAACGTGGATGCCGGACGAGAAATCAAGCAAGCGAGCCGACCGGGCCAAGGCACAAGCCAGCCACGGCCCGGCTGTCATGCGGAAGGCTGGTGCCGCGCATTTTGCTGGAGCGAGCGTCCATGTCTCGCTGGCCGGCGAGATTGGCCTGCGGATCGTGCGTGGCGACTATCCGCCTGGCACCATCCTGCCCAACGAGTCCAAATGGGCAGAGATCTTCAATGTCAGCCGTTCGGCGGTGCGCGAAGCCATCAAGATGCTGATGGCGAAGAGCCTGTTGGCCTCACGCCCCAAGATCGGCAGCTGGGTCGAGCCGAAGGAGCGCTGGAACCTGCTCGACCGCGACGTGCTGGCCTGGTACGCGACGGCGCCCGACCGCGAGGCGTTCCTGCGAACCGTGCAGGAGTTTCGTCATATCATCGAGCCGGAAGCATCGGCCTTTGCCGCCATGCGGCGCAGCGACGAGCAAATGGCGGAAATCAGCCAGGCCTGCCGCGAGATGGGCGAGGCCTTGAGCCTGCAGGAGCGTATCCGCGCCGACACACGCTTTCATCTCGCCATTCTGCGCGCCTCCGGCAACGATCTTCTGGTGCCGCTCGGCGTGCTGATCGAGTCGGCGCTCGACCATCTCTTCGCATTCACGACACAACAGGTCGCCGATCAGCGCCAGGCTCAGAAGCTGCATGAGGCGATCGAAAAGAACATCCGCCTGCAGCGCCCAGCCGCAGCGCGCAACGCCGTGCACAAGCTGCTTGCGGATACCGATGAAGGGATCGGGCGCTGGAGGCGGTGATCCACGCTTGCGTTTGGCAATCTCAAATCGTCTGTTTCTTCCCATCCTTCATCGGCATCAGGTCGACACCGTTCACCTCAGCGATATGCGTCGCCAGCATCGGCACGAATTGCTCGGCCGAGCCGGTTGCATGGGCACCGGCGAAGGAGTTCTTGGTAGCGTTGCCGAGCGGGTTGGCAATGCCGGCCGCACCCGCCATCGATTCCAGATAGGTCAGGTCCTTGAAGGCATTGGCGATGGTGAATTTGTGCGCATCGCGGTCACCTTCCAGCGTCCAGCGCATGAAGGTCTGGTAGAAACCGCAATCCATGCGGCCATTGCGGATGACGCTGTCGAAGCGCGGCGGCGAGATGCCGACCTTCTCAGCCAGCGCCAGTGCCTCGGAATAGATCGCTGCGTAGCCGAGCGAGATGAAATTGTTGAGCAGCTTCATGCGATGGCCATCGCCGGTGTCGCCGATATGGACGATGCGGCCGGCCCAGGTTTCGATCACCGGTTTCACCCTGGCAAAGAGGGCGTCCGGTGCGCCGACCATGGCGTCGAGCGTGCCTTCCCAGGCTTCCTTCGGCGTGCGGCTGAGCGGTGCGTCGACAAAATCGATGCCGAGCGCATTGAGCTCAGCCGCAAGCGCAATGGTCGAGACCGGGTCGGAGGTCGAGCAGTCGACGACGACCGAACCTTTCTTCAAACCCTCCTTGAGGCCGCCCGGGCCGCGAATGATGGCTTCGACCTCGCGCGAACCGGTGACGCAGATGAAGACGATTGTCGATGCCGCCGCCACATCACGCGGGGTCGATGCTTCCGTGGCGCCGCGGCCAAGCAGGTCTTCTGCCGGCTTGCGGTTCTTGCGGCCGAGGAAAGTCAGGCTGTAGCCCTTGTCGACCATGTTCTTGGCGATCCCGTGGCCCATCAGCCCAAGCCCGATGAAGCCGATCTTTTCGCTCGCGGCAGTCGTGTTCATGTCTTCAAGTCCTGTTGCAATGATTGATGTCAGGCGCTGCCGTTTTGCAGGCGTGGGTGGTTGCGGATGGCGATATTGTCTGACAATACACATAAATTCCTGAGGATGTGGAGAGCAAAATGACGAAGCGGATCATGTTCACCGGCGGCAGCGGCAAGGCCGGACGCCATGTCGTCCAGTATCTGGTCGAGCAGGGTTGCCAGGTGCTCAACATCGACACCAGGCCGCTCGACAATCCCAAGGTGCGCACGCTGATCACCGACATCACCGACAGCGGGCAGGTGTTCAACGCACTGTCGAGCTATATGGGCCTGCATGAATTCGACCCCTCGCTGCGCCCGCAGCCGGTCGATGCGGTGGTGCATTTCGCCGCCATCCCGCGCATCATGATCACCACCGACAATGAGGTGTTCCGCATCAATGCGCTCGGCACGTACAATATCATCGAGGCGGCGGTGAAGCTCGGCATTCCCAAGGTTATCATCGCCTCGAGCGAGACGACCTATGGACTTGTGTTCGCCAACGAGCCGCGCGATCCCAAATATTTCCCGCTCGACGAGGAGTATGATGTCGACCCGATGGACAGCTATGCTTTGTCCAAGGTCGTCAACGAGAAGACGGCGCGCGCATTTGCGCAGCGCAATGGCACCGACATCTATGCCCTGCGCATCGGCAATGTCATCGAGCCGCACGAATATTCGCTGTTTCCGAAATGGTTCGCCGATCCGGGCTTCCGCAAGCGCATCGCCTGGAGCTATGTCGACGCGCGCGACCTTGGCCAGATCACGTTGCGCGCCGTAGAGAAGGACGGGCTCGGCTATCAGGTGTTCAACGCGGCCAATGACGACACATCATCCGACCTGCCGACTGCCGAACTCTTGAAGCGGTTCTACCCCGGCGTGCCGGTCAAGGCCGAACTCGGCGAATACGAGACGCTGCTGTCGAACCGCAAGGCGCGCGACGTACTGGGCTTCCGCCCGGAGCATAGCTGGCGCAAATACGTTAAGCAGGACTGATCCGCGAAGCAATCGAGGCTGATCTGTGCACAGCGGGCGGCTTTGCGGTGCAAGCCGCTTGCCGCGCTTGACAGCCTGCTTAATACGGACTTTCTGGAGCCCATGCGGGACGCGAAGCCGAACAAGGAAAAATCGTTGGGGAAAGCGGCCTCGGGGGACCGTCCGGGCGGCGTTCGCCGGGCGGACGCCGCGCGTATTCCAGGCTCCAGCGTCCACGCCTCGCTGGCCAGCGAAATCGGCCTCAGGATCGTGCGCGGCGACTATCCGCCCGGCACCATCCTGCCCAATGAAGCGAAATGGTCAGAGACCTTCAGCGTCAGCCGCTCGGCGGTGCGCGAGGCCATCAAGATGCTGATGGCCAAGAGCCTTTTGGCCTCACGTCCCAAGATCGGCAGCTGGGTCGAGCCGAAGGAACGCTGGAACCTGCTCGATCGCGATGTGCTTGCCTGGTACGCGACGTCGCCGGATCGCGAAGTGTTCCTTAAGACGGTGCAGGAATTCCGCCACATCATCGAGCCGGAAGCGACCGCGTTTGCAGCCATGCGAAGAACCGACGAGCAGATGGCCGGGATCAGCCTGGCCTGCCGTGAGATGGGAGAGGCGACGAGCCTGCAGGAGCGGACCCGCGCCGACACGCGCTTCCATCTTGCCATCCTGCGGGCTTCGGGCAACGACCTGCTGGTGCCGCTCGGCGTACTGATCGAATCCGCCTTCGATCATCTCTTTGCCTATACGACGCGGGAGATCGACGATCTCAACCACGCGCAGAAGCTGCACGAGGCGATCGAGAAGAACATCCGCCTGCAGCGCCCTGACGCGGCGCGCAATGCTGTGCGCAAACTGCTCGCCAACACAGACGGCGTCATCCGCGCCCGGTAGGGCCTGACCGGCCGGCGCTAATCGTCCTTGTCACGTCCGAAGGCGCTGCGCAGTTCGTCCTTGGCGTCCTCAAGCACTTTTTTGCGCGCGGCAGGCAAGTTCTTGCCGGCGCGGTTGATGTAAAAATTCAGCATCGACATGGCGGATTGAAAAGGCTCGGCCTTGCGCCTGTGGCTGTGTTCGGCGGATCGTTTCAGCGAGGCAGCGATCTTCCTGGCGTCGTCGGATTCGAAGACGTGATCCTCAAGATCCATCGCGTTGCTGTGCTCGGTCACCTCGGCCGACCATTTCCTGGTGGCGGTCATCGCAGGACTCCTTGCAGGGTGGGTTGCCGGGAAACTCCGCACATCGGCATCGGTTCCGCCCTGGCTCTGGAGCCACGGATTTGCCCGCTGTGGCGCTGCTGCGGCCTGAGAATGCGCCGATAGTGGCGCAAACGGCAGCCGTTTTTCCGAGACCGCCGACAGGAAACGCCTTGACCCGAACCGACAGTATCCAGCCCGGCCCCGGCATCGACAGCTCCTATGCCTGGATGCGGCTTGCCATCTCAATGCTGCTGGCGACGATCGGCGCCGTGGGCATGTGGGCTGTCGTCGTCGTGCTGCCCGCCGTGCAGGCCGAGTTCGGCGTCGACCGCGCCGCGGCGTCCATGCCTTACACTGCGACCATGGTCGGTTTCGCCGTCGGCAACGTGCTGGTCGGCCGCGCCATCGACCGGATGGGTTACTGGATCCCGGCGCTGCTCTCTTCGATTGCGCTTTCCGCCGGCCTGCTGCTCGCGGCGCTGTCGACCTCGATCCTGCAATTCACGCTTGCCCAAGGAGTGCTGATCGGTGTCGGCACGTCGGTGATCTTCGGGCCGCTGATCGCCGACATCTCGCACTGGTTCAACCGCCGTCGCGGTGTTGCGGTCACGGCGGCGGCGGCTGGCAACTATCTCGCCGGGGCGTTGTGGCCGACCATCATGCCAACAATGATGAAGGCGGAGGGCTGGCGCTTCACTTATGCGGCAATCGGCATCTTCTGCCTGGTGACAATGGTGCCGCTGGTGCTGATGCTGAGGCGCGGTGCCCCGGCGGCGGCCGTCGCGGGTTCGCCCGGAAGCCGGTCGGTGCAGCCGATCTCGCTGTCGCCGGCGGCCTTGCAGGTGCTGCTGGTCGTCGCCGGGCTCGGCTGCTGCGTGGCGATGTCGATGCCGCAAGTGCATATCGTCGCCTATTGCATGGACCTTGGCTACGGCGTCGCACATGGCGCCGACATGCTGTCGATCATGATGGCGGGCGGCGTCGTCAGCCGGCTGGCGTCCGGCTTCCTCGCCGACCGCATCGGCGCCGTGTGGACATTGATGATCGGCTCGGTGCTGCAGTGCCTGTCGCTGCTGTTCTACATCCCGTTCGACGGGCTAGCCTCGCTTTATGTGGTGTCGCTGGTGTTCGGCCTGTCGCAAGGCGGCATCGTGCCTTGCTACGCGATCATCGTGCGCGATTACATGCCGGCCAAGGAGGCCGGGCAGCGTATCGGCATCGTCATGATGGCGACAATTTTCGGCATGGCGATCGGCGGCTGGATGTCGGGCTGGATCTATGATTTGACCGGCTCCTATGCGGCTGCCTTCCTGAACGGCATCGCCTGGAATCTACTGAACATTCTGGCGATCGGGCTGCTGTTCTGGAGGGCACGGCGCAGCACCGCCGCGATGGCCTGAAGGAAGTCGGTGGTCTTCACACGCACGTAAGCCCGGCACGTGCCTTGGCTTGACAACCGGCGGGTGCCGCGCGACGCCAGAAGGCAAGTTGGGGCGGCAAAGGGCCGGTGAGATGGCGACAGCAATAACGATCGTATCGCGACCGCGCCCTGCCGGCGGTATTTCCGAGCGAGCGGGGCCGTGATCAAGCCGCGCTCACGTCGGGGTGGCGGCCGCCCGACGATTGCAGATGTCGCGCGCAAGGCCGGTGTCGGCGCCATCACCGTGTCGCGCGCCCTGCGCGAGCCGGAGCGTGTGTCCGAAGAGCTGCGCCGCCAGATCCAGGCCGCGGTCGACGAACTCGGTTACGTGCCGGACCCGAATGCGCGGGCGCTGGCCTCGGCGCGCGCCGAAGTGTTCGGCGTGCTGGTGCCGTCGCTTACCAACAACGTCTTCGCCGAGGTGGTGCGCGGCATCTATGACAGCCTGTCGGCCAGCCCGTTCCGCATCCAGCTTGGCAACACCCACTATTCCGGCCTCGAGGAAGAGCGGCTGCTGCAGGTGTTCGGTTCGCAACGGCCAGCCGCGCTGATCGTCGCTGGCATCGACCAGACGCCGACCTCGCGAAAACTGCTGGAGAACGCCGGCTGCCCGGTGGTGCAGGTGATGGAAACCGGTCTCGATCCGGTCGACATGATGGTCGGCTTCTCGCATCTCGATGGCGGCAGGGCGGCGACCGAGCATCTGATCGAGGCCGGCTATCGCCGCATCGGCTTCATCGGCGCGCGCATGGACCCGCGTTCGCAGCGGCGCCTGGCCGGCTATCGCGCGGCGATGGAGGCCGCGGGCTTGTTCGACCCACGCCTCGTCACCACCACGCCGGTGCTGTCCAGCGTGTCGCTTGGCCGCGAGATGTTCCGCGACGCGCTGGCCAAGGTGCCGACACTCGACGGCGTCTTCTGCAACAATGACGATATCGCGCTCGGCGTCTTGTTCGAATGCCATCGCGCCTCGATCGCGGTGCCGAAGACGATCGGCATCGTCGGTTTCAACGATCTCGACATGATGCAGGTGGCGTTTCCTTCAGTCACCAGCATCCGCACCCATCGTTATGAGATCGGCCGGCGTGCCGTTGCCATGGCGCTGGCGGCGATTGCCGGCAACAGACCGGAGCAACGGATCGTCGACCTCGGTTTCGAGCTCAAGCGCCGCGAGAGCACGGCGCGTTGAAACGCACAGAGGCGACTGTGCGAATGCCGGTTTACAGGCCAATTTGGTAGCGCTACCATTTCCTCCAGGCAGGTGCATGAACGATAGGTCGTACCTGTTTATTATACATAAGCGACAACTAATCCTTGTTTATTATGGATAATATGATAGTTTTCGCCCCGCTGGCGGCGACAAGGGAGGAACCGGGTCGGCCACCACGGGCGGCCAAGGAAGCGCATGGCGAGGCGGGAGGTGCCGGTCCATCGCGCGAAAAATTCGCATTGCGAAACGACAATCAGAACTGCAATCGGGAGGATTATCGATGATCAAGTCACTTGTTGGTGGCGTCGTTGCCGCCACTGCATTCGTCATGCTCAATTCGGCCGCCATGGCCGCCGGACCCGAAATCGTGTCGGGTCCTGCCGCTCAGGCGGACTGTTTCGCGCCGTGGAGCGCGGAGACCAAATTCTTCAAATATCCCAAGAAGGAAGGGCCGTTCCGCATCGCCTTCGCCAATGGTTATATCGCCAACACCTGGCGCATCCAGATGGTGCAGACGGCCAAGGCCTACGCCGCACAACCTGAAGTCAAAGCCAAGATCAAGGAATTCAAGGTCGTCTCGACGGGCGAGGACGTGCCGGCACAGATCTCAGCGATCAACAATTTCATCGATTCCGGCTATGATGCCATCGTCACCGACGCCCAGAACCCGACGGCCTTCGGTCCGGTCATCAAGCGCGCCAAGGAAGCGGGCATCGTTCTGGTCGCCTTCGACAACATTCTCGACACCAAGGACGCCATCAACGTCAATGTCGATCAGAAGGGCCTTGGCGAATTGTGGGCAAAGTGGCTGGTAGCCAAGATATCGAACGGCGGCAAGATCCTGGAAGTGCGCGGCGTCGCCGGCACCTCCGTCGACACCGATCGTCACAACGGCATCCACGAGGTCTTCGATGCATCCGGCAAGAAGTGGGACGTGACCGAAGTCGCCGGCAAATGGGATGACGGCGTGGCACAGAAAGTGACCGCGGATGCGATCGCCACCAACGGTCCGTTCGACGGCATCACCGGGCAGGGCGGCGACACCGGCATCGTGCAGGCGATGATCGACGCCAAGCATCCGTTCGTGCCGTTTGGCGGAGAGACCGAGAACGGCTTCCGCAAGTTCTGCGCCGCGCATTCGGCCGACGGGCTGAAGTGCTCGTCCGCAGGCTCGGGTCCGGCTCAGGTCGCCGTCGCCATCAAGACCGCGATCGCCGCACTCGAAGGGGAGGTGGTGCCACAAGAGGTGAAGCTGCCGCTGGCGATCGCCGAAGACCCGAACTTGAAGGAAGGCACGGATTACTTCCCCAAGGAATCCGATAATTTCTTCGTCGGCAATTCCTTCCCGACCTGCGGCATCAATTTCAGCGCCCAGGAAATCATGGGTCAGACCAAGGAAAACCAGTAAATCAGCACAGGCTGTCACCTGGCGCCGCGGCTTGAGCCGCGGCGCTTGTCTCAATTACACAATCGCCCTGGGAGGGCCGATGGACGGTGCGGCTCCGCTCTTTCGGATGGAAGGCATATCCAAGCGCTATGGCGGTGTACGCGCGCTGGAGAAGGCCGAGCTTGTTGTCGAAGCCGGTAGCATCCACGCCATTCTCGGCGAAAACGGCGCCGGCAAGTCGACGCTGATCAAGGTCATGGCAGGTGTCGTGGCGCCCGATGAGGGTCGCATGACGCTGGACGGGCGCGAGGCGACCTTCGCTTCTCCGGGTGCCGCCAACAAGGCCGGCATCGTCTGCATCTTCCAGGAACTGTCGCTGGTCCCCGAGCTCAGCGTTGCCGACAACATCGTCATTTCCGACCCGCCCAAACGCTTCGGCATGATCGACCGCAAGGCGCAGCGCCGCATCGCCGAAGAAGCACTTGCTCGTGCCGGCGCCGCCGACATCCACCCGCTGGCGCTGGTCAAGGACCTGCCATTGTCCCGCCGGCAGATGGTCGAGATCGCCAAGGCATTGGCACGTAAGCCGCGCATCCTCATCCTCGACGAAGCGACCTCCGCGCTGACCGCCGCGGATGTCTCGAAGATCTTCGCGGTGCTCAAGCGGCTGCGCTCGGAAGGGCTGGCGCTGCTTTACATCTCGCACCGCATGAACGAGATCGCCGAACTGGCGGATCAGTGCACGGTGTTCCGCAACGGCCGCAATGTCGCCAGCTATCCGGCCGGCTCGAAGAGCGACAATGAGGTGGTCGAACTGATGATCGGCCGCGAATACAGCCATATCTTTCCGCCCAAGCCGGCGGCCGTGCCCGCCACCGCGGCCCCCAGGCTCGAGGCCCGCAAGCTCTCATGGGCCGACCGGCTGCACGACATCTCGCTGACCGTCAGGGCAGGCGAGGTGGTCGGCCTCGGTGGTCTCGACGGCCAGGGCCAGCGCGAATTGTTGCTCGCCTTCTTCGGCGTGCTGCGCGGCCTCAGCGGCCAGATCCTGATCGACGGCAAGCCTGTGTCGATCACCAGTCCATCCGTTGCGCGCGACGACGGCATCGGCATGGCGCTCATTCCCGAGGACCGCAAGACCGAAGGTCTGATGCTGCCGATGACGGTGCGCGAGAACCTGTCTTTCGCGGCGCTCGACCGGCTGTCGAAAGCCGGCATCATCGACCGCGCCGCCGAGCAGCGGCTGATCGACGACATGGTCGGCCTCTTGGCGATCAAGACGGCGGGCCTCGACATCCCGGTCGGCGCGCTGTCGGGCGGCAACCAGCAGAAAGTGGTCATCGCCAAATGGCTGATGCGCCAGCCGCGCATCATCCTGCTCAACGATCCGACGCGCGGCATCGACGTCGGCACCAAGCAGGAACTGTACCAGCTGATGCGCAAACTGGCCGACGCGGGTGCGGCGATCCTGTTCTACTCGACTGACTATGACGAGCTGATCGGCTGCTGCGACCGTGTGCTGGTCCTCTATGACGGGGCGGTCAAGCGCGAGCTGGTCGGTGCCGAGATCACCGAACGGGCGCTGATATCAAGCGCGCTCAACATCCACGGCGAGGACAGCCCGGTGGGCCTGGGAGCAAGCGCGTGAAAGATTGGCACATGAAGGATTGGCGCTACTGGCTGGCCGAGCAGCGCGGAACGCTGCTGGCGTTCGGCATCTTCATCGTCATGTTCGTCATCTACACCTCGAACCATCCGGCCGGCTTCACCGCCAATGTGGTGCAGACGGCGGCAAACAAAGGCGTGCTGCTCGCCTTCGTCGCCATGGCGCAGACGCTGGTGGTGATCACGGCCGGCATCGACCTGTCCGTCGGCATGATCTTCCTTTTGACCAACTGCCTGGCCTCTTGGCTGGTGGTCGGCACGCCGATGCAGACGACGCTCGGCGTCATCGCCGTGCTGGCGGTGGGGCTGCTGTGCGGCGCCATCAATGGCGCCATCGTCATCTATGGCCGGCTACAGCCGATTGTCGCCACCATTGCCACAGGCGCCGTCTATTACGGCATCGGCCTGTTGCTGCGGCCATTTCCGGGCGGCTCGGTCAATGAGGATCTGGCCGATGCGCTGACCGGCCGTGTGTTCGGCGTGGTGCCGGCAAGTATCGTCGTGCTGCTGGCCATCGTGCTGGTGATCTGGGTGCCGTTCAGCCGCTCGGTGCTCGGCCGCGCCGCTTACGCGGCAGGCTCATCGGAGACGGCGGCCTATATGTCGGGTGTGCCGATCCGGCGCGGCAAGTTCGCTGCCTACACGCTGGCTGGCCTGCTGGCGGCGATCGGCGGACTGTTCCTGACCTTCTTCACCTATACGGGTGAGGCGGCCTATGCCAGCGGCAACTCCTACACGCTGTTTTCGATCGCCGCCGTGGTGCTCGGCGGTGTCTCGCTGTTCGGCGGCAAGGGCAGCGCCATCGGCGCCATCTTCGGCGCGCTGGCTTTCCGTACGATCGGCGACCTGTTGTTCGTCTTCGATTTCGATCCGCTCTGGCAGCCGCTGTTTCAGGGCGTTATCCTGCTGGTCGCCGTCAGCCTCGGCGCCTTCACCCTGTTTCGGATCCGCAACCGGCTGGAGTGGTTCCTGTGAGCGAAACGACGCTTGGCGGCATTGCCGGCCGCATGCCCAGATTCATCCGCCGCGCCGACCCGGCGGTGCTGACGGCCTTTGCCTGCATCGTACTTTTGCTGTTCCTGGGCAGCCTCTATTCCAGAAGCTTCCTGTCGCCTGAATATCTTCTGCAGCAGCTCAAGGTGGCTTCATTCCTCGGGGTCATCGCGACCGGCATGATGTTGGTCATCCTGCTCGGCCAGATCGACCTGTCGGTGCCTTGGGCGGTGGCGGCGGGCGCCATGATGGCCTGCGCTGCAGCGGCGTACGGCCCGGTCGGCGTGGCGTTGGCCATCCCGTTCGGCATCGTCTGCGGCATGCTGATCGGCATCGTAAACGGCATCGGCGTCGCCTATCTGCGCATCCCCTCGATGATCATCACGTTGGCCACCAACGCTGTCGCGCAAGGGCTGATGGTGGTCTACACCGGCGGCTTCTCGCCGCAGGATTCGGCAACGGGCGCGATGCGCTATCTGGCGACCGGCTTCGCCATTCCGGGAGTGCCCAACGCGGTCATCATCTGGGCGCTGATCGGGGCCGCGATGGTGTTCGTGCTGACGCGGACCAGCTTCGGCCGCACCGTTTACGGCATCGGCAACCGCGAGCGCGCGGCCTATCTCTCCGGCATCGATACAAGGCGCGTGGTGATGATCGCCTTCGCCGTCTCCGGCGGGCTCTCGGCTTTCGGCGGCGTGCTTCTGGCTGGCTATGCCTCCAAGGCGGCCCAGTCGATGGGTGACGCTTATCTGCTGCCGTCGATCGCCGCGGTGGTGCTTGGCGGCACCTCGATCCTGGGCGGGCGCGGCTCCTATCTCGGCACTGTCGCCGGTGTCATCCTCATCACGCTGCTGCAATCCATCCTGTCGGTCATGCAGATGCCGGAGGCCGGGCGGCAGATCATCTACGGTGTCGTCATCGTCGCCATGCTGCTGCTCTACGGCCGCGCGCCGGCAAGCCGCTGACAGTGGACGAAAAGGCAGCACAAGCGCCAACGGGCGCTCCCGGCTCGGTGCCTCCGGCCATCGTGGTGATGGGCGTCGCCGGCTGCGGCAAGTCGGCAGTGGGTATTGCACTGGCGGCCGCGCTGGGCGTTATCTTTATCGAGGGCGACAGGCTGCACCCGCCGGAAAATGTCGCACGCATGGCAAGCGGCGAGCCGCTCACCGATCAACTGCGCGAAGGCTGGCTCAACGCGATCGGCGAACGCGTCGCGGCGTCGGTGGGGCAGGGACAAGGGGTGGTTGCCGCCTGCTCGGCTCTGAAGCGCAGCTACCGCGACCGGCTGAGCGGCTTCTGCCCAGGGCTCGTCTTCCTCTATCTGGAGATCGACCCAGCCACGGCCAGGCACCGCGTCGGCAACCGCAAGGGCCACTTCATGCCGGCGAGCCTGGTCGACAGCCAGTTCGCCATCCTCGAGCCGCCGGCTGCGGAAGAGCGCGCCTTGACACTTGATGCCACACGCCCGGTCGGTGAGATCGTCGCTGCCGCGGTCCGCCTGATACGCCGGTCATGAGCCTTCATCCATTCCGATGCCGGTGCTGTCCTGGGCCTCGGTCAGCCGCTGCCGGCGGGACCACGTCAGCATCTGCTCGGGGTAGAGCCTCAGCGCTTCCAGCAGGCGGTCGCGCTTGAGCAGGATGTAGTGCGCCTGCACAGTCATGTTCTTGGCGCCATCCCTGGCCATGTCCGTTGCCGGGGTGACAGATGCCTCCGGCGTCAGTTCGGGGCTGAGCACGGCCCTGTATTCGACGAAGGGAACCACTTCGAAGGTCGACATGGCAAACAGGGCGGTTCTGCCCCTGGCGGCAAAATTCGCCGGCGCCGAGGCCAGATGCGTCCAGCCGCTTTCGCCCATGGCTGCCTCGGTGAAGGTCGTGCCGGCATGGACGGTATTGGTCATCGTCACCACGCCATTCTGCTTCAGGATTTTCTGGATGCGGATGGTGACCTGATAGGCGTCGTCGCGATCAAAGACGACCCGGCTTTTCAGGAACCGGTTTTCGACATTGATCAGCGGCGGGTTGAGGAAACGCAAGCCAAACGCCGATTCGGAAATACCGTGGGTGTTGACGCTCACCTGATGCGCTTCGATACCGGCCTCGTACAAGGCGCGCTTGCCGATGATGGTCTGGGCGGTGAACTGATCGCACCAGAGGATGGCGCCGTGGCCGCGCTGCAAGGCCGACCGCAGCCCCTCCAGCCCCTCCAGCCCCTCCAACCGGATCGTCGGCGACCAGCGGCCGGCCACCAGATGTGCGGCGAGCTGCAAGCGGCGGCGGTGGCGCGCCGCCAGCAATCCCTCGAACAGCTTGCGTGCATCGATACCCTCCCCAAGCACCGCGCGTGTGGCGGCAGCGAAGGCCGGGAATTCCTTGCGCATATGGCGCTTGAGGCGAAACCTTGATATGCGGCCGCAGATCGGCGCCCACCAGCGCACCGGCAGTGCCGCTGCCACCAGGAGATAGAAGACGGACAGCAGGCCTTCGCGGAGATCCTTGTTGGAAAAGCGGCGAAGCCGGCCGGGGTGAACCAGCTTGCGGCTGAAGAAGCGCA
The DNA here is from genome assembly GCF_020164875.1 of Mesorhizobium sp. CO1-1-8. Taxonomy (NCBI): domain Bacteria; kingdom Pseudomonadati; phylum Pseudomonadota; class Alphaproteobacteria; order Hyphomicrobiales; family Phyllobacteriaceae; genus Mesorhizobium; species Mesorhizobium sp. CO1-1-8. The sequence goes on along the minus strand of NZ_JAIUGZ010000005.1, from coordinate 438,852 downwards.
CGTCCTCCGCCCGTTCCGGAACGAAGACGTCGGCGATGACTTCAGTGCGGAAACTGGCTGCCGATGGCAGCTTGCGGGCGGCCTTGCGGGATTTTGCTAACCACCACAGCCTCATCGGTCCAGCCCGTTCTTCGAACCCCGCTTTACTGCGTCGGGTTGGGCCGTGCAAGGTCATGTCCGCGCTCGAACTGGCGTCGGCGACGCCGGACCGCCGGTCGGCAGACCTGACCTCAGAAACGTTGATTCCGAGGGCCGGACGAAGATATTCGTGTCGCTATTCCATATATGGCGTCAGCACATCTTCGATCCATTTCATGAACGCGCGGACTCGGCGCGATAGATTGCTCCGATGTGCGACGACGAGGGACACGGCGAGCGCCCGGCGACGAAAATCGGGTATGATCTCGACAAGCGCTCCACTCTCTAAGTATCGGCCAATGCCCAAGAGTGGCGCCTGGATCAGGCCAAGGCCGGCGAGGGCCGCGGCTTCGTAGGTCTGCGCGCTGTTGACGTGTAGAGCACCTGGCAACTGAAGCGTCGCGTAGCTGTCGCCGTCCGGATATTCCCATCCATAAGGTTTCGCCCCCAGCATCGTCGAAAAATGAATTGTCCTATGTTCCTGACGCTGGAGATCTTCCAGCGATCGAGGCACGCCATAGCGCGCCAGATAGGCGGGACTGGCAGCGTTGGCCATGCGCAACAGGCCCAACGGGCGGGCAATCAGGGTCTCGTCCCGAATGGGCCCAAGCCGCAATACACAATCGAACCCCTCTTGAACCAGATCGACTTGCCGATCGGTACTCGACACCTCCAGCTCCAATTCGGGGTGCGCCGCCATGAAATCCGGCAAGGCCGGCACGATCGTTGTGCGCGCCACTTCGGTCGGAAGGTCGACCCGCAAACGCCCGCGAAGTGCCACGCGGTCGCCTGCGAACATCGAGTGCAGATCATCGACTTCAGCAAGCAGATCGCGGGCACGGGCATGAAATGCGCGTCCGTCCTCCGTCAACCGCACGCTGCGCGTCGTCCGGTGCAGAAGCCTGACACCCACAACTTCTTCCAGCTTCCGGACCGCCGTTGAGGCTCTCCCCTTTTGGATGCCCAGGCTATCGGCCGCGCGGGTGAAGCTCCCCATTTCCGCTACCGTTGTGAAAATGAGGATGGGTTCGAGATTCTGCATTTTCGTGGCCCGGTATTGTTTCCCGAAAAGAGAACAGTTGGTTCATTTCCTGGGTGTTTATCACACCTGGGAGGCACAGTAAGCTTCGAATATGGGATCTCCCCATCGGAGAATGACAAGTGTCCGAAACTGTGAACCTGCATCAGACACCGGAAACTATGACCTTGCATCGCGCCGTGTGGGCCGGCCGGTTAATGAGCGCGTTTGTCGTCATCGCTCTGACGGCAGATGCCGCTGTTCAGCTTTTCGCGCCGGCGCAGATCGCGAGCATGTTGCAGGAAACCGGGTTTGCGATGGACCTGACCCGTGTCGTGGGTCCGATCATCCTCGCCTGCGCCATCCTCTACGCCATCCCGGTCACCGCCGTCCCCGGCGCGATCCTGGTGACGGGCTTTTTGGGAGGTGCCATCTGCGCCCATCTCCGCATCGGTGAGGTGGGGTCGCCGCCGGAAATCATCTCCCTGCTTCTGGGCGCGATGACCTGGGGCGGCCTCTATCTGCGCGATCCCCGTGTCCGGGCCATTCTGCCGCTCATCCATTGAACCAACAGGGGCAGCTCTGTCCCTCAACATCAGGAGAAAACACATGTTCCTAGTAATGGGAATCACAGGAAAAGTTGGCGGCGCAACGGCAGAGCATCTGCTGGCGCACGGCAAGGAGGTACGCGCGCTCGTCCGCAATCGTGAAAAGGCGGCCACTTGGGCAAACCAGGGCGTGGAACTGGTAGACGGCGATTGGAATGATTCGGCAGCCATCGAGCGAGCGCTCGAAGGCGTCGAAGGCGCGTTCGTCATGTTGCCCCCTGTCTGGGCGCCGTCGCCCGATTACAAAGAAGCAAAGAGCGTGATTGCCAACTATGTCGAGGCGCTCACCAAGGCGGCGCCGCCGCGGGTGGTTGCGCTTTCGTCGATGGGTGCGAACAGAACCAGCGGGCACGGGGTGATCGCGGCCTTGTCGCTTCTGGAGCAAGGTTTTCGCGACCTGACCTCGCCAACCGCATTTGTACGCGCGGGTGGATTCTTCGAAAACTTTCTTTACGGCTTGCAGGTCGCGCAGGGCGGAACGCTGCCGGTCTACTACAATCCGACAAACCGGAAATCGACCATGGTCGCGACGAATGACATCGGCGCGGAGGTCGCAACCCTTTTGGCCGGGCCAGCGTGGTCAGGGCAGCGTATCGTCGAGATTGGTTCGATGGTCACGGCGGATGAGGTCGCGGAGCAGTTGGGTGAAGTCCTGAATCTCGACGTGAAAGCCTTTGCAATTCCGCGTGAGGGATGGGCGGAAGCGTTCGAGCAATTCGGCATCCCGAAGGGTCGCTCCGGACCTGCCGAAGAAATGTTTGAGGCCGTGAATGCAGGATGGATGGACCTCGGTGTGGCGGGTACGGAGCACGTAGCGGGTACGACGTCCGCACGCGATGTATTCGAGGCTGCGTCTATTGTGAACGGGTAGGCCAAAACTGCATGGGGTTCTCCGTGATTTCGAGCTTCGTAACGCGAGATTCGGAGAGCCCTTCTTCAATCGAAGGATCTCATGTCTGTCTGAGTGCGGTCAGCTTGGAGTCGGTGGTTTAGATCTGCGACGTCAGCTCGACCGGAAAATCATCATTGTCGGCGTCGCGCATGGCGGCGAGGCTGCGATTGTCCAGCACCTCGGCGATCGCCTGCCGCACCTCCAGCATCATGTGGCGGACCTGGCAGGTCGCCTCGTCGCAATCCTCGCAGCGTTGATACTGCGTGCGGCTGGCGCAAGGGATCGGCGCCAGCGGCCCGTCAAGCACGCGCACGACATGGCCGATCTTGATTTCGGAGGCCAGCCGGGCGAGGCGGTAGCCGCCTTCCTTGCCCTTGCGGCTCTGGACGAAGCCGGCATTGCGCAACTCCCCCAGGATGGCATCGAGAAATTTCTTCGGGATGTTGTTCGCTACAGCGATGTCATTGACGAAGGCCAATTGGCCGGCCGGCAGGCCAGACAAATGCACGAGGGCCTTGAGGCCGTATTTGCCTTTTTTTGTCAGCATGCCCAGATCAACCCATAAAAGCCCCAACCACCCGCATCTGGCGACTGTTTGTGTGCAAATAATGACGTTCTCGCCGCGCGATGATGTTTCGCGAAACAGCCACCAAATTGCACGTTAGGCACAAACGCGTTGATTCTTTCTAACGTTTTGCACTGAGAACGCGGATATTCCGCTCACAACCAGGTTTTCGGCGTTCAAAACGGAAAGGCCGGCAGGGCGCCGGCTTTTCCGTCTGCTCTGCTCCGAGATCATCGCTGCCTTCAACGGCTGCCGTAGGTCTGGTCGAGCAGGCCGCCGGCGGCGAAATGCTCTTTCTGCACTTTGTCCCAGCCGCCGAAAACGTCTTCCACCGTCAGGAGCCGGATATCGGGGAAATCGGCCTTGTATTTCGCCGCAACAGCGGCGTCGCGGGCTCTGAGGCCGTTGCGGGCGGCGATGTCCTGGCCCTCCGGCGTGTAGAGGAAGTCGAGATAGGTCTTGGCCAGATCGCGTGTGCCGTGCTCGTCGGCAACCTTGTCGACGATCGCGATCGGGAATTCGGCCAGCAGGCTGACCGTCGGCGTGACCTGCTCGAACTTGTCGTCGCCATACTCCTTGCGGATGCCGCGCGTCTCGGACTCGAAGGTGATCAGCACATCACCGATCTCGCGCTGCACGAAGGTGGTGGTTGCGGCGCGGCCGCCGGTGTCGAAGATCGGCACGTTGTTGAACAGCTTGGTGATGAACTCTTTCACCTTGGCGTCGTCGCCCTTGAAGGCTTCCTTGGCGTAGGCGGTGGCCGCCAGATAGGTGTAGCGCGCATTGCCGGAGGTTTTCGGGTTGGGGAAGATCACCTGCACGTCGTCGCGCACGAGATCGTTCCAGTCCTTGATGTGCTTGGGGTTGCCCGCACGGACAAGGAACGAAGGCAGAGAATAGAACGGCGAGGCGTTGTCGGGGAAATCCTTCTGCCAGTCGGCCGAGACGAGGCCCTTCTTGACCAGGAAGTCGATGTCGATGACCTGGTTGAAAGTAACAACGTCGGCGCCAAGGCCCTCGGCGATAGCGCGCGCCTGCGCCGAAGTGCCGGCATGCGACTGGTCGACGGTGACGCCCGGATGCTGAGCGATGAAAGCCTTGTTGACCTGCACGAACAGCTCGCGGCCGACATCATAGGACGCGTTGAGCAGTTTGTCCGCCGACCAGGCCGGGGAGGATGCGAGGAAGAGGCCGGCGACGGTGGCAAGCCCGAGGAAAAATCGCTTCATGAAAACAGGCTCCGATGCAATGCGTTTATGGTCGGACCATAGCCGGGGTACATGGTGTGCGACGAGGCATGGGTCCGAGGATCAATGCATCGCTTCTAGAAAACCTATCCCCGGAACAGAGGGTTCGTAGTTTTTTCTTTCAAGCGCGACTTGGCCTCGGTGCACGCCGATCGTTCCAATTCGTTGACCTTCGCCAAAATAGATACACATTGTGTATGCGGGTGTGCTACGGGAGTGACAAGGAGCGCCGCCATGACAAAGACCACACCCGAGACCCACGCCAAGCCTGTCAATCTGCGCATTCGGGAAGATGTGCGCACGCTGATCGACCGTGCTGCGAAAATACGCGGGAAAACCCGTTCCGACTTTATGATCGATGCTGCATATCGTGCGGCCGAGGACACGCTGCTCGACCAGGCACTGATCAAGGTGGATCCCGAGAGCTACCGGCACTATCTCGACATCCTCGATGAGCCGCCAAGCGGTGAAGGTTTTGCACGCCTTATGAACGTACCCAGGCCGTGGCAGGGATGATGCTATCGGCGCCCGCGCCTCTGGCCGAAAACCATGATCTCGACCTTTTCCAAAGTGGGACGGAAAGTCTCGACCAATGGCTTCGCCTGAGGGCGCGAGCCAACCAGGTCAGCGGCGCGTCGCGTACCTATGTGGTGGCGGAAGACGCGCGGGTTGTCGGTTATTACTGCCTCTCTTCGGGCGGGCTTGATCTCGCGCAGGCACCCGGCGCCATTCGTCGCAACATGCCAGATCCCATTCCAATGGTCGTGCTCGGGCGTCTCGCCGTGGACGCGGGCTGGCAAGGGAAGGGGGTGGGCGCTGCGCTGCTGCAAGACGCCGTTTTACGGGCAGGTCACGCCGCGACGATCCTCGGCATTCGTGGTATTTTTGTTCATGCCATATCGGATGAAGCGAAAGCCTTTTATGAGCACTATGGCTTCGCGGCTTCCCCGAAGAATCCAATGACCTTGGTGCTATCGTTGAAAGGCCTGGTGAAAGGGTAGCCGATGTCGATCGGGATGAAGCAGCGACCGGTATCAAACCAAGATGTTCCTGGTGCAATAGTCGGCCGATGTCGTCTGCCGAGTTTTCCTGCATCTTGCATCGAGGAGTGTCCTTATGTCCCGGCATCGTCATTCAACAACGCCGCCACCGAAGGAGGCGAAACTGTTTCGCAACAACCGCAGCCAGGCGGTGCGCATTTCTGTCGAGTTCGAGTTGCCCGGCGATAAGGTTCTGATCAGTCGCGAAGGCGGCCGCCTGATCATCGAGCCGGTCCGCAAACCTGGCCTTGGCGCGTTGCTCGCTCAGTGGACGAAGGAGGCGCCTCTTGCCCCTGAAGACGACTATCCCGTGATCAAGATCCGCCTGCTTGCAATAGCGCTCGGCCAGAGGGTCAAGCCGCCGGAAAAAGCTTCCAGCGTCCGGGGCGGAACGCCACCCGGCTTTTCTGGGCCGCGGGGTGATCGACCGGCAGTTCGATTTCGACGCGCTGGCGCTCACCACCGATCTTGAGCTCGACCCGGCGCGTGCCGGCGACGCGGCGGCTGGCAGCGACCGTGCCGGCGATACAGCCGCTGCAGCCGTCCAGCAGTTCGATATCATGCGGGCGGAAGTAGAGCGTCGCGTCGCCCGAGGGCTCGTTGGGCGCGGCAATCCCGATCGGACGGTCGGCGAGCCAGATCTCGCCATTCTCGACCTTGACGGGAAGCGAGCTCGATTCACCGATGAAGCCGTAGACGAAGGGCGAGTTCGGCGTGTCGTAGATATCGTCGGCAGTGCCGACCTGTTCGATGCGGCCCTGGCTCATCACCACGACGCGGTCGGCAAGCTCCAGCGCCTCTTCCTGGTCGTGGGTGACGAAGACGGTGGTGTGGCCGGTGGCGTCATGGATTTCGCGCAGCCAGCGGCGCAATTCCCGGCGCACCTGCGCGTCAAGTGCGCCGAACGGTTCGTCGAGCAGCAGCACCTTGGGTTCGATGGCCATGGCGCGCGCCAGCGCCACGCGTTGCCGCTGGCCGCCGGAAAGCTGCGCCGGATACCGCTTCTCCAGCCCGGAAAGCTGGACAAGGTCGAGAAGCTCGGAGGCGCGGCGGCGGATCTCCTGCGCCGGCGGGCGCGACGGCCCGTGCCGGACCTTCAGGCCGAAGCCGATATTGTCGGCCACCGTCATGTGCCGGAACAGCGCATAGTGCTGGAAGACAAAGCCGACATTGCGATCCTGGATCGACTTGTGCGAGGCGTCCTCGTCGCCGAAGAAGATATTTCCGCGCGTCGGCCGCTCCAGTCCGGCGATGAGCCTGAGCAGCGTCGTCTTGCCGGAGCCGGACGGCCCGAGCAACGCGATCAGTTCGCCCGACTTGATGTCGAGCGACACGTCGTGGAGAGCCGGAAACCGGTCGAACTCCTTGCGCACGTTGGCAACGCGAACTTCCATGCAAATCCCTCTGTCAGTGTCCGCGCGTCGCGGCGATCTCGGCGCCGTAGCGCATCTCGAGAAGTGTTTTCAAGACCAGCGTGACGAGCGCCAGGCCCGCAAGCAATGAAGCGACGGCGAAGGCGCCGACGGCGTTGTACTCGTTATAGAGGATTTCGACATGCAGCGGCATGGTGTTGGTCAGGCCGCGTATGTGGCCCGACACCACCGAGACCGCGCCAAACTCGCCCATGGCACGCGCATTGCACAGGAGCACGCCGTAGAGCAGCCCCCATTTGACGTTGGGCAAGGTCACGTACCAGAAGGTCTGCCAGCCATTGGCGCCAAGCGAAAGTGCTGCCTCCTCGTCGCCATTGCCCTGCTCCTGCATCAACGGGATCAACTCGCGGGCGACGAAGGGGAAGGTGACGAAGACGGTGGCCAGCACGATGCCCGGCACGGCAAACAGGATGACGATGCCATGCGCTTTCAACCAGCCGCCGAGCAGCCCCTGGGCGCCGAACAAAAGCACATAGACGAGGCCCGATATGACCGGCGAGACCGAGAAAGGCAGGTCGATCAGCGTGGTCAGGAAGGCCTTGCCCTTGAACTCGAACTTGGCGATCGCCCAGGCGGCGGAGATGCCGAAGACGATGTTGAGCGGCACCGAGATCGCCGCCACCAGCAGCGTCAGCCGGATCGCCGAGCGCGTGTCGGCATCACTCAGCGATTGCGTATAGGCACTGACGCCTTTTGCCAGTGCTTCGTGGAAGACGATGATCAGCGGCAGGAGCAGGAAGATGCCAAGGAAAGCGAAGACGATTGCCATCAGGACGGCCTGCGCCGGCCGGCTTTCGGTGACCGCCGGCGAGCGGCTCTCGTGATGCGGTGCGTAGGATTTGATCTCGGGATCAGCCATAGCGCTTGCGGCTCCATGATTGTGCGAGATTGACGATCAAAAGCATCAGGAACGACAAGAACAGCATGATCGCCGCGATCGCGGTCGCCGCCGGATAATTGTACTCCTCCAGCCGGATGACGATCAGAAGCGGCGCGATCTCGGATTTGTAGGGCAAATTGCCGGCGATGAAGATGACCGAGCCGTATTCGCCGACGCCGCGCGCGAAGGCCAGCGAAAAGCCGGTGATGATGGCCGGCGCCAGGCCCGGAAACAGGATGCGGGTGATGATCTGGAAGCGGCTGGCGCCAAGCGTGGCGGCGGCCTCCTCCACCTCCTTGTCGATCTCCTCCATGATCGGCTGCACGGTGCGCACGACGAAAGGCAGGCCGATGAAGATCAGCGCGATGACGATGCCGAGCGGCGTATAGGCGACCTTGATGCCGAGCGGCATCAGCAATTTACCGATCCAGCCGTTCGGCGCATAAAGCGTGGTCAGCGCGATGCCAGCCACCGCCGTCGGCAGCGCGAAGGGCAGGTCGACCATGGCATCGACGATGCGGCGGCCGGGAAAGCGGTAGCGCACCAGCACCCACGCGACGAGCGTGCCGAAGACGACGTTGACGCCAGCCGCGACGAAGGCGGTGCCGAAGCTGATCTCAAGCGCATTGATGGTGCGGCGGTCGGTTGCGATCGCCCAGAACTCGGGCCAGCCAAGGGCGGCCGAGCGCCAGATCAGTCCCGACAGTGGGATGAGGATGATGAGGGTGAGGTAGGCAAGCGAGAAGCCGAGCGTCAATCCGAAACCCGGAATGACACTCGGCTGTCTGAACCGCCACCCCGCCTGCGCGGGTGCTATGGTCATATCGTCCTGATCTAGATTTAGCTCACTGGGCCGGCTTGTAGATCTGGTCGAATATACCACCGTCGCCGAAATGATAAGGCTGTGCCTTCTTCCAGCCGCCAAAAAGCGGATCGTCGATGGAGATCAGCTTGATTTCAGGTGTTTTGGGCAGATCCGCCGGAGCCACGAGTTCGGGCTTGGCCGGACGATAGTGGTTCTTGGCGATGATCGTCTGCGCTTCCTTGGAATAGAGCCAGCCCAGATAGGCTTCGGCGACCTTGCGCGTGCCTTTGGCGTCGACATTGGCGTCGACAATCGCCACCGGCGGCTCGGCCAGGATCGATGTCAGCGGGTAGACAATGTCGAAATTGTCGGCACCGAATTCGTCGAGTGCCAGATAGGCATCGTTTTCCCAGCCGATCAGCACATCGCCGATGCCCTTTTGCGCGAAGGTCACGGTCGAGCCGCGCGCACCGGTGTCGAGCACGGGGGCATTGGCGTAGAGCTTGCCGACGAATTCCTTGTTCTTGGCCTCGTCGCCGCCGTCATTGGCATTGGCGTAAGCCCATGCGGCGAGATAGTTCCAGCGTGCGCCGCCGGAGGTCTTGGGGTTGGGCGTGATCACCTGGACGCCGTCCTTGACGAGGTCGCTCCAGTCGTGGATCCCCTTGGGATTGCCCTTGCGCACAAGGAAAATGATGGTCGAGGTGTAAGGCGCTGAATTGTTTTCGAATTTGGTGCGCCAGTCCGGATTGATCTTCTTCGATTTCGAGACGATGGCGTTGATGTCGCCTTCGAGTGCCAGCGTCACCACGTCGGCGTCGAGGCCATCGATCACGGCGCGGGCCTGGGCGCCCGATCCGCCATGCGATTGCTGAACGGTGACCGTCTCGCCGGTCTCGGCCTTCCAGTGGGCGATGAAAGCTTCGTCATAGGCCTTGTAGAGCTCGCGTGTCGGATCGTAGGACACGTTGAGAATGGTGGTGTCGGCAAACGCGAAACCGAGCGTACCGAACTGGACAGATGTGGCGACCAGTGCGCCGAGCAGCTTCCTGAAATGAGGTTTGGTCATTTCTGCCTCCGTTGAACCCGCGCCAAATCTACCGAATTGGTAGAGATTAGATGCATTCAATGTTGCCTTTTTTGCCCCTTTGGAGAAAATATTCGACGCCATTTCGTCGTTTGGAGAAATGTTTTCCTCTCGCGCCCACAGGAAGAATCTCTGCCGGCCACTCAGCCTATCTAGCAATGGGCGGTGCCCAGGCAAGGTGTGGAATTTGGCCTGGGCCTCAATCAGCGGTGATGGGGAAGTCGAAACGCTGCCTGGCGAACGGTTCGTTTGTCAGCGTGAAATGCCACCATTCCCGTGCAGAGTTTTTGAAGCCGCCGGCGCGCATGGCGTCGACGAGCATCTTGCGGTTTGCCGCCGCTTCAATGGCAAGGCCGCGGTGGGCGGTTTCGCTCATCGGGTCGAAGCAGTCGAAGCCAGTGCCGAAATCGAGTGTGTCGGCGTCGCCGGCGCCGCAGGCCGGGTTCGGGCTGGACCTGCGGTCCGTTCGGGCGATGGCGACGTCGACGGTTGAGCCACGTGAATGGGTCGATAGTTCTCCGACATAACCCTTGGCGATCAGCTCGCTGCGCCTGACTTTCGGATACCATTGCGGATCGGGCAGGCCGCCCCCACGCGTCCACTCGCCCATGTCGGCGACTGCGCGGGCAGGGCGATAGCAATCGAACACCACCAGGGTCAGGCCTTTCGCCGCGATCGCCTTCTGGACCGCGGAGAGTGCCTTTGCCGCCTGCTCGGTGAGAATGCAGGCCGGCGCGTCATAGCCGTTCACCTTGCGATGCAGAAAATTGTCCGATCCGGCGTAGCGGATGTCCTGGCGGATCGAGGGGTCGACATCGGCGAGCCGGACGAAGCCGGCGGGCAGGGCATCGGCGAAGGTGGGGAGGGTGATTGCTAAAACGAGCGCTGCCGCAGCCAGCGCCGAGGCTGCCGACAATCGAGGACTTCGCGAGGCACCCCCCTCTGCCCTGCCGGGCATCTCCCCCTCAAGGGGGGAGATTGGCAGCATTGGCGTTCTGCTCCACCATCGACAATTGGCGAAAGCGGCAAGGACATCCGATCTCCCCCCTTGAGGGGGAGATGGCCGGCAGGCCAGAGGGGGGCGCCTTGGAACCGGCATGGGCAAGTGTCCTGCTATTCTCTGGCCTTGGAAAGCTAAGCCTATGAATCGCTTGCAGCGATCTATTCGACGAACACCTTGACGCTGGCGGCACGCCCCGCGGCGTCGATCACGGTCAGCGTCGAATAGCCGGCGCCGTCAGGCTGCCAGGTCGCGGTGCGGCGACGATCGATGCCAACCAGCGGCTTGCCGTTGGCCAGCCAGCGGAAGGGCGCGCGGCCGCCTTGCAGCTTCAGCACCAGCGGCGAGGCGTCGACTGAATTGGTGCCGAGATCGACCCGGGCGCCGTCGGGCGGGAAGATGATGGTCGGTGCGGGTTCGGTCACCATCGCCTGCACCAGGCCGTCCGACCCGGCGCCAAAGCGGGCGAGCGTCACCGGCAGGTCCTCGCGCCTGGGGCTGAACAGGCCGGGCGGCTTGCCCGGCAACGGCACCGTGGCCAGACCCGAGCGAACAAAACCCTCGAACAGGATGGGGGCGGCCGAGACATAGCCGGACAGGCCCGGCACCGCGCCGGCGTCGGGGCGGCCGACCCAGACACCGAGCACATAGCGGCCGTCGAAGCCGACCGACCAGGCGTCGCGGTATCCGTAGGACGTGCCGGTCTTGTAGGCGATGCCGCGCTGCAGGGCGCCCTCGGGCGGCTTGACGCCCGACAGTATGTCGATGATCTGCCAGTTGGCCTGACCGTCGAGGATGGTGGCGCTGGTGCGCTCCGCATTGGCCGACTCGGTGCCGTCATGCAGCGTGTGCGTCTTGCCGCCATTGGCCAGCCCTGTGTAGAGCTGGACGAGGTCGCGCAGCGTCACGCCGACACCGCCAAGGCCGATGGCCAGGCCCGGCGCTTCGTTGACCGGCAGTATGGGGCTGACGCCGGCCTGGCGGAAGCGCGCCATCAGCCGCGTTGGTCCGACCGCGTCGAGCACGCGGATTGCCGGCACGTTGAGCGACAGTTGCAGCGCTTGCCGGATGCTGACATCGCCCTGGTAGCCCATGTCGAAATTCTTCGGCCGGTAGCCGGAGAAATCGACGGGGCTGTCGTCGATCAGCGTTTCTTGCGCCACCAGTCCCTGTTCGAAGGCAAGACCGTAGATGAACGGCTTCAGCGTCGAGCCGGGCGAGCGGACGATCTTTGTCATGTCGATCCAGCCGGAGCGGCTGGCGTCGAAGAAATTGGCCGATCCGACTTCACCGAGGATGTCGCCAGTGCGGGAGTCGGCCAGCACCATGGCCACTGACAGGCGAGGCCCAAGCTTGGTGGCAGCGTCCCTCGCCACCTGTTCCAGCCCTTCCTGGACGCTCTTGCGGATCGTCAGTTGCAAGGGCTGGCCGGGCACGGCCTTGGGCAACATCGCATAGGCGGCATGTGCGGCGAGCGCCGGCAGGGTACGGCGCAGGCCCGACACATCGTCAAGCGCGGCGCGCGCGGCCTCGCGCTCGCCGAGCAGGCCGGAGGAGACCATGCGGGTCAGCACCCGGTCGCGGGCGCCGTGGGCAATTTTCAAATTGCGGTCGGGCCGGCGCTTTTCCGGCAGTTGCGGCAGAGCGACGAGCAGCGCGGATTCGGAAACGGTAAGCCGCTTCGGCTCCTTGCCGAAATAGGCGAGCGAGGCGGCGCGCACGCCTTCCAGATTGCCGCCATAGGGCGCCAGCGTCAGGTAGCGTTCGAGGATCTCGCGCTTGGACAGCCGGCGTTCGATCTGGATGGCGCGCAGCATCTGCTTGATCTTGGAGCCGAGGCTGCGGCTTTCGCGCGGTTCGATCAGCCGGGCGAGCTGCATCGACAGCGTCGAGCCGCCGGAGACGATGTGGCCGCTGGTGGCGAACTGGCCGGCGGCACGCGCCAGCGCCAGCACGTCGACGCCTTCATGGTCCCAAAAACGCTTGTCTTCGTAGGTGACCAGCATGTCTACGAATTGCTTGTCGACCTGGTCGAGACGGGTCTCCAGCCGCCAGTAGCCGTCCGGCGTAGCGAAGGCACGCAACAACTGGCCGTCGCGATCCTGCACTTCGGTGGAGACCGTGAGTTCGGCCGACAGCGGGGGCGGGAAGGCGCGGTCGAGTTCCCAGAGGGTGGCTGCGGAAAGGGCGAGGATGCCGGCGCACCCTGCAGCTCCAACAGCGAATTTGCGAAGCGTCTTCATGTTAGTAAAGATGCCCCCTCATCCGGTCGCGTCGCGGCCACCTTCTCCCCGACGGGAGAAGAGACTGGCGCCGGCGCTGGCCGTCTCCTCTCCCCTCGGGGAGAGGTCGACCGAGCGAAGCGGAGGGCGGGTGAGGGGGCACTTTGCTCATCGCGTCCGTCACCATCAGCGCCTTACGGCGCCTTGATCTCCATCATGCCGGTGGCGGTGCGGGCCGAATATTGCGGCCGGTACATGTCCTCCACCGTTGCCGCCGGATGCGCGTAGGTGCCCGGTGTCACCGCGCGTACGACATAGGCGAGGGTCAAATTGTGGTCGTGGTCGCCGTCGGCCGGGTTGAACGCCGCGACGAAACGGTCGTCGCGGAATTCGAGATGGGCCGCGTCGGTCTGCGCCAGCCACGAGAAGTTCGTCAATTGGGCGCTGGACACCAGGCCGGGATTGTCGATCTCGAAGCCGGCCGGCAACAGGTCGGTGACCAGCAGGCGCGACGGCCATGTGTTCTGCTCGTTGACCTTGAGCACGACGACATAGCGTTCGTTCTGCGTCGCCTCGGTGACATTGGCTTCGGTGCCATCAAGCTTGTAGTAGGTGCGGCTGATGGTGAAGCCGTCGCCACCGGCCGGCAAGGGCTGGACCGGCGACGCCACCGTGGTGACGACGGCCTGCAGCGAGGTCTTGCCGGTGTTGGCGATGGTCAGCGGGCTGTCAACCAGGTCAGAGCCTTCGACCTGGTTGGAGTAGCCGCCGGAATGCGACGCGCCATTGACGGTCAGCGTGATCGTATCATTGCCTTCCTTCAGCGCGCGGGCTGCCAGCAGCATCCAGGATTCGTCCTGGGTGCTGGTCCGGCGGGCTTCGGCGCGTTCCCTGGTCACCAGCTTGATCAGCTCCGGCACGATCGTCGGCGCCGGCTTGGATTCCGCCGCCAGCGCCAGCATCGCCGCGCCATCACGCAGCCGCGAACCGTAGTCGGAGCGGTAGTAGTCGTAGTCGGTGGTGGACTTTGCCAACTGCAAGGCAGTCTTGAAGGTGGCTTCTGCACGTGGCGTATCGCCGTAGAGCGCCAGGCTCGCCGCCAGCTGGGCAACGGCCATCGGGCTCGAGAAAGCTTCGAGCTGGGTGTCCGCGTAGTAGCGCAGGTCGCCGATCGAGGCCTTCTTGTTGCGGGCCAGAACGTAGAGGGCGTAGGCGATCTCGCTGCCACGGTCCTGGACGCTCTGGTCGTAGCCGAGCGAGTTCTGCAGATTGCTCAGCGCCTGGTTCATGGCCAGGCTCGGCACGTCGTATTTCTGCTCGCGCGCCCTGGTCAGGAAGTCGGTGACATAGGCATCGAGCCACAGATCGCCGGAGCCCGGACCCCACAGGCCGAAGCTGCCGCCCGAGGCCTGATAGCTCAGAACCTTGTAGATGGCGTCCTGGATGCGGCCATGGATATCGGGATCGCTGGCCATGCCGATGCCGGATGCCAACTCGTTGACGTAGAGAAGCGGCATGGCGCGGCTGGTGGTCTGCTCGGCGCAACCATAGGGGTAGCGGTCGAGCGTCATCAGCAGCGACGGCACGTCGAAGGCGGCTGCCTGCGAAACGCCGACGCTGACGGAAGCGCCGTGGAGCAGGCTTGCCGCCAGCAGTTCCTTGTCGACGCGCAGCGCGCCGCCATTGCCCTTGAGGTCGACCACCAGGCGGGTGGTGACCGGCAATTGCGCCGGGCGCACCGGCACATAGAGTGTCTGCTCGACCTTGGTGCCGTCGGCATGGGCGAGCTTGATGGTGAGCGAGGCATTGCCCGCCGTCTGCGCGATCAGCGGCACAGTCAGCGTCTGGCGCTTGCCCTGGGCGAGCGTCAGCTTCTGAGGCAGGGGCTTGTCGCCCGTCGACAGGTCGCCCGTCGTTTCGATTGACAGCGCATAGTCGCCGGCAGGACCGTCGGTGTCGGCGACATCGAGGCGCATGACGGCGGCGTCACCAGGCGCCAGGAAGCGCGGCAGGCCGGCGGTGATCACCACGGGATCGCGCACGATGACATCGGACTGGGCATGGCCGACCGCATCTTTGGTCCAGGCGACGGCCATGACGCGCACGGTGCCGTTGAACTGCGGGATGTCGAAGTCGACCCGCGCCTTGCCGTCGGCATCGAGCTCGACGATACCAGAGAAGAAGGCGACCAGCTTTTCGGTCGGCGGGCTGCCTTGCGCCTGCATGTTGGCGCCGTCGCCGCCGGTCCTGAGCTTGCCGGTGTTGCCAAGCGAGCCGTCGATCAGGCGACCGTAGATGTCGCGGATTTCCATGCCCAGCATGCGCTGACCGAAGAACCAGTTCTCCGGATCCGGCGCCTTGTAGTTGGTCAGGTTGAGGATGCCGACATCGACGGCGGCAACCATGACATAGGCGTTGCTGCCCGGCTGCACGCCGGCGACTGAAACCGGGATCGACAGCTGTTGGCGCGGCATCGTCTTGTCCGGCGGCGTCAAGGTAATAGCGAGCTTCTTCGAGCCCGGATCGACCTTCAGCCATTTCACGCCGATGGCGCGGGCCGGCATACGTGATTCCTGCGCATCGCCCGGCCTAAACAGAGTGGCCGTGACATAGGCGCCGGCGCCCCAGTCCTCGCCGACCGGAATATCGACGGTGCTGCCGCCGGCCGGCACGAACGCGGTGACGGTCTTCAACAGCTTGTCGGAGCCGATGTTGATGAGAAGTTCGCCGGCAAAGTGCGGCGAGACTTTCAGCTTGGCCACTTCGCCGGCGGCATAGTTGTCCTTGTCGAGGGCGATCTCGAGACCGTCAGGCGTTTCTGTGGTGGTCGACGAAACATACCAGCCGGCATCGAACTCGTAGCTGGTCGCCGGTCCCTCGGGATCCGATGTCTCCACCTCAAGCCGGTACTGGCCCCAGTCGACCGGCACGGAGACCGTTGCGTCGCCGTCGGCGTTGAGGTCGACCTGGCCGTTGGCGATCGACTTGGTGAAGGTGACCGGCTCGTAGTTCCAGGAATTGTTGGAGCGATACCATTGGTAATTGCGTTCGACCTTGACCAGCGTCCATTGCGCGCCTTTCAGCGCCTCCCGCTTGCCGTCGGGATCGACGGCGATCAGGCTGAACTTGGCCGTGCCGCCCTGCGGCACTTCATTGTCGGCGAAATCCGGACGAATGCCGATCATATGGCCCTGCGGGCGGATGCCGATGTTGAGCGAACGCTCGATGGCGCGGCCACCGGTTTCGCGCATCCTGACCGTCACCTTGGCGTCGACCAGCTTGGTGGTCGAGGGCAGTTGGTCGACGGAGACCGGGAAGGTCACCTTGCCGTCATCGCCGACCACCGGCAGATCGGCGAGGGGGGTGACCGTGGGTTCGGCCGACTGCTCGTCGGCGAGGCCGAAGAAAAAACCCTGGAAACGGTCCCAGTCGCGCGACGTCGACAGCGTCAGCTCGCCTTCCAGTGCCAGGCCTGCCGCCGGCGCGCCATAGAGGAAGCGGCCGTCAATGTCGATGTTGGCGGTTTCGCCCTGCGCGATTTCCTGCTTGTCGGCCTTCATGTCGAATTCGATGCGATCCGGCACGAAATCCTCGACCAGGAACATCTGGCTGGCCACCGCCGGCTGCTTGGGATCGGTGTAGATCGACACCGACCAGGTGCCGCGCATAGCGTTGGGTGCGAGCGGCAGGTCGACGGCATGGCCGCCGGCGGAGGCGCCGTCGCTGACGATGCGGCGGTCCTCGACGCCGTCGGGGCGCGAGAAGATGAAGGTCAACGGCAGGTTCTCGACCGCCTTGGCGGCGCCGTCGCGAGCAAGTGCCGCCACATGAACATCCTCGCCGGCGCGGTAGATGCCGCGTTCGGTCCAGGCATAGACGTCGAGGGCGCCAGGCGCCGCGCGCCCGGTGACGCCGCGGTCGGACAGGTCGAAGCCGGCCCGGCCCATGTCGAGGAAGACGAAGTCATTGTCGCCCTGCTTGGCCATCAGCACGGCCGGCACCATGCCGCCGTCACCGCGCGTCAGGCCGGGGTTGAAGACGGCATGGCCGTCGGCATCCGACGTCGCCGTGCCCAGAACCTCATTGTTCCTGGCAACCAGCGTCAATTCGGCGCCGGCGATCGGCTTGGCGCTGCCCAGCGAACGGGCAAAGACATTGAGCCCGTCCTGGCCGGTATAAGTCGACAGACCGATGTCGGAGACGACGAACCATTGCGTGGCCATCGAATTGTAGTCGTCGCTCTTGTCGTTGACGGCCTGGGCGGTCAGTACATAGACGCCGGGCTTGCGCTGCGGCACCGCCTCGTCGACCGGGAAGGAGGTGGTGACCTCCTTGTTGAGATCATTGGCGATGTCGAGCTGGCCTTGCCAGACCGGCGCGCCCATCTGTTCGGAAATGTTGGAAATATCATAGCCATCGAGCTGGTGCAGGAACTGGTAGCCCGACAGAAGCTGGGCCAGCGAACGATCGCCGATGCGGTAGAGCTTCATCTCGGCGGCGTTCATGTTGACGGTAACGACCGGAATGCCACGGCGCGCGCCGGCCGGCAGCACGAAGCTGTCACCGGTGAAGCGGGCGGACGGTGCGCGGTCCTGCACATAGATCGACAGCACCACGGGTGCCGCGGTCACTTCTCCGATTGCCGCCGGCAGGCCGGCGCGGAAGGTGACGTCGTAATGCTGGCCGTGCTCCAGCCCTTCGACGCAGATCTGCTTGTCCTTGGCCTCGACGCCCTTGGGCGGTGCATTGTCGACGGTGACGAATTGCGCGTAGTCGACGCCGGTCTTGACCAGATCCTCGGAGAATTGCGCGCAGATGCGCGGCGCGCTGGTGTCGGCGTCGATGGTGTGGTCGATGACGCGGAAACCCTTGCGCGCCTTCAGATCGGCATAGTCGGCCTGGACCGCCGGCGAAGGATTCAGGGCAAGGCTGGCCTCATAGGCCTGCAGCGCCGGCCGGTAGAGATCTCGCTTGTCGAGGCCGTTGCCGAGCAGCGCCAGCACTTCGGCGCGCGTCTTGGTGGTGCGCAGTAATTTATAGGCGTTGAATGCGGCCGAAGTGCCGTTCGTCGGCAAAGTGGAAGCTTCGGACGTGCTGGCGGCGGGCTGCACGGCCAGCGTTTCACGCGCCAGGTTGAGCCAGAGCTGGCCATCATCGGGCAGCACCGAGACCGCGGCCTCGTATTTCAGCATGGCTGAGCGGTGGTCGCCGGTCAGTGCGGCCTGTTCGGCGGCGCTCAGCAAGGCAGCCATGCCTTCTGTCGGCTCGTCATAGGCCGGGCCGAGCAGCTTGTTGCGGTATTGCTGGGCCTGATCGGACATCCAGTTGGGGAAGAAGGCGAGTTCCGGCGGCGCGCCGATATCAGGATCGCCATCGATGTTGACGACCTTGCCCGCGACCGCGCCGTTGAAGGTTTTCAACTGGTTGTAGTCGGATTTGAGGAAGCACCATTTGGCTTTTTTGTTGTAGGTGAAGGCGCGGCAGGCCGGGTCTCCCAGGCATGTCGTCTTGCACTGGTCGATTGTCACATTCTGGTCGGACCTGAGATCAAAGCCGAAATAATCGGAATTGTCAGTTGTCGCGATTCGCCGGGCTTCGGCTGCTTGCGCGACGCTGCTCCAGGCCAGGACATTGGCCCAGGCAAAAAACAGGAGAATCAGAATCGAAAGACCACGAGCCGCGCGCATTGCCATAACACCCCTCCAGACACAGCTGACGTCCGGGCATGATCAAGCTTCAGTCAGGCTTGTCAACACAAGGACGCGGCAGGGTTCCGCCTGCCAACGGTTTCCTTTCCGGCCGATGACCGGTAGTACCTCCATAGGACAGGGGATCACGCATTCTTGCGGCGACGCAAAAGGTGTGAATTCCAAGCCCGCCCTATTTCAGACAATTGGATTGTGGCCCCTTTACGAGCGCTTCAGAACTTCATTCCAATTTTAGGTTTGTAATCTAGGTTGTCTTAATGCCGGCGCATGAAGAGCAGATGTCAGGAGGTCGCGCGCCAGGGCGTGCGCTTCCGCGCGCCCTGCTGCTGGCCATGATGTGCTCGACCGTGCTCGTCGCGGAATCGCGCCCGTCGGCCGCTTTCGAGCTTTTCGGCATCAAGCTGTGGGGATCGTCCAGCGACGAGGATGCCGATATCGTCGATCCTCTGCGGTACGCCGTGACCATCAACGCCCCCGACGCCGACAAGGATCTGGTCAAAAAGCTTGAAAATGCCTCGGCGCTGAAGAGTGACGAGGAGCGTCCGGTTTCAGGCTCGCTCGGGCTGCTGGCCAAGGCGCGCAGCGACCGCGAACAGCTTGTCGCCGCGCTCTATGCCGATGCCCGCTACGAAGGCGTCGTCACCGTCACCATCGACGGCAAGCCGCTCGACGATTTGCCGCCGGATGCCGAATTCAAGGGTCCGCAGCCGGTTCCCGTGGCCATCGACATTGCTACCGGGCCGAAATTCACCTTGGGCAATATCAGGCTGCAAGGCGACGCGGCAGGCCTGATGAGCGCCGATTATGGCCTGATATCAGGCGGCGACGCCGGATCCGGCGCCGTGCTCAAGGCCGAGGCGCTGATCGTGCGCACGCTGAAGGAGCAAGGCAGGCCGCTGGCCAAGGTGACGGATCGCCAGATCGTCGCCGACCATGCCTCTTCGACGCTCGACGTGACGCTGACGGTCGCCGCCGGCCCGGTCGCCGGCTATGGCCCGACCACGGTGGAAGGCACCGAGAAGGTCGATCGCGACTTCACCGAATACATGACCGGCCTCAAGCGTGGCCGGCAATATTCGCCGCAAGAAATCGACGATGCGCGCGACCGGCTGCTGGCGCTTGAGGTCTTCAACAGCGTGACGTTCAGGGAAGCCGACGCACTCGATGCCGAGGGCAACATTCCGATCGGCGTCCAGGTCAGCGAGCGCAAGCCGCGCTATTTCGGCGTCGGCGGCACTTTTTCCAATACCGAGGGACTGGGCCTTGAGGGCTATTGGGGCCATCGCAATTTGTTCGGCCGGGCCGAGAAGCTGCGCATCGAGGGCAAGATCAGCGGCATCGGCAGCAACGATCTCGGCGAGCTCAACTACAATGCCGGCATCATGTTCGAGAAACCCGGCGTGGTCGGGCCGGCATCGAAGTTCTTCGCCAGCGTCAAGACGGTGCTCGAACATCCTGATGCCTATGACCATTTCTCGGTCAAGGGCAGCACCGGCCTGTCCTACGAACTGACCAAGAAGCAGACGGTTTCCGCCGAGGCAGCGCTCGACTATTCCCGCATCCACGATGCTTTCGGCAAGCACAAATACCTGATCGCCAGCATTCCGCTGCAATATGTCTACGACAGCCGGGACAACCGGCTGAACCCGACAAGCGGCTTCCGGGTGCTGGCCTATGCCGAGCCCAGCTACGACATTTTGAGCGGTGCGGCCTTTCTCAAGCTGAAGGGAGAGGGGTCGGCCTATCAGTCGCTGGATTCAGCTTCGAAGTTCGTGCTGGCCGAACGTGTCGCCATCGGTTCGATCGTCGGCACCAGCCTCGAACATGTGCCGGCCGACCGGCGCTTCTATTCCGGCGGCGGCGGTTCGGTGCGCGGCTACGCCTATCAGGGCATAGGTCCGAAGGATTTCACCGGCCAGCCGATCGGCGGCCTGTCCTTCTTCGAAACCTCGGTCGAGATGCGCATCGCCATCACCGACACGATCGGCATCGTGCCGTTCGTCGATGCCGGCACCGTGTCGACCAAATCGGTTCCCGATTTCTCCGATGTCAAGGTCGGCGCCGGCGTCGGCCTGCGCTATGTCACGCCGTTCGGGCCGCTGCGCATCGATGCCGCCGTGCCGCTCAACCGCGATCCGGGTGACCCGCATTTCGGCATCTATGCCGGCATCGGGCAGGCATTCTGAGCGATGAAGATATTCAAGCGCATCCTTCGCATTGTCTTCTACACGCTGCTGATCGTGGTCGCGGGGGCGATCGGTGCGCTGGTGGTGCTGACCAAGACCGAGCGCGGACGCGACAATCTCGCCGGCATCATTTCGCGGCTGGCCTCGAGCGACGACCGCAAGATCACGGTCAGCGGCATAGATGGCATCTGGTCCGGGGCTCTCAGTGTCGACCATGTCGTGCTGGAGGACCGCGAGGGCGCCTGGCTGGTGGCGCGCAAGGTGGCCGTCGACTGGTCGCCGCTGGCGCTGCTGTCGAAAAACTTCAGCGCCGACCGTATCGCTGCCGAGCGTATTGAACTGGCGCGATTGCCGGTGGCCAGCACGCAGCCAGCGCCGAGCGGCGGCACGACGACGCTGCCGGTTTCCATCGACATCAAGCAGATCGACCTGCCCGAGATCGCGCTGGGGCAAGACCTTGCCGGCAGCGGCATCGCCGAGCTTGCGGCCAAGGGATCGGTCAAGGCCGATGCCGCACCGCTGGCGGTCGAGACTGTCCTCAACATCACCCGCCATGACGGCAAGCAAGGCGATGTCGATGCCAAGATCCACTTTGCGCCGGCGGACAACAGGCTCGATCTCGACCTGAAGGCCTCGGAGCCGGCAGGCGGCATCATCGCCAATCTGCTCGAGCTGCCCGATACGCCGCCGGTCAACATAAATGTCTCGGGCACCGGGCCGCTCGCCAATTGGAACGGCATCGGCACGTTCTCAGTCGACGGCAAGATCGTCACCCAGCTGACAGGCCGCCACCAACTGACCGACAAGGGTAATCATATCGAGGCCAAGGGCGACGGCGATTTCGCTCGCTTCCTGCCTGAGAATCTCAAGCCGCTATTTGCCGGGAAGACCAGTTTCGACGTCGCCGGCACCGCCACATCGGCCGGTGGCGTCAGTGTCGACCGCGCCAACATCGACAGTGATGCGGTGCACGGCACCGCGACCGGCATTGTCGATCCTGCCGGCGCCAGCGACCTCTCGGTCCAATTCGCCGCCAAGGGCCCGCCCGTGGTGATCAGCGTCGGCAGCAAGGCGCAGCCGATCACGCTGGCGATCAGCAATGCCACCGCCCGTGCCTTCGGCGACGGCAAGGCGCCGATCATCGACATCGGGGCCTCCTTCGTCTCCATCGTCGCCGGCGGCACGCGGCTGGATGATCTGGCGGCGCAGATACATTCCGACGGCTTCGATATCCAGAACCGCGCCGGACCGGTCACCGTCAAGCTGGGAGCGGGCGGCCTCAAGACCGATGTGGCGACGCTGGCGCCGCTGATCACCGGCAAGATCGATGTCGATCTGGCCGGGTCGGTCAGCAAGGATGCCATTGCCATCGACCAGGGCACGCTGCGTTCCGACGCGCTCAACGCCTCGCTGACGGCAACGGTGGCGCTTGCCGACCTGTCGATGCAACTGAAGATGAACGCGGATGCCGTGGCGACGGCCTTTCCGCCGCAGATCGCCTCGGTGCTCGGCGCCCGAGTGAAATTCTCGGCCAGCGCGGCCCGCGATCCGCAGGGATCCTTCGCCGCCAACTCGATCGAATTCACGTCCGGCACGCTCAGCGCCGCCGGCACCGCCAGCATGCAAGGCACCGACATCCAGGCCGACATCAAGGGCAAACTGGGCGATGTTTCGGTGCTGTCGCCGACGGTCGGCGTGCCGGTTACCGGCGGCGTCGATTTCGCGCTGTCGGCAAGCGGCGCGATGACGGCGCCGGATTTCACCGTTACCGCCGGCAGCGACAGCCTGACCGCCTCGGGCCGCACGGTGAAGACCATCAAGCTGACGGCGAGCGGCAAGGCCGATATCACCAGTCCCGCCGCCAACGTGTCGCTGACCGGCTCCGTCAACGACCAGCCGCTCGACATCAAGGCAGCGCTGGTGACAAGCGAAGGCAAGCGTTCGATCAACGGATTCCTGGTCTCGCTGGGCGACAACAAGGTCTCGGGCGATCTCGCGCTGGACGACAAATATATGCCGCTCGGCACGCTGACGCTCGACGCGCCTGCCATCGACCAGTTGGCCGCACTTGCCGGCCAGGCGGTGACGGGCGACATCGACGGCACCATCAGCTTTGCCAAGGAGGGCGACGCGCCCTCCGTCGCTATCGACGCCAAGAGCACGTCGATCGCGCGCGGCGAGGTGACGGCCAAGGCCATCACCGTCAATGCGCTGATCGCCAATTATCTCAACGCGCCGGCGATCGCCGGTTCAATCAAGGCCGACAGCGTGACCTCGGGGGCTACGGAAATCGGCGGCATCGCCGTCGACCTGAAGCGCGACGGCGCTTGGACCAATTTCACCGGCGGCGCCACCATAGCAGGCATTCCGGCAACCGCTGCCGGCCGGGTGAAGATCGCCGACGGCACGACGAGCGTCGAGATTGCTTCGGGCGAGGCGACGGTTCGCGGCATCAAGGCGGCAATCGCTCAGGCGTCGACACTGAGCATCGCCAACGGCACGGCCAGCATCGAGAAACTGGCTCTCGATGTCGGTGGCGGCTCGGTGACCTTGTCGGGTACCGCCGGCCAGACACTCGATCTCGCGGCGCAATTTTCGGCACTGCCCGCGGCACTCGCCAATGAATTTTCGCCCGGCCTCGAGGCTGTGGGCACGCTCAACGGCACGGCTGGTGTGACCGGATCTCCGGCCGCTCCCGATGTCCGCTTCAATGCGCAACTGGTCGGTATCGAAACCAGCCAGACCCGGCAGGCCGGGATCGGGCCGCTCGCTGTCGATGCGGCCGGCAGCTACACCATGGCCGGCGGCGTGATGCTCGATCAGGCGACGCTGACCGGCGACAAGATTTCGGGCAAGGCGACCGGCACCCTCAACCCGAACGGCGCCAGCGATTTTGCGCTCGATCTCATATCATCCGGCCCCAGCCTGCCCCTGACTGTCGGCAGCGCCGAGAGCCCGGTCAAGATCGAGATCCAGTCGCTGTCGGCAAAGGTGGCGGGCGAGAGCACGCGGGCCCGCCTGGATGTCTCTGCGATCCTGCCCTCGATCGTCACCAGTCCAGCGAGGGTGGAGGGGCTTGCCCTGGCGTTGCATTCGGATGCGTTCGATCTCAAGAACCGTGCAGGGCCGGTTTCCGGCACCGTGTCGGTGGACAAGGTCGGTCTCGACAATCCGGTGATCGCGCCGCTGATCGCCGGCAAGGTCACGGCAGCGCTCAGCGGCCGCCTGACAGCCGATGCGGTTGCCATCGACAGCGGCTCGCTCAAGAGCGATGCGCTGAACAGCCAGGTTGCCGGCCAGGTGTCGCTGCGTGACGGTGCCATAGACCTCAACCTGAAGGCGGATGCCCCATCGTCGGCCTTGCCGGCGGCGGCGCGCGGCATGCTTGGCGAACGCGCTGAGATCAGCGCCACGCTGAAGCGCGACCCCAATGGCAGTATCAATGTAAGCGGATTGAAGCTGGCCTCGGGTGCGCTGACTGCCGATGGGCAGGCGAGCCTTGCCGACAACAAGGTGGCCGCCGACATCAAGGGCGCGCTGAGCGACATCTCGCTGCTGTCGAAAGACGCCAAGGGCGCCATCGCCTTTTCGTTGAACGCGCAGGGCCCGGCCGCGGCGCCCGACCTGTCGCTGACTATCGACAGCGACCGCCTTCTCGTGGCGGCGCGAGAGATCACCGGGCTGAAGCTGACCGCCACCGGCAAGGCCGATGCCGCCAATCCGGCGGCGAATGTGCAACTGACCGGCAATGTCGCCGGCCAGGCGCTGCAAGGCAGCGCGGTGCTGGCGACGGCTGACGGCAAGAGCGCCATCAACGGCCTGCTGCTGTCGCTGGGCAAGAACAGGATCTCAGGCGATCTGGCGCTGGATGAGAAGTTCGTGCCGGTCGGCACCATCGCGCTCGACCTGCCCGATATCGGCCCGCTGGCGGCACTTGCCTTGGAAAAGGCCGAAGGCGACGTGCGCGGCACGATCGCTTTCTCGAAGAACGGCACCGCGCCGCAGGTCGCCATCAAGGCGGCGACAGCATCGATTACGCGCGGCGACCTGCAGGCGAAAGCCGTCTCGATCGATGCGCTGGTCGCCAACTATCTGGTGGCGCCCGTGATCTCCGGAAAAATCCGCGCCGACACCGTCACGTCGGGCGGCACCGTGATCAGCGGCATCGATGTCGACTTGAAGCGCGACGGCGACTGGACCGGCTTCTCCGGCGGCGCAACCGTCAAGGGCATTCCGGCACAGGCCGCCGGCCGGGTGAAAGTGGCCAACGGCACGACAACCGTCGAGCTTGCCTCCGGCCAGACGACCGTCCAGGGCATCAAGGCGGCCATCGCCCAGCCCTCGACCGTCAGCATCGCCAATGGCACGACGACGCTGGACAGGCTGGTGCTCAACCTTGGCGGCGGCACGGCGACGGTGACCGGCAAGGTCGGCACCGCGCTCGACATCAATGCGACGCTGGCGCGGGTGCCGATGTCGCTCGCCAACAGTTTCTCGCCGGGGCTCGACGCCGCCGGCTCGATTTCGGGCACGGTAAAGGTGACGGGCGCGCCGGCAAATCCCGCCGTTGCCTTCAACATCGACGCGGCCGGCGTGCAGACCTCACAGACCCGCGGTGCCGGTGTCGGTGCGGTGAGTGTTTCCTCGTCGGGCACCTTCGGCGCCAACAAGCTGACCTTCAATGCCAATGTCAGCGATGGAGCCGGCCTTGGCGTCAAGGGCGGCGGCACCGTGACGACGGCCGGCACGCCGGCACTGGCGCTCGACTTCAATGGCGCCGTGCCGTTCGGCCTGCTCAGCCAGAAGCTTGCCGCGCAGGGCCTGTCGCTGTCTGGAACCGCCAATGTCAACGTGCAGGTGCGCGGTCCCGCGACATCGCCCGTCATCGGTGGCAGCGTCAGCACCTCCGGTGCACGCCTTGTCGATGCGCGCTCCGGCCTCGCCGTGAACGATCTCGCCGCCGATGTCTCGATTGCAGGCGGCGTCGCCAGGATCAACCGGCTGACCGGAACGCTGTCGACGCGCGGCAGCCTGTCGGCCAGCGGCACGGTCGGCATCAACCCGGCGCAGGGTTTTCCGGCCGATCTGTCGATCAAGCTGGTCGACGGCCGCTATACGGACGGAAGGGTGGTGACCGCCAATCTCGGCGGCGACCTGACGATCAAGGGACCGCTGACCTCCGCACCGGTCATCGCCGGCACCGTCAATCTCGCCAAGACGGTGATCACCGTACCGGACAAGTTGCCGGGCTCACTGGCTGCGCTCGACGTCAAGCACAAGAATGCGCCAGGTGCGGTCAAGGCGCAGGACAAGGCGCTGCGGCCGCCGACGACCAGCGGCAAGGGCGGCGGTAGCGGCCTTGCGCTCGATGTCTCGGTCAACGCGCCGAATCAGATCTTCATCCAGGGCAGGGGCGTCGATGCCGAACTCGGCGGCTCGCTGAAGCTGACCGGCCCGGCCTCCTCGCCGCAAGCGGTAGGCACCTTCACCTTGCAGCGTGGCCGGCTGTCGATCCTCGGCAAGCGGCTGACCTTCACCGAAGGCACGGTCGGGTTTTCCGGCTCCCTGGTGCCTTATCTCAATTTGACGGCGACCACGACGACGACCAGCGCCACCGTCACCATCGTGGTGTCGGGCGAGGCGACCAATCCGAAATTCACCTTCTCCTCGGTGCCGGCGCTGCCCGAGGACGAGGTGCTGGCGCAATTGATCTTCGGCCGCTCGATGTCGAACCTGTCGCCACTGCAGATCGCCCAGCTCGCCGAAGCGGCCGGGCAACTGGCCGGCGTCGGCGGCTCGACGTCGCTGCTGGAAAACCTGCGCAGCGCCATTGGCGTCGACGATCTCGACGTCACCACCGACGACCAGGGCGGCACGGCGGTCTCGGCCGGCAAATACCTCAACGACCGCACCTATGTCACGATCCAGAAGGGCGACAAGCCGGGCTCGGGCAAGGCGACGATCGACCTCAATGTCGGGCGCGGCGTCAAGCTGCGTGGCGAGGCCAACGATGCCGGCGAAGCCAAGGGCGGCATCTTCTACGAGAAGGAATACTGATAGTTCGTTGGGATTTTTGGCCTCATGGTGGATCGATTCTGGTGCTGTCCGGGCCAGAGTAAATGTCTCAGTCTAATCGGCTATCGAGATTCCAGAAGAATCCGTCGGACAGTAGCAAATTTGCGCCAAGACTGTCGTTATCACGCGAACCGCTCCCCTTTCAAAGTTGCACATTCCCTAACATGTTCTCAATCCACGCCGTCTTTGACATCATGGCCTGGATGCGGAATGTTAAAAGGCGGAAAGCCAACAATGGGAGTTAAGTCATGACAATTTATAAGAGCAATGGCGATCGCGTTCCGGATCACATCCTGGCCATGGCCGAAGAAGCCAAGGCAGGCAAGGTGGATCGCCGCGAATTCCTGGCCATGGCCAGCGTCTTCGGCGCATCGACGGCAATGGCTTACGGCTTGCTCGGACTCGCCGATCCGACGCCGGCGAAGGCCGAAGAGGTAAAGGGCAAGAAGGGCGGCACGCTGAAGATTGCCCAATGGATCAAGGATCCCAAGGACCCGCGCAAGGCCGACTGGTCGGAAATCGCCAATGCCGAGCGCCAGGCGCTCGAGCCGCTGGTCAAGTACACCTCCGAATACACGTTCCGCCCTTATCTGCTGGAAAGCTGGGACGTCAACGACGATGCCACGCAGTACACGCTGCATGTGCGCAAGGGCGTCACCTGGTCGAATGGCGATGCCTTCACCGCCGATGACGTCATCTTCAACCTGAAGCGCTGGGCCGACAAGAAAGCCGAAGGCAATTCCATGCCCGGCCGTCTCGGCTCGCTGGTCAAGGACGACAAGCTCGACGAAAGCGCCGTGACCAAGCCGGACGACCACACGGTCGTGCTGAAGCTCACCAAGCCGGACATCGCGCTGATTCCGAACATGTGCGACTATCCCGGGCTGATCGTCCACAAGACCTTCGATGAGAAGGGCGGCGACTTCAAGGCCTGCCCGATCGGCACCGGCCCGTTCGAACTCGTCTCCTACGATGTCGGCCAGAAGGTGGTCTACAAGCGCCGCACCGACGACAAGTGGTGGGACGGCGAAGTGTTCCTCGACGGCCTGGAATTCATCGACTACGGCACCGATCCGGCAGCCATGGTCAGCGCTTTTGAAGCCGGCGAAGTGCACACCAATTTCGAGACTTCGGCCGACTACGTGTCGATCCTCGACGGCATGGATCTGGTGAAGTCGGAGATCGTCACCGCGTCGACCATCGTCTGCCGCACCAACGTCAACAACAAGCCCTATGGCGACCAGAAGGTGCGCAACGCGCTGCAGCTTGCGGTCGACAACAATGTCGTCTTGCAGCTCGGCTACGGCAATGCCGGCTCGGTCGCTGAAAACCATCATGTCTGCTCGATCCATCCGGAATATTACGAGCTGCCCAAGGTTGCTCGTGATCCGGCCAAGGCGAAGGCGCTGATGGCGGAAGCCGGCCAGGCCGACTTCGAACACGAGCTGATCACCGTCGACGAAGACTGGCACAAGAACACCGGCGATGCGATCGCCGCCCAGCTGCGTGACGCCGGCATCAAGGTAAAGCGCACCGTTCTGCCGGGTTCGACGTTCTGGAACGACTGGACGAAGTATCCGCTGTCGATGACCAACTGGAACATGCGCCCGCTCGGCGTCCAGGTTCTGGCCATCGCCTATCGCACCGGAGAGGCCTGGAACGAGGCCGGCTGGTCGAATCCGGACTGGGATGCCAAGCTCAATGCGGCGCTCGCCGTTGCCGACGCCGCCAAGCGCAAGGACATGATGAAGGACATCGAGCAGATCCTGCAGGATTCCGGCATCATGATCCAGCCGTACTGGCGCAAGCTCTACAGCCACTCGGTCAAGGCGGTGCAGAATTACAAGATGCATCCGACCTTCGAGCGCGACTACGGCAAGGTCTGGCTCGACCAGGCTTGATCGCATCGACATGGGGGAAGGGGTTCGCTCCCTTCCCCCGCTCTTTGCATCGTCCGTCCCTGCTGATCCGCACTTTCTCAAAAAAGTTACGGACTCGCGGTCCGGGCCATGCAACAAAACAGGGTTGATCGCATCCGAAGGCCTGTTTGACAGCCAGCCCCGCCGGTCACGGCAGGGTTGGCTTTCATAGCCGGCTCAAACCCCAACCCATCGGCAGGGGGCCGCCATGCTTTCCTTCGTTATCAGGCGTCTCGGCACCATGGCATTGACGATGCTGTGCCTGACCATGGTCGTCTTCTTCCTGATCAACCTCGAACCCAATTTGAAGAAGCTGGCGATCAGCCAGACCGAAATGCATACGTCGGCCGAGCAGCTCGAGAGCTGGCTGGTCAACCATGGCTATCGGCAGAACTTCTTCGTCCGCTATGGGCAGTGGCTGGGCGTGGTGCCCAAGCAACCTGTGACAGACCCGGCGACCGGCAAGCCGGCGCAGCGTTTCTCCTTCTGCAACGATCCACTCGTGCCGACCTTCGCCGGCGTTTTCCAGGGCGATTTCGGCTGCTCGACCAAGTTCAAGGCGACCGTCGCCTCAAAACTGTTTCCGGCACTCGGCGCTACGGGCATCCTGATGTTCTGGGTGCTGGTGGTGATGGTGCCGATATCGCTGCTGATCGGCATTCTGGCCGGCATGCGCGAGGGGTCGCGAACCGACCGGGTGCTGTCCGTGGCGTCGATCGCCTCGACGGCGACGCCTGAATATGTGTCGGGCGTCATCTTCACCGTCATCTTCGCCTCATGGCTAGGCTGGCTGAACGGCTCGGCGGCTTCGGCCAGCCAGGGCATCACCTTCTACAATTTTACTTTGCCGGTGATGACGCTGGCGATCTACGGCATCGGCTATATCGCCCGCATGACGCGTGCTTCGATGGTCGAAGTGATGACGCAGCAATATATCCGCACCGCCAGGTTGAAGGGTCTTTCCTTCGGCAGCGTCGTGGTCAAACATGCCTTGCGCAACGCGCTGATCGCACCGTTCACCGTCATCATGCTGCAGTTCCCCTGGCTGCTCACCGGCGTCGTCATCGTCGAGGTGATGTTTCGCTACCAGGGCTTCGGCTACACGCTGGTCGAGGCGGCCGGCAACAACGACATCGACCTTTTGCTCGGCTGCTCGCTGGTCTCGGTGTTCATCGTCTTGATCACGCAGCTCATTTCCGATGTCGGCTACGCGTTTCTCAATCCGCGTATCAGAGTTCAGTAGGGAGCGAAGCGGATGCCGGTTCAATACATCAGTGGCTTCACCGTCGTTCTCGAAGTGCTGTCGCGCTTCTGGCCGGTCTGGATCGCGCTCGTCATCGTCATGGGCGCGAGCTTCGCCTACAAGAAGAAGCTGGCGCTCTACGGCCAGCTGTTCGACAGCGGTGTCGGCATCGTCGGCGTCGGTATCTGCCTGTTCTGGCTGTTCACGGCGATCTTCGCGGCGACCATCTCGCCCTTCGATCCGTTGGCCCAGATCCCCATCATGAAGGACGTGTTGCCGGGCGCCGTCGAACCGCAATCGGGACTGACCTATCTGTTCGGCGGCGACAAGCTGGCGCGTGACGTGTTTTCGCGCATGGTCTATGGCAGCCAGATCGTGCTGATCATCGCGCCTGCCGCGACCGGCTTCGCGCTGATGGTCGGCATCACGCTCGGCCTGCCCGCCGGCTATTACGGCGGCAAGATCGACACCGTGCTGTCGTTCCTGGCCAATCTCGTGCTGGCCTTCCCGGTCATCCTGCTGTTCTATCTCTTGGTGACGCCGGGCATCATGGACACGCCAATCCCCTATGGCATGGCCGGCGTCTTCTTCCTGTTCCCGATCATCTTCTTTTCCGTGCTGTTCTGGACCCGCTACAAGAACCGGCCCGACCGGCTCTATATCCTGCTCGGCATCACCCTGATCCTCGGCGGCTGGATCTATCTCGGCCTGGTCTTCGACGCCGATCCGCTGAAGATCGTGCATATCGATCCTAACCAGCTCAACATTTTCGTGGCGGTGGTGTTCGCGTCCAGCCCCGGCGTGTTCCGCATCGTGCGTGGCCTGGTGATGGACATCAAAACGCGCGATTATGTGGCGGCGGCGCAGACGCGCGGTGAATCGCCCTGGTACATCATGCTGTGGGAGATTCTGCCCAATGCGCGCGGGCCGCTGATCGTCGACGCCTGCCTGCGCATCGGCTACACCACCATCCTGCTCGGCACGCTCGGTTATTTCGGCCTTGGCCTGGCGCCGGAAAGCCCGGATTGGGGCACCGCGATCAAGGACGCCAGCCGTCTGCTGCGCTCCTTCATCCACCCGGCGCTGCCGCCGACCATCGCATTGATGTCGTTCGTGCTGGGCTTGAACCTGCTCGCCGACTCGCTGCGCGAACAATCGATGAAAGACTGATCTCGCGGGTTTCGACCCGATGCGCCTGAGAGAAACAGGCCCAAAGGAAACAGGATTGGAGCGACCCATGAACGAGGCAGTTCGAAATCCCGCCACGCCAACCAATGGGCCGATCATCGAGATCGAGAACCTGTCGATCTCCTTCTTCACCCGCAAGGGCGAGATCCCGGCCGTCATGGATTTTTCCTGCACCGTCATGCCGGGCGAGGCGATGGGCATCGTCGGCGAATCCGGCTGCGGCAAGTCGACCGTGTCGCTCGGCATCATGCGCGACCTCTCCAACATCGGGAAGATCGTCGGCGGCAAGATCAAATTCCAGGGCAAGGACATGGGCGAACTCTCCGACGAGGAGTTGCGCTCCATTCGCGGCAACAAGATCGCGATGATCTATCAGGAGCCGATGGCGAGCCTCAACCCGGCGATGAAGGTCGGCCAGCAGTTGATGGAAGTGCCGCTGATCCACGACAAGGTGTCGAAGGAAGAGGCGTATAAACGCGCCCTGGATATGGTGCGCTCGGTCAAGCTGCCGGACCCCGAGCGCATGATGCGCTCCTATCCGCACCAGCTTTCGGGCGGCCAGCAACAGCGCATCGTCATCGCCATGGCGCTGCTGTCGAAGCCGGCGCTGCTTTTGCTCGACGAGCCGACGACGGCGCTCGACGTGACGGTGGAGGCGGGCATCGTCGATCTGGTCAAGGGGCTGGGCGAGAAGTTCGGCACGTCGATGATTTTCGTGTCGCACAATCTCGGCCTGATCCTGGAAACCTGCGACCGCATCACGGTGATGTATTCGGGCGAGGCGGTGGAGACCGGCAAGATCAAGGACGTCTTCGACCGGATGCGCCACCCCTATACGCAAGGGCTGTTCCGATCGATCCCGCTGCCCGGCGCCGACAAGAATTCACGGCCGCTGATTTCGATCCCCGGGCAGCTGCCGCTGCCGCACGAGCGCCCCAAGGGCTGCAATTTCGGCCCTCGCTGCCACCATTTCGTGGAAGGCGTCTGCAACGCCGCCGAAATCCCGATGATCGAGGTCGCTGGTCACGAAGGCCATTTCTCGCGCTGCGTGCGCTTCAACGAGATCGACTGGGAGGCGCTGCCGCCCGGCGCCAAGAAGGTCAATGAGCGCGTCGTGCCCGGTGCGCCGGTGCTTAAGATCGAGGATCTCAGAAAATACTACAGGGTCGGCGGCAGCGAGGTGTTCGGCTCGAGCGAGGGCCGCGTCGTCAAGGCCAACGAGACAATCTCGTTCATGGCGCGCGAATCCGAGACGGTCGCCATCGTCGGTGAATCCGGCTGCGGAAAGTCGACGCTGGCCAAGGTGCTGCTCGGGCTGGAGACGGCAAGTGCCGGCACGGTGACGCTGGGCAACAAGGAAATCCAATCGACGGGCATCGAGAAGCGGAGCGTCGACACGGTGTCGTCGATCCAGATGGTGTTCCAGAACCCGTTCGACACGCTCAATCCCAGCCATTCGGTCGGTTCGCAGATCATCCGCACGCTGGAGAAGTTCAATGTCGGCAAGACGGTTGCCGATCGCCGCAAGCGCATGCTGGAACTGCTTGACCTGGTGAAGCTGCCGCGGGCCTTCGAGACCCGCAAGCCGCGCCAGCTTTCGGGCGGCCAGAAGCAGCGCATCGGCGTGGCGCGCGCCTTTGCCGGTGACGCCAAGGTGGTGGTGGCCGACGAGCCGGTTTCCGCACTCGACGTGTCGGTGCAGGCGGCGGTGACCGAACTTTTGATGGACATCCAGCGCAAGAACAAGACGACGATGCTGTTCATCAGCCATGACCTGTCGGTCGTACGCTACATCGCCGATCGCGTCGTCGTCATGTATCTCGGCTATATCGTCGAGCAAGGCACGACCGACCAGATCTTCGCGCCGCCCTACCATCCCTATACCGAGGCGCTGCTGTCGGCGATTCCCATCGCCGACACCAGCGTGGTCAAGCGGCACATCGTGCTGGAAGGGGACATTCCCTCGGCGATGAATCCGCCTTCCGGCTGTCCTTTCCAGACCCGCTGCGGCTACAAGAAGCTGGTGCCTGACAATCTCTGCGAAACCAAGGTGCCGCCAGTCAAGCATCTCGGCGACGGCCATATGAGCCTGTGCTGGCTCCCCGACGACGTGCTGGCCAAGATGGAGCCGGTGATCAAGTTCGACAAGGAACACGCCGCGCAGGAAGGCGTGCCGGATGACGCGCCGCATGGCGATGGCCCCGGTTTTGCCGGCACGCCGCCAAAGCGTCCGCGCGGCAAGACGGGCAGTGCGCAAGCCGACATCATCGGGCAGGCTGCCGAGGAGACGGAAGCCGTTTCGAAAGCCCGCCGTCACGAGGTTCGCGATGAGATTTCGGAAACGGGCGATTCCCCAAAGCCGGGTGATTCCACGAAGCCGAATTGACCAGCATCAGGCACCGCGGCGGCGATTTGAAGTCGCGGCATGGATCCCTTGGGCTGCGGAGCAGCTCCAGGGGGGCTGCGCCGCGTCGCTGCGCTCCTTGCTCCGCCCGTCGATGACGAGGCGATGAGCGTTTGCCGCTAATCGGCAAGCATACTGCCCACCAGCGCACTCGGTTGGTTGAAATGCTTGTGCGCGGAAATCAGTTGCCGCACTCGCTCAATTGCTGCGCATAGTCCCGCGCCATCTTGTCGGTAGCCCGGGCATAGCCCTGCACGCCGGCATCGCCCCGGTTGCCGCGGCCATAGGCGGTCCAGCCGAGATAATAGGCGAGGTAGAGATTGTAGGTGTCGTTGCGGGCAACGCCGTACGTGTCAGCGGTCTTGGAATGATACCAGCCGACGAAATCGACCGCGTCGGCGAATTTCGTCCGCCGCGCCGCCCAGTTGCCGGTCTCGCGCTGATATTGCGACCAGGTCCCGTCCAGCGCCTGCGAGAAGCCGGTGGCCGATGAGACATGCTTCCACGGAATGAAGCCGAGAAGCTTGGTGCGTGGCGGCCTTGCATTGCTTTTGAAGCCGGATTCCTTGCGAACCGTCGCCATCAGCACGGGAACGGGGATGCCGTATTTCTGCTGCGCGCGCTCGGCGGCCGACTGCCAGTTGTCGAACCAGCCGTCATTCTGGTCGAAGACGGCGCAGACATTGTTGATGTGATTGGGCGGCGTGGCGCAGGCCGAAAGCGCCAGCAGCACGCAAACCGCACCAATTTTACTAAAACTCGAGCTACGCATTGGCAGAGCAATAGGCCGAAATCATAAAGGGAATCTTGCAGCGTCTGTTAACGCTTCGCCCGGAACAGTCGCTTGAGGGGATCTTGTATCAGTAATCCGACGCATTTCGTCGCTTTCTATAAATACGTGTTGGAGAAATGCCGCCGTGGCTAAAATCACGCCTGCTAACGGCGTTTTTCTGACAGCTTGCCCGGTTTGCCGGGGCTTTGATGCCAGGCATGACCGAACCAAGACGCAAACGCGGCGCCGAGCGCACCAGCAACAGGGGGCCGTCGGCCATCCCGCAACTGCCGCTCAGGCGGGTGACAAATCCCTATCCACCTATGGCCATGCTGTCGCCCGATCAGATCGAGCAGATCCACCAGGCGTCGATGCACATATTGGAGAATTTCGGCATCGAGATGATGAGCTCGCGCGCGCTGTCGCTGTTCGAGAAGGCCGGCGCCAGGGTCGATCATGCCTCGGCAAATGTCCGCATCGATCGCGGCCTGATCGAAGACGTGCTGAAGACCACGCAGCCCAGCTATGTGTTGACGCCGCGCAACCCGGCCAACGCGGTTCATCTCGGCGGCAACACCATCAATTTCACGCTCGTTGCCGGTCCGCCGAATGTGCACGACATGGAGCGCGGCCGCCGCGCCGGAAATTTGCGCGACTATGCGGATCTCACCCGGCTGGCGCAGCATTTCAACTGCATCCACATGCTCGGCAACCAGGTCTGCGCACCGGTCGAACTGCCGGCCAATTCCCGCCATCTCGACACTTACTTCACCAATCTGACGCTGACCGACAAGAGTTTCCATGTCTCGGCGATCGGCCGGGGCAGGGCGCTTGACGGCATCGAGATGATGGCGATTTCGCGTGGGCTGACGCTCGACCAGATGCGCGATGATCCCGGCATTACCACCATCATCTCGGTCAACTCGCCGCGCCGCTTCGACGAGATGATGGCCGAGGGGCTGATGACCATGGCCGAATTCGGCCAGTCGGTGGCGGTGACGCCGTTCACGCTGATGGGAGCGATGAGCCCGGTGACACTGGCCGGCGCGCTGGCGCAGCAGAACGCCGAGGCGCTATTCGGCGTCGTGTTGACACAGCTTGTCCGTCCAGGCGCGCCGGTCATGTATGGTGCCTTCACCTCCAATGTCGACATGAAGTCGGGCGCGCCGGCCTTCGGCACGCCGGAGAACACCAAGGCCAATATTGCGTCAGGGCAGTTGGCGCGGCGCTACGGGCTGCCGTACCGCACGACACCGGGCTCGGCCTCCAACGCCGCCGATGCGCAAGGCGCCTATGAGACGCTGATGGCGCTGTGGGGCGCGGTGCTCGGCCACGGCAACCTCGTCTACCACGCCGCCGGCTGGCAGGAGGGCGGACTGACGGCGTCGTTCGAAAAACTTATCATCGATGTCGAGATGATCCAGCACATGATGGAGTTCTTGCGCCCGATCGAGGTCAACGAGGCGGAGCTTGCCGTCGAGGCGCTGGGCGCGGTGCCGACCGGCGGGCATTTCTTCGGCGAGCCGCACACGCTCGAGCGCTACGCCACCGCCTTCTACCAGCCGATGCTGTCCAACTGGCAGAATTACGAAGCCTGGCAGGAAGCCGGCGGACTCGACGCCACCGTACGCGCGACGCGGCTGTGGAAGAAAGCCCTGGAGGACTATGTCGAGCCGGTGATGGATATCGCGGTGCGCGAGGCGCTGGAGGCCTACATGGCCAGGCGCAAGGAAGCGATCGGGCAGGGCGAGCCGTGATCGTTCCCATCTTGAATCTACCCACCCATCCACTCACTGATATCAGAGAAAAATCCATGAAGTCGCATGCAAAGGTCGTGATCATTGGCGGCGGTGTCGTCGGGTGCTCCGTGCTGTTCCATCTCGCCCGCCACGGCTGGACCGATGTTGTCCTGCTGGAGCGCGACGAGCTGACGTCCGGTTCGACCTGGCACGCGGCCGGCGGCATGCACACCATCAATGGCGACCCCAACGTCGCCAAGCTGCAGAAATACACGATCAACCTCTACAAGGAGATCGAGGAGCTTTCCGGCCAGGCGACCGGCGTGCATCTGACCGGTGGCGTGCTTCTGGCGGCGACCGAGGCGCGGCTGGACTGGCTGCGCGGCGTCGTCGCCAAGGGCCGTTATCTCGGCATCGAGCTCGAGGAGATCTCGCCCAATGAAGCGGCCGAACTGATGCCGCTGCTCGATCCCAAGCAGTTCGTCGGCGCCGTCAGGAACAAGGAGGACGGCCATCTCGATCCCTCAGGCGTCACCCATGCCTATGCCAAGGCCGCGCGCAAGCTCGGTGCCGAGGTCGAGCGCTTCACCAAGGTCGAGGACATCGTGCGGCGGCCCGACGGCTTATGGCGCGTCATCACCAACAAGGGCGAGGTGGTGGCCGAGCATGTCGTCAATGCCGGCGGCCTGTGGGCGCGCGAGGTCGGCCGCATGGTCGGGCTCGAACTGCCTGTGCTGGCCATGGAGCACATGTACCTGATCACCGAGGACATGCCGGAGGTCGCCGCCTGGAACGCCAAGACCGGCACCGAGATCATCCATGCGGTCGACTTCGACGGCGAGCTTTACCTGCGCCAGGAGCGCGGCGGCATGCTGATGGGCACCTATGAAAAGGCCAACAAGCCTTGGTCCGAATACCAGACGCCGTGGAATTTCGGCCATGAACTGCTGGCGCCCGACATCGACCGCATCGCGCCGTCGCTTGAGGTCGGCTTCCGCCATTTCCCGGCCTTCCAGAACACCGGCATCAAGCAGATCATCAACGGGCCTTTCACCTTTGCGCCGGACGGCAACCCGCTGGTCGGGCCGGTGCGTGGCCTGCCTGGCTTCTGGGTCGCCTGCGGTGTCATGGCCGGTTTTTCGCAAGGCGGCGGCGTCGGCCTCGCTTTGTCGAACTGGATGATCGAGGGCGATCCCGGCGCCGATATCTGGGCGATGGATGTCGCGCGCTATGGCGACTGGGCGACGATGGCCTATACCAATGCCAAGGTGCGCGAGAATTATTCCAGGCGCTTCTCGATCCGCTTCCCCAATGAGGAACTGCCCGCCGGGCGGCCGCTGAAGACGACACCGGTCTATGATCTGCTGTCGGCCAAGGGTGCGCAATGGGGCGTTGCCTATGGGCTGGAAGTGCCGCTGTGGTACGCGCCGGAAGGCGTCAAGGACGAGTTCTCGTGGCGCCGCTCGAGCGACTTCACGCAGGTCGCCAAGGAGGTCGCGACGGTACGCGACAGTGTCGGCCTGTCCGAGATTTCGAGCTTCGCCAAATACAAGATGACGGGTGAGGGGGCGGCCGCCTGGCTCGACCGGATGCTTGCCTGCAAACTGCCGAAACCCGGCCGCATGACGCTGGCACCGATGCTGAAGCAGGACGGCAGGCTGATCGGCGATTTCACCCTCGCCAATCTCGGAAGCGAAGGCTGGTTCCTCGCCGGCTCCGGCATCGCCGAGCAATACCATATGCGCTGGTTCGAGCAGCACCTGCCCGCCGATGGATCGGTCCGCATCGAGGCGCTGGGCGCGAAGCTCACCGGGCTGTCGATCGCCGGTCCGAAGGCGCGGGATGTGCTGGCAAAGGCCACGCGCTCGGATGTCTCCAATGCCGCCTTTTCCTTCATGGCCATTGGCCGGATGGATGTCGGCATGGCGCCGTGCCTGGTCGGCCGCGTGAGCTATACCGGCGATCTCGGCTACGAGATCTGGGTGGCGCCGGAATACCAGCGCGCCGCCTATCAAGCGCTGATGGCGGCGGGCGAGGAATTCGGCATCGGCCTGTTTGGCTCGCGCGCGCTCAACGCGCTGCGGTTGGACAAGAACTACGGTTCATGGGGGCGTGAATACCGGCCGATCTACGGACCGCTGGAAGCCGGGCTCGACCGCTTCGTTGCTTATGGCAAGGAGGCCGACTTCATCGGCAAGGCCGAGGCGCTGGCCGAGCGCAAGCAGGGCGGCAAATTGCGCCTGCGTGCCTTTATCGTCGAGGCCGACGATGCCGATGTCATCGGCGACGAGCCGATCTGGTTCGATGGTGCGGTGCGCGGCTGGGTGACTTCGGGCGGCTATGCGCATCATTCGAAGAAATCCGTCGCCATCGGCTATGTGCCGAAGGAGATCGCCGATGAGAGCGACGGCTTCGAGATCGAACTGCTGGGCAAGCGCCATGCGGCGCGCATTCAGGCGGCGCCGCTGTTCGACGCCAATTTCGAAAGGATGCGCGCCTGAAGCGCCTCGGCTTCGCCGATGCGCTTCAGATTCCTGTTTTGTGCATGTCGTTGTCCCAAAACCGCTGGGCACTTTTGGGCGACATGCACTGGGCACGCCCCCTTCTTATGGCGTCAGGCGCCGCGGCGGTTGTCCAGCGCGAAGGCGCCGGCGCCGGCAAACACCAGATAGAGGAAGATGAAGCAGAACGAGATCGCCGAATCGCCGCCATTGTTGACCGGGAAGAAGTCGCGCGGCATGTGCGCCATGAAATAGGCGATCGCCATTTCGCCGGCCAGAAGGAATGCCACGGGCCGCGTGAACAGGCCCAGCGCCAGCAGGATGCCGCCGGCGAATTCGAGACAGTGAGTGACAGTCCGCTCAAAGCACCGGCGTGGTCGCTGACCGGGAAATTGAACAGTTTCTGGGTGCCGTGTTCGATGAACTGCAGCGCGGTCACGATGCGCAGAATGCCGAGTGCCTGCGGCTGATATCTGGCAAGGCCGTCGAAATGCTTCATCTAAAACTCCCTTAAGCTTCCGGATCGGCCGTAGATTATCGCCCGGCATTGCACCATTCACTTCCCATGGCTTGCCATCAACAATCGGTGATTGGGAATGTTCCCAATTCCTGCAAATTCTTCTCGCAATGGTTGCATTAATAACTCTATGGTTGTATCAATGCGTGTACAACAATCTGAATGTGGGGGTCTTGCCATGAAAAAAGTCGTCATCAGCCTGTTCGCGATCGTCGCAGGCACCAGCTTCGCCATGGCCGAGGACGCCGGTTGTGAGGCCTTCAAGTGGCCGGTGACGCGGGAGCAGACCTTGTTTGCCGCGGCACCGGCAGCGCCGTCCGGAGCGGCGCTGGCGGTTGGTGCGGCTGCGGACCTGGCGCTGGTGCCGGTAGAGAAAGCCGGTTTTGCGGTGTCGCCCGAACGTGCGCCGGCATCAGACACGTTCGGGGCCGTCGCCAGCGTGGAAGTGCCATCCGAGGGAGCCATCCAGATAAGTCTCTCTGGGGAGGCCTGGATCGATGTCATTCAGGATGGCCAGGCCATCAAGTCGGCTGGCTATAGTGGCGTGAAAACATGCCCTGGTATTCGCAAGAGCGTGCGCTTCAAGCTTGCGCCCGGACCGGCCACCGTCCAGTTCAGCGGCGCGAAAAAAGCTGAGCTGAAGGTCGCGGTGCTGGCGCCGGAATAGGTCGGCCCCAGCAGAGGAATACGGCCTTTCATCGGTGGTGCGATGAAAGGCCGGTGCTTTGTACCAGCCGTGTTTATCGCCGTCAGCGGACCGGCGCCATCAAGGCGAAGTGCGCGCCTTGCGGGTCCTGGCACTGCACGACCCAACTGCCGCCGGGGACCTCCATCGGCCCCATCAGGATCTTGCCGCCATTGTCGGTCACCCGCTTGGCCGCCGCATCGATGGCCGGGACGTTGAAGTAGAACTGCCAGACCGGGACCGGAATCTGCTCCGGCTTGTTCATGATGCCGCCGCCGGATTCGGGGCCGGCGGTGAAGGTCTGGTAGGTGCCCATCGGGCCCATGTCGAAATCGCCGGCATCGACCCAGCCGAACTGGTCGCGATAGAAATCGAACGCGGCTTTCCAGTCGCTCGTGTAAAGCTCGTGCCAGCCGATATGGCCCGGCGTGCTGGCCGGCACGACTGGCTGGTCCGGGCCGTTCGGCTGCAGGAACATGAATGTCGCGCCCTGCGGATCGGCGACGACGGCAAAGCGGCCGACGCCCGGAATATCGTCGGGCTGGCGATGAACGGTGCCGCCGGCTTTCTCCAAGGCAGCCGTGGAGGCGTCGACATCCTTGGTGTGGATGTAGCCGAGCCAGGCGGGCGGCATGCCCATCTTGGCGGCGTCCTCGGGCATCGTCATCAGGCCGCCGACGCCACGTTCGCCGACATTCATGACGACATAGCGCGGCATGCCGGGCGCCACGTCGAAAGGCTTCGCCGTCCAGCCGATCACTTTGGGGTAGAACGCCTCGGCAGCGCCGAGATCTGTGGTCATCAATTCGTACCAGAAGAAGGGCATCGGGGATTTTGGCATTTTCGGTCTCCTCACCTTTCATGCATCGATCGTCGTCCGATCCATCATAGGACGATCCTCACGACGGAAATCCGACACCGCCCGGACAGTAATGGTCGAACCGAGGCAAGCGTTCCGAGGCTTGCACGCCGAGCGGTTTTCGATTTCTCTGCGATGATGAGGGGATGTCGTTCATGCGCTTGATGTCGCTCACGCCCGAGCTTGTCGCACTGTGCCACCGGGAGGAGGCCGATCCCGGTCCGGACCCGAGCTGGACGGAGTTGAACGACGAGGATTTCCGCACCCTTGCCTTGCGGCTGTCCGAGCAAGCCGACGAGGGGCCACTATGGGTGTTCGCGTATGGGTCGCTGATCTGGAAGCCGGAATTCGAATCGGTCGAGCAACAGCTCGCCACCGCTTTTGGCTGGCACCGCTCTTTCTGCCTCGACATGGTGCGTTGGCGCGGCAGCGCCGAGCAGCCGGGTTTGATGATGGCGCTCGAACGGGGCGGACGCTGCAACGGGGTGATCTACCGCTTGCCGGAGGGCGAAAAGCCGGTCCAGATCGAAAGGCTGCTGCGGCGCGAGATCAGCGACCACGAAAGCATCGACACGGTCAGGTGGCTGCCGGTGCATACGGCGCAAGGTGCGCTGCGCGCGCTTGGCTTCTGGGTCGGCGTGAAGGGCAGGGGAACGTCGCCGAACCAGCCGCTGGACAAGGTGGCGAGCGTGCTGGCCCGAGCCTGCGGGCATATCGGATCCGGCGCCGAATATCTCTACAACACGGTCAGCCACCTCGAAGCATTCGGCATCCATGACCGCAATCTGTGGCGGTTGCAGGAATTGGTCGCGGACGAGGTCAGGGCTATCCATGGCCATGGACTTGAGCCCGGCCATTCGCTCACGCTGCAAACGCAGCCGTAATTGCCAATAACATGAGTAAAAAAATCATGTTATTGTCGAGCCTTTTCAAGGGCTTGTGCCGAAAATTGACCAATTGATAAAAAAATAAAACGTGCTAGCCTTCCCCAAAAGAAAACATGGGGAACTGACGATGCCAGAAGGCCAATTCAGGGAAGGGATTGCGGGCGGCAGGCTCTCGGCCGACCAGTACGCGGACAATTTTTCCGACCTGCACCCACCGCTCGACCACCACGAGGCGCTGGTCGAATCCGACCGCTGCTATTTCTGCTACGACGCGCCGTGCATGAATGCATGCCCGACCTCGATCGACATTCCGCTGTTCATCCGACAGATCTCGACCGGCAACCCGATCGGTTCAGCCAAGACCATCTTCGACCAGAACATATTGGGCGGCATGTGCGCCCGCGTCTGCCCGACCGAGACGCTGTGCGAGGAAGTCTGCGTGCGCGAAGTGGCGGAAGGCAAGCCGGTGCAGATCGGCCGCCTGCAGCGCTACGCCACCGATGTCGCCATGGGCGAGAACAAGCAGTTTTATCCGCGCGCCGAGCCGACCGGAAAGACGGTCGCCTTGGTCGGCGCCGGGCCGGCCGGCCTTGCCGCGGCGCACCGGCTCGCCCGCCACGGCCATGACGTGACCATCCTGGAGGCGCGCGCGAAGGCCGGCGGCCTCAACGAATACGGCATCGCCGCCTACAAGAGTGTCGACGATTTCGCCCAGGCCGAAGTCGATTACGTGACCGCGATCGGCGGTATCGACATCCAGAACGGCAAGGCGCTCGGCCGCGACTATCAGCTGTCGGATCTGATCCGCAATTACGATGCGGTGTTTCTCGGCATGGGTCTTGGCGGCGTCAATGCGCTGCGTGCCGATGGCGAGGAGGCCGACGGCGTCATCAACGCGGTCGAGTTCATTGCCGAACTGCGCCAGGCCAGCGACCTTTCCGGCCTGCCGGTTGGCCGCCGCGTCGTCGTCATCGGTGGCGGCATGACGGCCATCGACGCCGCGGTACAGTCGAAGCTGCTCGGCGCCGAGGAGGTTACGATCTGCTACCGTCGCGGCCAGGAACACATGAACGCTTCCGAATTCGAACAGGATCTGGCGGCAGCCAACGGCGTCAGCATCCGCCACTGGCTGCAGCCGAAGCGGGTGATCGCCAAAGACGGCAAGGTCACCGCCGTCGAACTCGAATACACCGCCC
This sequence comes from Mesorhizobium sp. CO1-1-8, assembly GCF_020164875.1. Taxonomy (NCBI): domain Bacteria; kingdom Pseudomonadati; phylum Pseudomonadota; class Alphaproteobacteria; order Hyphomicrobiales; family Phyllobacteriaceae; genus Mesorhizobium; species Mesorhizobium sp. CO1-1-8. The sequence continues at coordinate 396,038 of NZ_JAIUGZ010000005.1, read as the reverse complement.
TCAACGGCGACAGGCTTGCCGGCACCGGCGAGACACTGACGCTCGTTGCCGATCAGGTGTTCAAGGCGATCGGCCAGAGCTTCGTGCCGGCAGCCCTTAACGGCAGCGGCGCTTCGATCGACCTCGAAGCCGGCCGCATCAAGGTGGACGCGGAAGGGCGCACGTCGCTCGACAGGGTCTGGGCCGGTGGCGACTGCATCTTCGGGGGCGACGACCTCACCGTCTCGGCGGTCGCGCAGGGCCGCGACGCGGCGGAGAGCATCAATCGGGCACTGACCTCGAACGGGAGGGCATGAGCATGGCAGATATCAGAAACAATTTCGTCGGCATCAAATCGCCCAACCCGTTCTGGCTGGCCTCGGCGCCGCCGACCGACAAGGCCTACAATGTCACCCGCGCCTTCAAGGCCGGCTGGGGCGGGGTGGTGTGGAAGACGCTGGGCGAGGAAGGCCCACCGGTGGTCAACGTCAACGGCCCGCGCTATGGCGCGATCTGGGGCGCCGACCGCCGACTGCTCGGCCTCAACAACATCGAGCTGATCACCGACCGCGACCTGCAGGTCAACCTGCGCGAGATCAAGCAGGTCAAGAAGGACTGGCCCGACCGCGCCATCGTCGTCTCGCTGATGGTGCCCTGCGTCGAGGAGGCCTGGAAGGCGATCCTGCCGGTGGTCGAGGAGACCGAGGCTGACGGCATCGAGCTCAATTTCGGCTGCCCGCACGGCATGTCGGAACGCGGCATGGGTGCCGCCGTCGGCCAGGTGCCGGAATACATCGAAATGGTGGTGCGCTGGTGCAAGCAGAACACCCGCATGCCTGTCATCACCAAGCTGACGCCCAACATCACCGATGTGAGGAAGCCCGCGCGTGCAGCACATGCCGGCGGCACCGACGCGGTGTCGCTGATCAACACCATAAACTCGATCACCGGCGTCGATCTCGACAGTTTTGCGCCGCAGCCGACCATCGATGGCAAGGGCTCGCATGGCGGCTATTGCGGTCCGGCGGTTAAGCCGATCGCCATGAACATGGTGGCCGAGATCGCGCGCGATCCCGAAACCCACGGCCTGCCGATCTCCGGCATCGGCGGCATCACCACCTGGCGCGATGCGGCCGAATTCATGGCACTCGGCGCCGGTAATGTGCAGGTCTGCACGGCGGCGATGACCTACGGCTTCAAGATCGTGCAGGAGATGATCGCCGGCCTCGAAAACTGGATGGACGAGAAGGGCCACGCCTCGCTCGACGACATCGTCGGCCGTGCCACGCCCAATGTCACCGACTGGCAGTATCTCAATCTCAACTACGTCGCCAAGGCGCGTATCGACCAGGACGCCTGCATCAAATGCGGCCGCTGCCACATCGCCTGCGAGGACACCTCGCACCAGGCGATCACCAGCATGGTCGACGGCATCAGGCACTTCGAGGTCATCGAGGCCGAATGCGTCGGCTGCAATCTCTGCGTCAATGTCTGCCCGGTCGAGAACTGCATCACCATGGAGCCGCTGGCGGCCGGCGTGATGGACCAGCGCACCGGCAGGCCGGTATCGCCGGTCTATGCCAACTGGACGACGCACCCGAACAATCCGATGGCCAAGGTGGCTGCGGAGTAGGGATCGCAGGATTCGAAAAGCGGCGCTTTCGAGCGCCGTTTTTCATTTTCTTATTGCGGATAATGATTATCCACGATAATGTGTATCCATGAATTGGAGATCAACACAATGAAACTGGGCGAGGGCGTCGAAGCAGCCATCCATTGCGCCGCCACGCTGGCCAGTGTGGAAGGTAGCAGCACCATGCCTGGCGCTGCTCTCGCCGAGGCCTTTGGCCTTTCGCCGAGCTATCTGCTGAAGCATCTCAACATGCTGAGCGCGGCGCGCATCCTGGAATCGGTGCCCGGGCCTGCCGGTGGCTATCGGCTGGCCCGGCCGGCCGAGCGCATCACGCTGCTCGACATCGTGCTGGCCGTCGAGGGCCGCGAGCCGGCCTTCCGTTGCGGCGAGATCCGCCAGCGCGGTCCGGTGAAGCTCGATGCATCGGCCTATGTCAAACCCTGCGGCATCAACGCCGCGATGCTGAAGGCCGAGCGCGCCTATCGCGCCGCGCTCGCCGAGACCAAGCTCTCCGATATCGTGGCCACCTATGCTGCGGAAGGCGATCCGAGATCGCTTGCCGCGAGCTGCGCCTTCGTCGAGCGCCACCAGCGGCCGCAGAAATCCAGTTAACCCCGTAGACCCAAACCCAAGCAGATTTGAAAGGACAAGACGATGAAACAGAGGCTGCAATTTTTCGCCAAGGCGCCAGAGATCATGAAGGCGGTGTCGGCGCTCAACAAGGCGGTGGACGAATGCGGGCTGGAGGTGAGCCTGCTGCACCTGATCAAGCTCAGAGCGTCGCAGATCAATGGCTGCTCGTTCTGCGTCGAGATGCATAGCCGCGAGGCGAGGCGCGACGGCGAGACCGAGCAGCGGCTCTATCTGGTTTCGGCGTGGAAGGAATCGCCGCTGTTTTCCGAACGCGAACGCGCCGCCTTGGCCTGGACCGAGGCCGTCACCCTGATCGCCAACAATGGCGTGCCGGACGAACTCTATGCAAGGACGCTCGAGCATTTCTCGGAAGAGGAGCTGGTCAAGCTGTCCGTTGCGCTCGGCATGATCAACACCTGGAACCGGCTGTGCATCCCGTTCCAGGCCATTCACCCGATGCCGGCGGCCAAGGCTGCCTGATTGTCCGGATTGTGTTTTGGAGCGCCGTCGAATGGCGGCGCTCCAACTGTTTCTGAAGGGAGAGTCTGATGCCTGCTGATTTGCCTTCAACGCTGTTGTTTCTTGGCCGCCTGTTGCTCGGCGGTGCCTTCGTCTTCGCCGGCCTGCGCAACATCCAGAACGCGGCCTTCCTGGCCCAGATGATGGCCGCGCGCGGTGTGCCGCAGGCAAGATTGGCGCTGTGGCTCGGCATCGTGCTTCAGATCACCGCCGGCGTGCTGGTCATCGCAGGACTCTGGACCGCATTCGCCGCAGCGGTGCTGCTGCTGTTCCTCATCGTCGCCACGCCGATGTTCCACAATTTCTGGAACCATCAGGGTCCGGACCGTGCGTCCCGCGTCAACGGCTTCGTCGGCAATGTCGCGCTGAGTGGTGGTTTCCTGACGCTGATCGCGCAGTCTGTTTGACGCGCAGTTCCACGCCGACTGCGGCCTCTGGTGCCGACGCTCGACCATAAAATCGGAACCAATCGAGCCGTTGACGCATTTCACACCTGCATGCCCAGCATCCAGGATGAAATATGAAAATCGCCCATGTCGCGCCGCTTTATGAATCGGTGCCGCCGAGGCTCTATGGCGGCACCGAGCGCATTGTCTCGTATTTGACCGAAGCGCTGGTCGATCTGGGCCATGAGGTGACGCTGTTTGCCAGTGGCGACAGCCGGACATCCGCGACGCTGGTGCCCAGCCGGGAACGCGCGCTGCGCCTCGATCCGCGTCCGCTCAAATCCGAGATCGCGGCGCATCTTTCGATGCTTGCGCAGGTGAGGGACAGGGCGTCGGAGTTCGACGTCATCCACTTCCACCTCAGCCACTTCCTGCACTTTTCCTTCTTCGAGGATCTCGCTGACCGGACGGTGACGACGCCGCATGGCAGGCTGGATTATGTCGACCTGGCGCCGGCCTACGAACGGTTCCCGCGTTTTCCCCTGATTTCCATTTCGCACAGCCAGAAGGCGGGCCTTGCCAACGCCAACTGGTTGGCGACGATCCATCACGGGTTGCCGACCACTCTCTACGAACCGTCTTTCGAGACGACGGCGGAAGAACCCTACCTTGCCTTCCTCGGCCGGTTCTCACGCGACAAGCGCCCGGATCGCGCCATCGAGATCGCCTTGCGTTCGGGGCTCAAGCTCAAGCTCGCGGCAAAGATCGGGGACGACGACCGCGCCTATTTTCGTGAGGTGGTCGAGCCTTTGATCGATGGCGATCGCGTCGTCTATGTCGGTGAGATCGAGGAAAACCAGAAGGCGGAATTTCTCGGCAAGGCGGCCGGCCTGCTGTTCCCGATCGACTGGCCGGAGCCGTTCGGCCTTGCCGCCATCGAGTCCATGGCCTGCGGCACGCCGGTGATCGCCTGGAATTGCGGTGCGCTGCCCGAGATCATCGATCAAGGCGTGACCGGTTTCATCGCTGATACAATGGATGGCGCGGTCGCCGCGGTGCCGGACTTGCTGCAGCTCGACAGGCGCAAGGTGAGGGCCGTCTTTGAAAAGCGGTTCTCCGCCAGGAGAATGGCTGGCGACTATCTGGCCGCCTATGCGCGCCTGATCGGCGTCCCGAGCGCGGCGAAGGCGTCTTGAGCAGCGACGTGCTCGAGCCGCGGCAACGAAACAACAGGGATCTTTGACGAATGGCCCAACTCGATGAGCGCCAGCTCGATCCTGCGGTCGCGCTTGCATCGCTCGACGCTACCGCCCCTCGCGAGCCGCATCGGTTGTTTGCGCTCAAGCAGGGCGATTGCTTCGCGGTTGCCGACGCCTATGGCGACATACGTGGAGCCGGCGACGGCTTCTTTCGCGACGACACACGGGTTCTTTCCGAGTTCCGGCTGACCGTCGGCGGCAGGCAGACATCGCTGCTTGGCGCCTCGCTAAGCCAGGACAATGTGCTGTTCACCACCAACTTGACCAATCTGCCGATACAGAGCGCCGGTGGACGCGACATCCCGCAGGGAGCCATTCACATCGAACGCGTCAGGCTGCTTTGGCAGGACAGGCTGTTTGAACGCATCACCCTTTCCAATTACAGCCGGGAACACTCGACGATCAGCGTTTCTCTGCACTATTCCGCCGATTTCCGGGACATGTTCGAAGTGCGCGGCTCGACGAGGCTGAAGCGCGGGCTGGCCCATGCCGCCGAAACAGACACGACGTCGGTGCTGCTGCGCTATGACGGGCTCGATGGCCTGGCCCGCCTCTCTGCGATATCGTTCTCGCAGGCGCCGGACGAACTGAGTGCCAACCGTGCTGATTTCCTGATCGCCGTGACCAAGCGCAGCAGGAAGGTGCTTTATGTCGAGGTCGGTCCCGAGGTGGCCGATAAGCCCGACCGCGACCGGTTCCGCGCCGCTGCCGCCCGCGCCCGCTTTGGCATGCGGGCCAAACGTCGCCATGGCGCGACGGTGCGCAGCTCGGGCCGTGTCTTCAACGACTGGGTCGAGCGCGCCCGCGCCGATGTCGCGCTGCTGACCACCGAACTGGCGACCGGCCCCTATCCCTATGCCGGCATTCCCTGGTTCTCGACGGCGTTCGGCCGTGACGGCGTCATCTCGGCACTGCAGATGCTGTGGCTCAATCCGGGCCTGGCGCGGGGCGTGCTGGCATTTCTGGCCCAGCACCAGGCGACCGAGACATCGCCGTTCAGCGATTCGCAGCCGGGCAAGATCATGCACGAGACCCGCAAGGGCGAAATGGTGGCGCTGCGGGAGCTTCCCTTCGGCCGCTACTATGGTGGTGTCGATACGACACCGCTCTACATCTATCTTGCTTGTGCCTACGCCGATCGTACCGGTGACATGGCGTTCATCGACGGCCTGTGGCCGTCGCTATGCGCCGCGGCCGAATGGACGGAGGAGGCAGGCCGGGAGACGGGGTTCGTGACTTACCAGCGAGCGGCCGAGTCTGGTCTCGCCAACCAAGGATGGAAGGACAGTTTCGATTCGGTCTTCCATGCCGATGGCCGCATTCCCAAGGGCCCGATCGCCCTGGTCGAGGTGCAAGGCTATGTCTTTGCCGCGTTCCGGGGGCTCGCCAAGCTTGCCCGCCGCCGTGGCGAGGACGACAAAGCCGATCACTGGGAGGACCGCGCCGAGGCCATGCGGGTGGCTGTGGAACGCGATTTCTGGCTCGACGATCTCGGCTTCTATGCGCTGGCGATCGACGGTGCCGGCGAGCCCTGCAAGGTGCGGACCTCGAATGCTGGGCATCTGCTCTTTGTCGGATTGCCTGAGCCGGCGCGGGCGCAGATGGTCGCCGACCAACTGCTTTCCGCCTCCTTCCATTCCGGCTGGGGGCTGAGGACGCTTGCCGACGATGCGGTGTTCTTCAACCCGATGTCGTACCACAATGGCTCGATCTGGCCGCACGACACCGCCATGTGCGGTGCCGGCCTGGCGCGTTATGGCGAGCGTGAAAGCGTGGTTCGCCTGATGAGCGGCACATTCGAATCCGCGGTCCATTTTAACATGCGGCTGCCCGAACTGTTCTGCGGGTTTACCCGAGCGCCGGGCGAGGCACCGATAGCCTATCCGGTCGCCTGCCTGCCGCAGGCGTGGTCGGCGGGCTCAGCCTTCATGCTGATGCAAGCCTGTCTTGGCCTGGAGATCGACGGCTGGGATGGCGAAATCCGCGTCACCCGCCCGAGGCTGCCGATCGGCATCGACACGCTCACGCTTCGTCACCTGGGTGTCGGCGAGAGAGTGGTCGATCTCACCTTTCAGCGCGTCGGCGACCGGGTCGTCGCTTTCCTCGCCGATCGCCATGAAGGGCTGGTTCCGCTCATCGTTCGAACATGATCCGAACAAAATTGGCGGAACCGATCCCGGCTTTGTGCGTTGCGAAACTACAGGTCCGGATGGCGACCATGTCGCCGCGGACAGCTTCAAATTGGAAACACGAACAAAACGGCCGCCGAACGGCCGGAGGTGAGTTGGCATTACCATGACAAATTACGGTGCGGACCTGCTCTGGGTTCTGATCCTCGCGAGCCTCGGTTTTTCCGCTTTTGCCGTTTTCTTCTCCCTATCGCGGCAGCGCCGCACTCACCCTCCGGCGGTTGCGCATACAGCGGGCGAAGACGTGGCTGCGGAGGCGGCGCGCAAAGTGATACGTGAGTTCGAAAAGAACGGCCAATCGGCCGACGCGGCGCTGGTGACGTGGTCGCCCGAAACATTGCGCAAGATCCTCGCCGACGATTTGCCCGATGCGCAGGTCATCGTGGTCTCCAATCGCGAACCCTATATCCACAACATCAGGGATAATGGCGTCGAATTGCTGGTGCCGGCCAGCGGGCTGGTGTCGGCGCTCGAGCCGATTACCCGCGCGTGTGGCGGCACTTGGATCGCCTATGGTGGTGGAACCGCGGACCGCCTCACCGTCGACGACCACGACCGGGTACAGGTGCCGCCCGGCCATCCGTCCTACACGCTGCGCCGGGTCTGGCTGACGGAGGAAGAGCATCAGGGCTACTATCTCGGCTTCGCCAATGAGGGCCTCTGGCCGCTTTGCCATATTGCCTTCACCCGGCCGATTTTTCGCGCCTCGGACTGGCAGGCCTATGAGGCCGTCAACCGGAAGTTCGCCGACACGGTGGTTGCCGAAGCGCGCAACGAGCGGCCTATCGTGCTGGTCCAAGACTACCACTTCGCGCTGCTGCCGCGCATGATCCGCGAGCGCCTGCCGGAGGCGATCGTCATCACCTTCTGGCACATCCCATGGCCGAACTCGGAAGTGTACAGCATCTGCCCGTGGCGTGAACGCATCCTCGAGGGTCTGCTCGGCAGCTCGATCATCGGTTTCCACACCCAGTTCCACGCCAACAATTTCACCGAAAGCGTCGATCGCTTCCTGGAAAGCCGCATCGAGCGGGCGGATGCGGCGATCTCCTACGGTGGCCAGACGACGCTGGTGCACGCCTATCCCATCTCGATAGAATGGCCGGCGGAACTGCTGGCAAAATTGCCTGACGTCGGTGACTGCCGGGCACGCCTGCGCAATAGGTTCGGACTGAAGGCGGATGTGAAGGTGGCCGTGGGCGTCGAGCGTCTCGATTACACCAAGGGCATTCTGGATCGGTTTCAGGCGCTGGACGAATTGTTCAAGCGATACCCTGAATGGATCGGAAAGCTGGTTTTCCTGCAGATCGCGGCCCCCAGCCGCGGCACGCTCCCGGCTTACAAGCTGCTCCACGACGAATGCCACCGCTATGCCGAGGAGCTCAACCAACGCTATGGCAGCGAGGGCTACAGACCGGTGGTCATGGTGGCCGAGCATCACTCACAGGAACAGGTCTATGAGATCTATCGCGCCGCCGACATATGCATGGTCACAAGCCTGCATGACGGTATGAACCTGGTCGCCAAGGAATTCGTCGCGGCGCGCGACGACGAACAGGGCGTCCTGATGCTCAGCACCTTCGCCGGCGCCTCGCGCGAATTGCTGGAGGCGCTGATCGTCAACCCCTACGACGCGGCCATGATGAGCGAAGCGCTGCTGCAGGCGCTGATCATGACTTCAGACGAACAGCGCGAGCGCATGCGGCCCATGCGCGAGACGATCCGCAACAACAATGTCTATCGCTGGGCCGGCAGCATGCTTCTGGATGCAGCGCGCTTGCGCAAGCGCGGTGACCTCGACCGGGTAACCGGTGGCGGTGACCGGCCGCCGCCTAGCGTCGACAATGTCGTGTCCCTGTTCGAGCGCAAACGGGTCATGTCATGAACGAGGTCCTGCAAAAGATGATCAGTGAAAGCCCGCAGCCGCAGGCCGTCATGCCGAAACCACAGACTGTGCTGACCGGCGAATGGGCATTGTTCCTCGACATCGACGGCACGCTGCTGGAACATGCCGAACACCCGGACGCCGTCTCGGTCAGCGACGAGCTTCGCTCCTTGCTGCAAGGCCTGGATCGCAAGCTGGATGGGGCATTGGCCTTCATCACAGGCCGCTCCGTCGCCGCCGTGGACCATCTGTTTCAGCCTTTGAAGCTGCGCGCGGCCGGGCTCTACGGCCTCGAACACAGGCTATCCCCGGGTGACGACGTCGAGATCGCGGACGAGCCGGCGGATATTGCGGCGCTTGCCGACGAGATCGAGGCCGAGCTCGGTCGTGGCGCTTATATCGAGCGCAAAGGACGGGTGCTGGCCATCCACACGCGCGCCGCCCCGCATCTGCTTCCCCGTGCGACGCAGCTCGTCGAGCAGGCGCTGGCCACGCTGCCCAAGGGTTACCGGGTGGTTCCCGGCAATGCCGGTGTGGAATTGCTGCCGCTCGAGGCCGCCAAAGGCGCCGCGATCCGGCGTTTCATGGACATCGCGCCATTCACAGGTCGCCGCCCGGTCTTCCTGGGCGATGATACCTCGGACGAGAACGGCTTCGAAACGATCAATGATGCCGGCGGCATATCGATCCGGGTCAAGCCACCGGCGCACACCACCGCGCAGTACGGGCTTGCCGGCGTTGCCGAGACGCTGGCCTGGCTGAGAGGTCAACTTTAGGTCCAGCCGACGCAACCGCGATCGCCTCCTGGAAAGACAAGGAAAGGAACGGTTTCGATGGGACGCTTTGCACAATTGGTCCGAGAGATCACCCCGAACTGGCTTCACGCTCGCTCCTCCCGTCATGAGATCGCCGACGTTTCACCATCCGACGCGGACTACAGCTGGCAAGAGGCGATCGACAACAAGATGTATGGGGCGGATACATCTGACTATTCCCATGTGCCGGAAAAGCCTGTTTCGGCAAAACCGTCAGGCGACAGCCCTGCGGACGAGAACGACCGCGGTCCAAAGAAGGCCAATTAAGGTCCCTATGCCGCAAATCTCAGACCGCCGTCGCAGGTCAGCACCTGGCCGGTCATGAAGCCGTTGGAGACGAGGAAAGCGATTGCGTCGGCCACGTCTTCGGCCCGGCCGACGCGGCCGACCGGGGTCCTGCCGGCATAGTCGGCAAAGATCGTTTGCTTCTGCTCCTCGGCCAGAAAATCCCACCAGGGCGTGTCGATGACGCCTGGCGCCACGACATTGACGCGCAGCGGTTTCAACTCCAGGGCCAGGATCGGCACCACGGTCAACAGCATGCCGTTGATGGCGGCGATACCGGCGACGCCGGGCGTTGCGAGCTGCGCCGAGACCGCCGAGATGAAGGTCACCGGCTTGCTGGAGGGTGATGCCCGCAATATCGTCCACATGGTGTTCACGAGCCCGCACCATCGGCGCCTGCTGGTCGACTGGGAGCAACTGGCGCGCACCGTGCTGGCCTCGTTCCGGGCCGCGAGCGCCCGCTATGTCGGCGATCCGGATTTCGAGCGGCTGATCGAGTTGATGACGCGTTCGAGCCCCGAATTTCGCGCCTGGTGGCCGCAGCGCGACGTCGCGCACCGGCTGTCGGGGGTGAAGCATGTCCGGCACCCGAGCGCGGGCGCCATGACCTTCGAGCATATGAGCCTGTCGATCGGCGACGGCTCCGACATGAAGCTGATCGTCTACACGCCGCTCGCCGAGCAGAACTCGGTCGCCAAGCTGCAGACATTGATGGACGCACTGCCGGCCGAGCGTCGCAGCGCCTGAGGCGTCAGCTTTTCGGCTTCAGCCCGTCGAGGAACAGTTGCTCGAGAAATCTTGCCGCATCCTCGAAGCGGCCGTCACCGCCGCGGTTCGGCCCGAGCACGGCGCGGACCTGGACGTCGAAATCGGCATAATGCTGTGTCGTCGCCCAGATCGAGAAGATCAGGTGCCACGGATCGGTTTTGGCGATCTTGCCGGCGCGCATCCAGCCCTTGATGACGGTCGCTTTCTCGTCGACCAGCGTCTTCAACTCTCCGGCCAGCAGCGGCATGATGCGCGGCGCGCCTTGCAGGATCTCGTTGGCGAACAGCCGGCTCTCGCGCGGAAAATCGCGCGCCATCTCCAGCTTGCGCCTGATGTAGCTGCGCAGTTCGGTAAGAGGATCGCCAATGTCGTCGAGTTCGCGCAGCGGCGCCAGCCAGGTGTCGAGCAGGCGCTGCATCAGCGTCTCGTGGATGTCTTCCTTGCGGCGGAAATAATAGAGCAGGTTCGGCTTCGACATGCCGGCGGCTTCGGCGATCTGGTCGATGGTCGAACCACGAAAACCGTTGGTGGAGAAAACCTCGAGCGCCGCCTCCAGGATGAGTTCGCGCTTTTCCTGCTGGATGCGGGTGCGGCGAGGGGCGTCCGTGCCGATGGTCACCGTTGCGAGCCCTCGTGTTGAGGGTCGTCTGGACCAATTCTCTGGACCAGTTTTTCCCTAGCCTGTGGAACGCACTTCAGTTGCCGCATTTCCGCTAGTAATCCTTGACCGCCGACAGGGCGGTGCTAACGTTTGTCCAATCGGTCAAAAATTTGCGTAGCATGAAAACGCGGCAAAGACCAAGCGTTGGGCGCAGCGAAACAGATTACAAGGGGAAGTCCTGGTCATGTCCAACCGGCTGAAAGTCACGCCGAACGATCTCAGCGCATTCTGGATGCCGTTCACGGCAAACCGGCAGTTCAAGCAGGCGCCGCGCATGATGGTGTCCGCCAAGGACATGCATTACACGACCAGCGATGGCCGCAAGGTGCTCGACGGCACCGCCGGCCTGTGGTGCGTCAATGCCGGCCACTGCCGTCCGAAGATCACCGAGGCGATCCAGCAGCAGGCCGCCGAGCTCGATTATGCGCCCGCCTTCCAGATGGGCCATCCGATCGTGTTCGAACTGGCCAACCGCCTGGTCGACCTAGCGCCGAAGGGCATGGACCATGTCTTCTTCACCAATTCCGGCTCGGAATCGGTAGAGACCGCGCTCAAGATGGCGATCGCCTATCACCGTGTGAAGGGCGAGGGCTCGCGCACCCGGCTGATTGGCCGCGAGCGCGGCTATCACGGCGTCAATTTCGGCGGCATCTCGGTCGGCGGCATTGTCACCAACCGCAAGATGTTCGGCACGCTGCTCGGCGGCGTCGACCATATGCCACACACGCATCTGCCGGAAAAAAACGCCTTCACCAAGGGCGTGCCGGAGTATGGCGCGGAACTCGCCAACGAACTGGAGCGTATCGTCGCCCTGCACGATGCTTCCACCATCGCCGCTGTCATCGTCGAGCCGGTCGCCGGCTCCACCGGCGTCATCCTGCCGCCGAAGGGCTATCTTCAGAAGCTGCGCGAGATCTGCACCAAGCACGGCATCCTGTTGATCTTCGATGAGGTCATCACCGGTTTCGGCCGTCTCGGTACGCCGTTCGCCGCCGACTATTTCGGCGTCACGCCCGACATCATGACCACCGCCAAAGGCGTCTCCAACGGCGTCATCCCGATGGGCGCGGTGTTTGTGAAAAAGGAGATCCACGACGCCTTCATGACCGGCCCCGAGCACATGATCGAGTTCTTCCACGGCTACACCTATTCGGGCAACCCGATCGCCTGCGCGGCCGCACTCGGCACGCTCGACACCTACAAGGAAGAGGGCCTGCTGACCCGTGGCGAGGAGCTAGCGCCGTACTGGGAAGACGCGCTGCATTCGCTGAAAGGCGAGCCGAACGTCATCGACATCAGGAACATCGGCCTGATCGGCGCGATCGAGCTGGCGCCGATCGCCGGCCAGCCGACCAAGCGGGCCTTCTCGGCCTTCGTCAAGGCGTTCGAGCGCGGCGCGCTGATCCGCACCACCGGCGACATCATCGCGCTGTCGCCGCCGCTGATCATCACCAAGGGCCAAATCAACGAATTGATCGACCATGTGCGTGAAGTGCTTAGGTCGATAGATTGAAAAACTGGACGTGGATATCCCTCCCCCTCGAGGGGAGGGTGGCCGCGAAGCGGTCGGATGGGGTCGGTGCGGCAGTGCGCCGACCTGGTCTTTTGCTGCGAGGTCTCTGCTGATGCCCCGTACCCGAGTGAGCTTCGAAATGCGCCAGAAGGCGCGCGCGCTTCGAGTTCATGCGACCAAGGGCGAATCTCTGCTGTGGTATGAGCTGCGGGAGCTGAAATCGAGCGGCATTAAGTTTCGCCGTCAGTGCCCGATTGGGCCTTACATCGTCGACTTCGCTTGCCTCGCGGTGAAGCTGATCGTTGAGGTCGACGGTGATCTGCACGAACACGCGAAGGGCAAGCAGCATGATGCTGTTCGTGATGCCTATCTGCGCTCACTCGGGTTTGACGTCTTCCGTGTTGACGAGTCCGATGTCATAAACAGCGCTTGGCATGGCGCGCAGGTGGTCAAGGGGAAGGTCGAGCATATGTCAGCCGACCCCACCCGACCGCTTCGCGGCCACCCTCCCCTCAAGGGGGAGGGGGACGCCGGCGACCCGCAATCGATGAGGTTTTAGAGCATGGCCGCACCCGGCGAGAATCTGCGAATCAATTCAGACCGTTTGTGGGATTCCATCATGGAGATGGCGAAGATCGGCCCCGGCATTGCCGGCGGCAACAATCGCCAGACCGTGACCGACGAGGACGGCGAGGGCCGGCATCTGTTCAAGCGCTGGTGCGATGCGGCCGGGCTCGAAATGGGCGTCGACGAAATGGGCACGATGTTTGCCCGCCGCGAAGGCACTGATCCCAGCCTGCCGCCGGTCTATGTCGGCAGCCATCTCGATACGCAGCCGACCGGAGGCAAGTATGACGGCGTGCTTGGCGTGCTGGGCGGGCTTGAAGTGGTGCGCTCGCTCAATGATCTCGGCATCAAGACCAAACATCCGATCGTCGTCACCAACTGGACGAATGAGGAAGGCTCGCGCTTTGCCCCGGCTATGATGGCATCCGGCGTGTTCGCCGGCGTGCTCGACCAGGCCGATGTCTACGGGCATGTCGACAAGGCCGGCAAGAAGTTTGGTGAGGAACTCGAGCGCATCGGCTGGAAAGGCAGCGAGAAGGTTGGCGATCGCAAGATCCACGCCTTCTTCGAACTGCATATCGAACAGGGTCCGATCCTCGAGGACGAAGATATCGACATCGGTGTCGTCACCCATGGCCAGGGCCTTAAATGGCTGCAGGTGACGCTGACCGGCAAGGAAGCGCATACCGGCTCGACGCCGATGCCCAAGCGCCGCAATGCCGGGCTCGGCATGGCGCGGGTGATCGAGTTGGTGCATGAGATCGCCATGGACTACCAGCCCGATGCCGTCGGCGCGGTCGGCCACATGGAGGTCTATCCCAACTCACGCAACATCATCGCCGGACGCACTGTCTTCACCGTCGATATCCGCTCGCCGGAAAAGGAAGTGCTGGACGCGATGGATGGCCGCATCCGCGAAGGCATCGACACGATCTGCGATGCACTCGACATCCGCTACGAGATCGAACAGGTCGGCGCTTTCGATCCGGTCACCTTCGATGCCGGCTGCGTCAAGGCGATCCGCGATGCCGCCGAACGCCTCGGCTATTCCCACCGCAACATCGTCTCCGGCGCCGGCCACGACGCCTGCTGGATCAATCGCGTCGCGCCGACCGCCATGGTGATGTGCCCCTGCGTCGACGGCCTCAGCCACAACGAGGCCGAGGAGATCACCAAGGAATGGGCTTCGGCGGGCGCCGACGTGCTGTTCCACGCGGTGGTGGAGACAGCTGTCATCGTGGAGTGAGCCTAGAAATCTACCTTCCAAACGCTGCTCACAAGAAGCGCGAAGAGAACAAGGGAACAAAAATGACCAAAGTCATCAAAAACGGCACCATTGTCACCGCCGACCGCACGTGGAAGGCCGATGTGCTGATGCAGCACGGCAAGATCGTCGCCATCGGTTCGGACCTGCATGGCGATCACGAGTTCGACGCCACCGGCTGCTACATCATGCCGGGCGGCATCGACCCGCACACGCATCTCGAAATGCCGTTCATGGGCACCTATTCGGCCGATGATTTCGAATCCGGCACCCGGGCAGCCTTGTCCGGGGGTACCACCATGGTGGTCGATTTCTGCCTGCCGGCGCCACAGCAGTCGCTGCTCGAAGCCTTGCAGATGTGGGACAACAAGACCTCGAAAGCGTCGTGCGACTACTCCTTCCACATGGCGATCACCTGGTGGGGCAAGCAGGTATTCGACGAGATGGCCACTGTCGTCGACAAGGGCATCACCTCGTTCAAGCACTTCATGGCCTACAAGGGCGCGCTGATGGTCGATGACGACGAGATGTACGCGTCGTTCCAGCGCTGCGCCGACCTCGGCGCGCTGCCGCTGGTGCATGCCGAGAATGGCGATGTCGTCGCCGCCCTGTCGCAGAAGCTGCTGGCCGCCGGCAACAACGGCCCCGAAGGGCACGCCTACTCACGTCCGCCGGAAGTGGAAGGCGAGGCGACCAACCGCGCCATCATGATCGCCGACATGGCCGGCGTGCCGCTCTATGTCGTGCATGTCTCCTGCGAGCAGAGCCATGAAGCGATCCGCCGGGCGCGGCAGAAGGGCATGCGGGTGTTCGGCGAACCGCTGATCCAGCACCTGACGCTGGACGAGAGCGAGTATTTCGACAAGGACTGGGATCATGCGGCGCGCCGCGTGATGAGCCCGCCCTTCCGCAACAAATTGCACCAGGATTCGCTGTGGGCCGGCCTGCAGGCGGGCTCGCTGCAGGTGGTGGCGACCGATCATTGCGCTTTCACCACCAAGCAGAAGCGCAACGGCGTCGGCGATTTCACCAAGATCCCGAACGGCACCGGCGGGCTTGAAGACCGCATGCCGGTGCTATGGACGACCGGCGTCAACACCGGCCGGCTGACGATGAACGAATTCGTCGCGGTGACCTCGACCAACATCGCCAAGATCCTCAACATGTATCCGAAAAAGGGCGCCATCGTCGAAGGCGCTGACGCCGACATCGTCGTCTGGGATCCGAAGCGTAAGAAGAAGATCACCTCCAAGAAGCAGCAGTCAGTGATCGACTACAACGTCTTCGAAGGCTTCGAGGTGACCGGCCTGCCGCGCTTCGTCTTCTCGCGTGGCGAACTGTCGATCCAGGAGACCGAGGTCAAGGCCAAGCCTGGGCATGGAGAATTCGTCGGCCGCGAGCCGAATGCGGCGGTCAACCGGGCGCTGTCGACTTGGAAGGAAATCTCCGCGCCGCGCAAGGTGGAACGCACCGGCATCCCGGCGACCGGGGTTTGAGCTTGGCGCATTCGGCCGCGTTCATTTCGCTGGTCTTGGCGGCTATTGCCGCTGGCCCGGCAGCAGGCGGCGTGCTGGCCGGCTCCTGGGGCAATGACGTCGGCTGTGCTGGCGTCAAGGCCGGTTATCAGGACAGCGATGCCTATATCGTGCTGACCGCGGAAGGCATCGAGACCTATGGCAGCGGCTGCCGGTTCGCGCGGCAATTGACGCCGGTGCTGGGTGCGCAATCGCTGACTTCGACCTGTTCCGCCGAAGGCGAGGCGGGAACGACAATGGAAACCCGTCGTGGTCACCAACAAGGGAGAGGATGGTTTCTTTGTCACCATCCCCGGCCTTGAGGAAATGGGGCCGCTGCAATCATGTTCGTGACGGTGACGGTCTCTCCGTCGATGCCGGCTTCAGGCGACCAGCGCATCCAGTTCCGGCAGCAGCACCACGCTTTCCTGTTCGTTGGGGTCAGTGCGGGCAATGACGGCCGAGGACGGGGCGCCGCTCAGATTGGCCGGCAGATGCGGCACGCCGGCGGGAATGTAGAAGAGGTCACCGGCCTTGACGACGATATGATGCTCGAGCCGGTCGCCATACCAGGTATGGACTTCGCCGGAGAGGACATAGATCGCCGTTTCATGGCTCTCATGCATATGCGCCTTGGCGCGGGCGCCGGGCGGCAAGGTGAGCAGGTGCATGCAGATGCCGGAGGAGCCGACGGTCTCCGTGGCAATGCCGGCGAAATAGGTCAAACCCTGCTTGCCTTCATAAGTGCTTTCAGGGCGGATAAGATGACACGTGGGTTTGGGCGACATCGGGGAAACTCCGGGCGTCGATCGAGTGGGACAAGACCAATGGGACAGGGCGAGTGGAAAACAACATCGCGATAAAAGCAATCGGATTCGAGCCGGCGCCGCAGGGGCGGGAACAGGCAGGCGGCAGCCGATGACAGGAACTTCGCCAGCCGTCGTCGCGGCAAGCAAACTCGGACTGACCTTCCAGACCAATGACGGGCCGGTGCAGGCACTGTCCAATGTCGATCTCACCATCGGCAAGGGGGAGTTCGTCTCCTTCATCGGGCCTTCGGGCTGTGGCAAGACCACGCTGCTGCGCGTCATCGCCGATCTGGAGAAGCCGACCTCGGGGACGATTTCCGTCAATGGCATGACGCCGGAGCAGGCGCGCGAGAAACGCGCCTATGGCTATGTCTTCCAGGCGGCGGCGCTGTTTCCCTGGCGCACCATCGAGCGCAATGTCGGGCTGCCTTTGGAGATCATGGGCTTGTCCAGGGCGGAGCGAGGCGAGCGGATCAAGCGCACGCTCGACCTCGTCAACCTCTCTGGTTTCGAGAAGAAGTATCCCTGGCAGCTCTCGGGAGGCATGCAGCAGCGCGCCTCGATCGCGCGCGCGCTGGCCTTCGATGCCGACCTGCTGCTGATGGACGAGCCGTTCGGCGCGCTGGACGAGATCGTGCGCGACCACCTTAACGAGCAATTGCTGGAACTGTGGGGACGCACCAACAAGACCATCTGCTTCGTCACCCACTCCATTCCGGAGGCCGTCTATCTGTCGACGCGCATCGTCGTCATGTCACCGCGGCCGGGCCGCGTCAGCGACATCATCGAATCGACGCTGCCGAAGCAGCGGCCGCTCGATATCCGCGAGACGCCGGAGTTCTTGGCGATCGCAGCGCGGGTGCGCGATGGGCTGCGGGCGGGGCATAGCTATGATGATTGAGCGGGTGAGGGACGAGGTTCCTCCTCTCCCCAACGGGGAGAGGGTGGCCGGAGCGAAGCGGAGGTCGGGTGAGGGGGCGGCCCACCACGCCTTCGTCATCCTAGGGCGAAGCAGGCGCGAAGCGGTCTGCGTAGACCCTAGGATCCATGCCGCGACGTCCGCCGAAGGGCGAAAACGGTTGAGAATATGCACTAAACACAACGAGGCGAAGGGAGCCATGTTCCGCACCGTTGGGAAGGACGGAGGTAACGGCATGGATCCTAGGGTCTGCGCCGCGTCGCTTCGCTCCTTGCTCTGCCCTAGGATGACGAAGAATGGGTGTCGTCGCCCTCTCTTGTTCGCGGGAAGAGGGCACCGCTAGATGGACACCTTCCGCGACAAACTCATCCCCGTGACCTCCATCCTGTTGGGCGTGGTCGTGCTCTGGTATGTCTTCGCCGTCATCCTCAACGCGCCGTTCCAGCGCGATCTCGACCGTCGCGCCGGTGAAACATCCACGTTCAGCGAACTCATCGGCAAGACGCTGTCGCAGCCGAAGCCGACATTGCCGGCGCCGCATCAGGTGGCGGTGAATTTCTTTGAGAACACCTTTCTGCGGCCCATCACCTCCAACCGCAGCCTCGTCTACAATGCCTGGGTGACGCTGTCTTCGACGCTGCTCGGCTTTGCCTTCGGCACTGCGCTCGGCATCATCATCGCTGTCGGCATCGTGCATGTGGCGACGCTCGACCGCAGCTTGATGCCGTGGATCATCGCCTCGCAGACCATTCCCATCCTGGCGGTGGCGCCGATGATCATCGTCGTGCTGGGGGCGATCGGCATCAGCGGCCTGATCCCGAAGGCGATGATCTCGACCTATCTGTCGTTCTTCCCGGTGACTGTCGGCATGGTGAAAGGTCTGCGCTCGCCCGAGATCATGCATCTCGACCTGATGCACACCTACAATGCCAGTCGTGCGCAAACCTTCTGGAGATTGCGCGTGCCTGCTTCGGTGCCGTTCCTGTTCACCTCGATGAAGGTGGCGGTGGCGGCAAGCCTGGTCGGCGCCATCGTCGGTGAACTGCCGACCGGTGCGGTCGCCGGGATCGGCGCCAAGCTGCTCGCCGGCGCCTATTACAGCCAGTCCATCGACATCTGGTCGGCGCTGGTCGCCGGCTCGGTGGTGGCGGCACTGCTGGTCATGGTGGTCGGCATAGCCGGGCGCATCGTCGACCGCGCCATGGGCGGGAGGCCGGCATGAACTGGCTGAAACCCTCCTGGCAGGCGGTGTTGGCGATCGTGCTGTGCCTGATCGCAGTTGCGCTCGGCCCGATCGCCGCGCCGAAAATCGATGCACTGGCGCAGCCTGCAGGGACGTTGATATACCCCTATGTCGCGACGACCTGGCTGACCTTCGGTGTGCTCCTTCTCGCCGCTTTGATCTCGATGGCCAGAATCCCGTCCATCGTCGAAGCTGTTGTGCTTTTCATCGGCGCGCATCTGGTCGCCTGGCTGCTGATTGGAGGCATCACTGGGTTCGAAGGCCTGGCGCGGACGCCGTTCTTCCTGTTGCTCACCGCCGCATGGCTGCTTGGCTGGCGATGCGTGGCGGTGCTGTCATCGTTGCGTCCCTACGCCCAATGGGCTCGCACCGCGCTGCGCCTGATCATTCCCGCCATCTTCGGCGCCTGGATCCTGATCATCTGGGAGGCGGTGACGCGAGGTGCCGGCATCCCTTTCATCCTGTTGCCGCCGCCAAGCGCCATCGGCGCGCGCATCGCCGGCTCGCTGCCGGTGCTCGGCGCCGATGTCAGGCAGACCATCTTCAAGGCGGTGATCTTCGGCTATGTGGTGGGCAGCGGCGCCGGCTTCATCACCGCCGTGCTCGCAGACCGTGTGCCGTTCCTGCGGCGCGGGCTGTTGCCGATCGGCAATATGGTCTCGGCGCTGCCGATCATCGGCGTCGCGCCGATCATGGTCATGTGGTTAGGTTTCGACTGGCAGTCCAAGGCGGCGGTGGTCATCATCATGACCTTCTTCCCGATGCTGGTGAACACGGTCGCCGGCCTTGCGGCCTCCGGCCATATGGAGCGCGACCTAATGCGCACCTATGCGTCGGGCTACTGGCAGACGCTCTTGAAGCTTCGGTTGCCGGCAGCCGCGCCTTTCATCTTCAACGCGCTGAAGATCAACTCGACGCTGGCGCTGATCGGCGCCATCGTCGCCGAGTTCTTCGGCACGCCCGTCGTCGGCATGGGCTTCCGCATCTCGACCGAGGTCGGGCGGATGAACATCGACATGGTCTGGGCTGAAATCGCAGTTGCAGCACTTGCGGGTTCGGTCTTTTATGGCGTGGTCGCTCTTGTCGAAAGAGCCGTCACGTTTTGGCATCCCTCTGTCCGTGGTGGATAGGGGCGGTGGGTTTAAGGGCACTAACTTCAGAGGGTAATAAAATGAAAAGACTGATTATTCCCGTTCTGGCCGGCGCGATGTCGCTTGCCGCTTTCCAGGCAATGGCCGCCGACAAGGTGACGTTGCAGCTGAAATGGGTCACGCAGGCCCAGTTTGCCGGCTACTATGTCGCCAAGGCCAAGGGTTTTTATGACGCCGAGGGTCTCGACGTCGACATCAAGCCGGGCGGTCCCGATATCGCGCCCGAGCAGGTGATCGCCGGCGGCGGCGCCGACGTCATCGTCGACTGGATGGGCGGTGCGCTGGCGGCCCGCGAAAAGGGCGTGCCGCTGGTCAACATCGCCCAGCCGTTCAAGAAAGCCGGCATGGAACTGGTCTGCCCGAAGGACGGCCCGATCAAGACCGAAGCCGACTTCAAGGGCCACACGCTCGGCGTCTGGTTCTTCGGCAACGAGTATCCGTTCTACGCCTGGATGAACAAGCTCGGCCTGAAGACCGAAGGCGGCCCGGACGGCGTCACGGTGCTCAAGCAGAGCTTCGA
This sequence comes from Mesorhizobium sp. CO1-1-8, assembly GCF_020164875.1. Classification (NCBI taxonomy): domain Bacteria; kingdom Pseudomonadati; phylum Pseudomonadota; class Alphaproteobacteria; order Hyphomicrobiales; family Phyllobacteriaceae; genus Mesorhizobium; species Mesorhizobium sp. CO1-1-8. The sequence goes on along the minus strand of NZ_JAIUGZ010000005.1, from coordinate 375,526 downwards.
TGTGCAGCCGCTGATCCAGAAGCAGGCGGACTGCATCTCGGTCATGACCTACAACGAGTACTGGCAGCTGATCGATGCCGGCTACAAGCCGGAACAGCTGACCGTGTTCAACTACTCGGCGATGGGCAACGACCTGCTCGAGGACGGGCTCTATGCGTCGGAAGACAAGCTCAAGGATCCGGCCTTCGAAGACAAGATGGTGCGTTTCGTGCGCGCCTCGATGAAGGGCTGGAAATATGCCATCGACAACAATGACGAAGCGGCAGGCATCGTCATGGACGGCGGCGGCCAGGACGAGAACCACCAGAAGCGCATGATGAGCGAAGTGGCCAAGCTGATCGACAATGCCGACGGCAAGCTCGACCCGGCAACCTACGAGCGCACCGCCAAGGCGCTGCTCGACCAGAAGATCATCACCAAGGAGCCGACCGGCGCCTACACCACCGCCATCACCGACAAGGCGGTCAAGTAAGCCTAGCCGGCAACAATATCGATCTCGAAACGGCGCCTCTGGCAGAAATGTCAGAGGCGCCGTTCCTTTATGGTGTTCATGACGAAGCTGGTTTCGATCGAGGCGACGCATTTCAGCCGCGCGATCTTTTCCTTGATGAAGCGCTCGTATTGCTCGAGGTTTCCCGTCACCACCTTCAGCACATAATCGCGCGAACCGGTGACAAGGTGACATTCCAGCACCTCTTCCCAGCCGCGGATCGCGTCCTCGAACATGACGATCTCGTCTTCGTTCTGGCGGCTGAGCCGGATGGTGGCGATGGCGACCATGCTCCAGCCGAAGGCTGAGGGATCGACCAGCGTGGTGTAGCCCCTGATGACACCGGTCTCCTCCAGCCGCCGCACGCGCCGCAGGCAGGGCGACGGCGACAGGCCGATCCGCTCGGCAAGCTCGTTGTTGGTGATGCGGGCGTCGGCCTGCAGTTCGCGCAGGATCTTCAGGTCGAAATCATCGGCTATCTTCTGCTGCATTTTTGGCCACCCTCGGCAATTCATTGCGGGGATGCAGCCATGCGAGCCCGAAAATAGCAAGGACTGCGCGGTGGGGATCGCATAAATTGCCGTGCGACACTCTTTCAAAAGCAGGAAAAGCCATGACCGCGCCACGCCCGTCGAAAACCCATATCGGCAACCACAAGCTCCATCCGGAGACGCTGATGCTGAGCTATGGCTTCGATCCGCAGCTTTCGGAGGGCGCGGTCAAGCCACCGGTGTTCCTGACCTCGACTTTCGTGTTCAAGTCGGCGGAGGAGGGACGCGACTTCTTCGACTACACCTCCGGCCGCAAGGAGCCGCCAAGCGGCACGGCGTCCGGACTGGTCTATTCGCGCTTCAACCATCCCAACAGCGAGATCGTCGAGGATCGGCTGGCGATCTATGAGGGGACGGATTCCTGCATCCTGTTTTCATCAGGCATGTCGGCGATCGCCACGACGCTGCTCGCCTATATCAGGCCGGGCGACGTCATCCTGCATTCGCAGCCGCTTTACGGCGGCACCGAGACACTTTTGACGCGAACGCTTTCCGGTTTCGGCATCGGCGCTGTCGGCTTCGCCGACGGCGTCGACGAGACGGCGGTGCGCGCGGCCGCCGAAACGGCCGTCGCGAAAGGCCGCGTTTCGGTCATCCTGATCGAGACGCCGTCCAATCCGACCAACAGCCTGGTCGATATCGCGCTGATGCGGAAGATCGCCGACGAGATCGGCACGCGCCAAGGGTCGACGCCGATCATCGTCTGCGACAACACATTGCTCGGCCCGGTGTTCCAGCGGCCGATCGAACACGGCGCCGATGTCTCCGTCTATTCGCTGACCAAATATGTCGGCGGCCATTCCGACCTGATCGCGGGCGCCGCCATGGGCAGCAAGGCGGTGACCAAGCCGATCAAGGCGCTGCGCGGCGCGATCGGCACGCAGTTGGACCCTCATTCCTGCTGGATGCTTGGCCGTTCGCTGGAGACGCTGTCGATCCGCATGGATCGGGCCAACGACAATGCGCGCCTGGTCGCCGAATTCCTGCGCGATCATGCCAAGGTCGAGAAGGTGCATTACCTGCCGTTCCTGGGCGAGGACACGCCGGCGGGGCGCGTCTACAGGGCGCAATGCACCGGTGCCGGCTCGACCTTCTCCTTTGATATCAAGGGCGGCGAGAAGGCAGCTTTTGCCTTTCTCAACGGGCTGCAGATCTTCAAGCTGGCGGTGAGCCTGGGCGGAACGGAATCCTTGGCCAGTCACCCCGCGGCCATGACCCATTCGGGCATTCCCATCGAGGTGCGCCAGCGCATTGGCGTGTTGGAGACCACGGTCAGGTTGTCCGTCGGCGTCGAGCACCCGGACGATCTGATCGCCGACCTGACGCAGGCGCTGGCGGCGGTCTGACCGCCGCCATTCCGCTGAAATTTGGTGGGGCAGGTAATCGGGCTTGCCTGCCATCACATATGCGTGCGCCAAGGATACTTTTGGCTGGCTGACCGTTGTGCCGACGTAGCCGTGCGCTGGGGAGCCGCAGGGAGTTACATCCAACGGAGGTTTTCTAAAATGCGTATGCATTCCTTTTCGCCGATGGTGTCGGCACTCGCCGTCTCTGCTGCCGTCTTCCTTGCTTCGCCGGCCCTGGCTGACGTGGTTAAGTACAAGGCGACGCTCGATGGCAGCCAGCAAAGCCCGCCCATCACGACCAAGGGCAAGGGCACCGCCACTTTAACGTTCGACACGACCAAGAAGAAGCTCAGCTGGAACGTCAAATATTCGGGCCTCAGCGGGCCGGCAACGGCCGCGCACATTCACGGCCCGGCGGCGATGGGTGAAAACGCCGGACCGGTCATCCCGTTCAAAAAGCTCAAGAGCCCGATCAAGGGGTCCGAAACGCTGACGGATGCCCAGGCGGCTGATCTGGAGGCAGGCAAATATTACGTCAACGTCCATACCGCCGCCAACAAGGACGGCGAAATTCGTGGGCAGATCGAAAAGGCGAAGTAGTAGAAACCGTTTCGAAAAGGGGCGGGTGGCCGCCCCTTTTGTCAGGCCTTGTCGCGGATCTGGGTCATCGTCTTGGTCGGCGTGATCGCTTCGGGGTCGAGCCGTATTTCGACGATCGCCGGCTTGCCGCTGGCGCGGGCACGCTCAAAGGCCGGGGCGAAATCGACAGTCTTCTCGACCGTTTCCCCATGGCCGCCATAGGCACGGGCGAGAGCCGCGAAATCGGGGTTCTTGAGGTCGGTGGCCACGACGCGGCCGGGATATTCGCGCTCCTGATGCATGCGGATGGTGCCGTAGATGCCGTTGTTGACGACCACCACGACGATCGGCAGGTCATACTGCACGGCGGTGGCGAATTCCTGCCCGTTCATCAGGAAGCAGCCGTCGCCGGCAAAAGCGACCACGGTGCGCTCCGGAAACAGCTCTTTGGCGGCGACTGCCGCAGGCGTGCCATAGCCCATCGAGCCCGACGTCGGCGCACCTTGAGTGGCGAAGCGGCGGAAGCGGTGGAAGCGATGCACCCAGGTGGCGTAATTGCCGGCGCCGTTGGTGAGGATGGCGTCGTCGGGCAACATCTTTTCGAGGTAGTTCATGATCGGGCCCATCTGGACCGGGCCGGGGCCGCCTTCCGGTGGCGTCGACCAGTCGAGATAGGCGGCATGCAGTTTTGGCGTTTCGGTTGCCCAGGTCGGCTCCGCGGCCGGTTTGCGCTTGGCGAAAGCGTCGACGAAGGCGGACGGCGAGGCGTTGATCGCCAGTGTCGGTCGGTAGACGCGGCCGAGCTCGCCAGCGTCGGCATGGACATGGGCCAGTGTCTGGTCGGGGTAGGGGCTTTTCAGCAGCGTGTAGTCGGACGAGGGCATTTCGCCCATGCGGCCGCCGATCAGCAGCACGAGATCGGCCTGCTTGATCGCTGTGGCCAGCTTCGGGTTGATGCCGATGCCGACGTCGCCGGCATAGTTCGGATGCAGATGATCGAACAGCATCTGGCGGCGGAAGGAGCAGCCGACCGGCAGCGACCAGGCTTCGGCGATCATGCGCATCTGTGCCACGGCATCGGCATCCCAGCGCGTGCCGCCAAGGATAACGAACGGCCGCTTGGATTTGGCCAGCAGCTTTTCCAGCGCATCGAGTTCTGCTTCGCCGGCCCGTGTCTCAACCGGCGTGTGCGGCAAGGCGATGGGCGCTTCGACGATGCTGGTCAGCATGTCTTCCGGCAATGAGATGATCACCGGGCCGGGACGGCCCGATGTCGCCACCGCGAAGGCGCGGGTGACCAATTCGGGGATGCGCGAGGCGTCGTCGATCTCGACCACCCATTTGGCGATGTCGCCAAAGAACCTCTTGTAGTCCACCTCCTGGAAAGCCTCGCGCTCCTTGGCGTGGCTGGCGACCTGACCGATGAACAGGATGACGGGTATCGAATCCTGCATAGCGATGTGGATGCCGGCCGAGGCGTTGGTGGCGCCGGGGCCGCGCGTGACGAAGCAGATGCCGGGCTTGCCGGTCAGGCGGCCGTGGCAATCGGCCATCATGGCGGCACCGCCTTCCTGGCGGCAGACGATGGTGCGGATCGCTGAATCGTGCAGCGCGTCGAGCACCGCCAGATAGGATTCACCCGGCACGCAATAGATACGGTCGGTGCCATTGGCTTCGAGCGCGTTGACGATCAGTTGTCCGCCGGTCTTCATTGTCCAGACTTCTCCAGTTCGGCAAGGATTTCTTGCGTGTGTTCGCCCAGGCGCGGCGACGGGCGCTCATAGACCAGCGGCGTGCCGGACATCACCATCGGCGCCCGCACCGAAGGCAGAAGATTGCCATGGCCGTCGGCGAGATCGAGGCGCATGCCGCGGGCGATCGTCTGCGGATCGGCAAACATCTGGCCGATCGTGTTGATCGGGCTTGCCGGAACGCTGGCCGCTTCCAGCTTGGCCAGCAGCGGATCGCGGTCAAAAATCTTCAGCGCCTCGATCATGTGTTCGCGCAGCTTTACCCGGTTGGCGACCCGGGCGGGATTGGTGGCGAAGTCGGGATTGGCAGGCAGATCGTCCAGTCCGACGGCAGCGCAGAATTTCGCGAACTGGCCGTCATTGCCGACCGCCAGGATGATGTGCCCGTCCCGGACCGGCACCACCTCGTAGGGGGCGATGTTCATATGCGCATTGCCCATTTGCACCGGCGACTTGCCGGAGACGAGATAGTTGAGGTTCTGGTTGCCGAGCGCCGAGATCTGGGTGTCGAAGAGCGCCATGTCGACGTGCTGGCCGTCGCCGGTCTGTTCGGCGTGGCGCAGGGCTGCTTGGATGGCGACGACCGAATAGAGGCCGGTGAAAATGTCGGAGATGGCAACGCCGGCCTTTTGCGGCTCGCGGCCGACCTCGCCGGTGATCGACATCATGCCGGCCATGGCCTGGATGATGAAGTCGTAGCCGGCGCGTGGTGCGTATGGCCCGTCCTGGCCGAAGCCGGTGATCGAGCAATAGACGAGGCGCGGGTTGATCTGGCGCAGGCTGTTGTAGTCGAGCCCGTATTTCTTCAGGCCGCCGAGCTTGAAGTTCTCGATCAGCACGTCCGATGTCGCGACCAGCCGGCGCACGGTCTCCGCGCCTTCCGGCGTCGAGAAATCGATGGCGATGGAGCGCTTGCCGCGGTTGCAGGAATGGTAATAGGCGGCCGACAGGTTCTCGCCCTCCTTGCCCATGACGAAGGGCGGACCCCATTTGCGGGTGTCGTCGCCGCCATCGGGGCTTTCGACCTTGATGACATCGGCGCCGAGATCGGCAAGCAACTGCCCGGCCCATGGCCCGGCAAGGATGCGGGCGAGTTCGACGACGCGGACGCCTTTCAGCGGGGGCTCAGCCATGGATCACCGTGGTTGCCGCAATCACTGTGATTGCTGCGAAAGCAGAGCCTCTATCAAGCCCTGCAACGGCTGTCACGGCTCTTGCAATGGGCCAATCCGTCACGCTTTCAGGACTTCGTCGGCCCAGGCGGCGAAATCATCCATGATGATGTCGCGATTCACTTCGTTCAGGCTTTCGTGGCGGGTGTCGGCGTAAACCTTTGAAACCAGATTCGAAAAGCCCATCTTTCGTATGCGATTGGCAAGATGGGTGATCCCTTCGCCATAGTCTGAAGCCGGGTCCCTTTCGCCGCCGACGATGCTGACGGGCAGGTCGCGCCGGACGCCGGCAAAGCCGGCATCCTTGCCGCCATTCAGCGCCATGCCGACAACGTCGCGCCACATCGATACCGAGGCATCCCAGCCGCAGAGCGGATCGGCGATGTATTTCGCCACTTCCGTTTCGTCGCGTGACAGCCAGTCGAACAATGTACGGTGATTGGGCACTGCCTTGCCCCAGGCCTGGAAGGTGAGCTTCGGCAGCAGGCGCGATGGCACGTCGGAGCCGAGCCGGAACCGCTCCCACGCCAGGACACCGAGCGCCAGCTGTCCGAGCAGGCCTTGGGAGAAATTGCCATTCCAGATCGCGGCGGCGTGAACGCGTGGCGAGTGGCGCAACAGGAAGTTTAGCGCCACCGACGCCCCCATCGAATGGCCAAACAGGATGACCGGTCTGTTTGGCTGTTCGCGGGCGATGAGATCATGGATGGCGCCGATGTCGGCGATCACCTTGGCCGGGCCATTCCTTTCGGCGAACCTGCCGAGCGGCGCGTCCGGCGCCCTGGTTGCGCCATGGCCGCGATGGTCGTGGACATAGACATCGAAGCCGCGGGAGCCAAGAAAATCGGCAAAGCGGTCATAGCGCGCGGCGTGCTCGGCCAAGCCATGATTGATCTGGACGACGGCGCGTGCCCGGCCATCGGCCTGCCTGACGAAAAGATTGAGCTCGGCACCGGTCGGCGAGGAAACCACGCGCTGCTGGCTGAATGACATGCCGCCTGGTCCCCCCCTTGCTTTTGTCGTTGGCTTTGTTTGCGCCGGTCCACATTATGGGTCAATCCGGCAAACCCGCTTTTCGCGACGATGTTTCTTGCGTTTGGCGAGCAAAATATCGCAATTCTGACATGGAGACAGCTTCAGTGTGTCGCCCACTTGTCCAGCCGGGGATTTTCCATGCGTATTGCTGTCATTTTCGGATTGGCCATGCTGGCCGCGTCACTGGCCGGTGCCGCACGTGCCGACGTCAAGATGAGCGGCAGCTTCGTCGCCGACGCTGCCTGTCCGGCAACGCAAGCCATCAAGAACGGCAAGAACCCCGGCAATGTCTCGACCGATGCCGGGCAGAGCTATCAGCTGCTTGCCGGCAACAAGGATGCGCCGACGCATTACCTCATCCTGGTGCCGGGCGCCAATCCGGAGCGCCGCTGGGTGAAGGTCAGCTGCGGCCACGTTTCCGGCAGCAGCGCGGCGACCGTGCCGGCCGCCCCTGACGGGCAAGGCAAGCCGGCGGCATCGGGGAAACCCGAATACGTCTTCGCGCTGAGCTGGCAGCCGGCCTTCTGCGAGACAAAGTCGAACAAGACCGAATGCAGGGCGCAGAGTGCTGGTGATTTCGACGCCACGCATTTCACCTTGCACGGGCTGTGGCCGCAGCCGAACGGCAATTTTTATTGCCAGGCGACAGCGAGCGACAAGGCCAACGACAATCCGGCCCACTGGAAAGACCTGCCGCCGGTCAATCTTGACGCCAACACCCGCACGGAGCTCGATCAGGTGATGCCTGGAACGGCCTCCCACCTCGAGCGGCATGAATGGATCAAGCACGGCACCTGCTACGGCAAAAGCCAGCAGGACTACTTTTCCGATGCGCTCAATTTGATGCGCGCGGTGAACAGCTCGCCGGTGCGCGATCTCTTTGCCAAGAACATCGGCGGCAAGCTGACGGCTGACCAGATTCGCGGCGCCTTCGACACTGCCTTCGGGGCGGGAGCAGGGGACCGTGTGCGCGTTTCCTGCGTCATCGATCCGTCGAGCGGCAGGCGGCTGATCGGCGAACTGACGCTCGGCCTCGCCGGCCCGATCGGTCCCACCAGCTCGCTCAAGGATCTGCTGCTGGCTTCGGTGCCGACCAACAAGGCGGGCTGCCCGACAGGCAATGTCGACGCGATCGGGTTCCAGTAAGTACGGGCGACTTCCTGATGGCGGTTTCCACCGTGACCGGTCTTCGGCGGCAGAGGAAGTCGTAACGAACTAAATCTGTGCGGATTTGGTCCACGCAGCGGCGGTGTCGGCTTCGTGGCCGCCCGGCTCGCCAACGACGCGATCGCGCCCGGTCGACTTCGCCTTGTAGAGGCGCTGGTCGGCAAGCGCGAACAGGTCGGCAAGGCAGCGCGTCGTTTCGCTGACGCTGGAAACACCGGCGCTGACGGTCAGCTCGAACCGGGTGGTGGCGGGCGAGCCCTTGACCGCGTAGCGAATGCTTTCGCCGAACAGCCTGGCGACCGAGTGCGGACGAGAACTGAGGATGGCGAATTCCTCGCCGCCGATGCGGAACACCTGGTCCTCGGCGCTTGCCGCCTCGCCAAGCAGGGCAGCGACCGCCTTCAGCACCTTGTCGCCTTCGGCATGGCCGAAACGGTCGTTGATCGATTTGAAATGGTCGACATCAATGATCAGCAGGCTGAGCGGCCTTGCGGTGCGCAGGCTGACCTGGACGGCGGCTTCACCATCGGCGTCGAAGCGCCCGCGATGCAGCAGGCCTGTCAGCCCGTCGCGGCCGACATGTTCGACCAGCGCTTCGTAGCGTTCGCGATAGGTCAGCGTATCGAAGATGTCGGTCAGCCCGCGCGGCGCCGTGATCTGGCGTTCCTCGAACCATTTGAGATAGGCGACAAGCATGGTGCTGAAGGTCAGCGCCGCCGCCATCTTGGCAAACCAGCCGCCGAAAAAGACCGCGATCGGCGCACCGGCGACAAAATGCAGCGCGGTGAAGAACCCGACCTGGTCGAAGGTGAGCACGCAAGCGACGGAAATCAGGATGCGCGCGAACGGTGCCTTGCGCAGGGTGCGCCCGAGCTTCTCATAGAGCAGGATGATCAGGATGGCATCGACGAACAACAGCGTCGTGCCCCAAACCATCAGCCAGCCCATCTCGTCGATGAAACTCATGTCGGGTAACCTGCCGTCGGGAAGCGGGGCGACGGTGTGGAGGCGCAGCAGCAGCACCAGCCCGATCATCAGCGCATTGCCGAGCAGCAGGCCGTAGATCGGCTGACGCACCGTGGCGGCATCCTCCTTCATGTAGAGCAGCAACAGCATGACCAGCTTGCCGGAAAACAGCACCGCCGAGCCCGGCGAGGCCATGCCGAACGGCAAGGCGACGTAAAAAACGCTGGCGAGATAGGTCTCAAGGAAGTGCATGACGCCGAGCGCGCAGACGAAGACGCCGAGGCCGATACGCCGTCTGAAGCGGAAAAGCGTCACCATGACGCTGAAGTAGACGACCGCTTCGGCAAGGAGCAGGAAACTGTTCAGCAATCCCGTCGATCCGATCTCTTTCTCGAAATCGCGAATAGCGAGCGATTCCACTCCGATCCTGTTTTGACGCCGAAGAGTTAACCGGAGATTTCAGCACGCTTCGTGCGGGTGGAAAACTTCGGCGATTGGCGGACACTTCCGCGTGTGACCGGGCAGATATGGCAAAAGCGATTGCCGTTCGCCGCCGCATCGCCTACATAGCGGCCAACCTCCACTCAATTCGACAGATCCAGTCAGTTTTCTGGGCCAGTCAGTTTTTTCAGGGAAAGCGCGCGTGGCACGCCAGTTCATCTATCACATGGCCGGCCTCAACAGGGCCTATGGCACCAAGAAGGTGCTCGAGAATGTCCATCTCTCCTTCTATCCCGACGCCAAGATCGGCATCCTCGGCCCCAACGGTTCGGGCAAGTCGACGATCCTCAAGATCATGGCCGGGCTCGACAAGGAGTGGAACGGCGAGGCGTGGCTGGCCGAAGGCGCCACTGTCGGCTACCTGGCGCAGGAGCCGGCGCTCGATCCGGACAAAACCGTGTTCGAAAACATCATGGAAGGCGTCGCTGCCAAGACCGCCGTCATCGAACGCTACAACGAATTGATGATGAACTACTCCGACGAGACGGCCGACGAGTCGGCCAAGCTCCAGGACGAGATGGACCGGCTCAACCTGTGGGATCTCGAACAGCAGGTCGAGATGGCGATGGAAGCGCTGGGCTGCCCGCCCAAGGATTCGGAAGTCACCAAGCTTTCGGGCGGCGAGCGCCGCCGCGTCGCACTTTGCCAGCTTCTGCTGCGCCAGCCCGACCTTCTGCTGCTCGACGAACCGACCAACCATCTCGACGCCGAAACCACGGCATGGCTGGAAAAGCATCTGCGTGCCTATCCGGGCGCCGTGATGATCATCACCCACGATCGCTACTTCCTCGACAATGTCACCGGCTGGATTCTCGAACTCGACCGCGGCCGCGGCATTCCCTATGAGGGCAACTACACCAAATATCTCGAAGCCAAGGCCAAGCGGCTCAAGCAGGAAGGCCGCGAGGACGATGCCCGCCAGCGCGCCATCGGCCGCGAGCGCGAATGGATCCAGTCGAGCCCCAAGGCCCGCCAGACCAAATCCAAGGCGCGTATCCAGGCGTTCCAGGACCTTTTGGATGCAGCCGACAAGCGGCGTCCGAGCGATACGCAGATCGTCATTCCGCATGGCGAGCGGCTCGGCAATGTGGTGATCGAGGCGGAAGGCCTGTCTAAGGGCTTTGGCGACACGCTTTTGATCGACGGGCTGGAATTCAAGCTGCCGCCCGGCGGCATCGTCGGCGTCATCGGCCCGAACGGCGCCGGCAAGACGACGCTGTTTCGCATGATCACCGGCCAGGAAAAGCCGGATGCGGGTTCTGTCCGCGTCGGCGAAACGGTGAAGCTCGGCTATGTCGACCAGAGCCGCGATGCGCTCGATCCGTCAAAGACGGTGTGGGAAGAAATTTCTGGCGGCGCCGAAGTGGTCAAGCTCGGCAAGTTCGAAGCCAACACGCGTGCCTATTGCGCCTCGTTCAACTTCCGTGGCGGCGACCAGCAGCAGAAGGTCGGCAACCTCTCCGGCGGCCAGCGCAACCGCGTGCATCTGGCCAAGATGCTGAAGACCGGCGGCAATGTGCTGCTGCTCGACGAACCGACCAACGATCTCGATACGGAAACGCTTGCCGCACTCGAAGACGCGCTGGAAAACTTCGGCGGCTGCGCCGTCATCATCTCGCACGATCGCATGTTCCTCGATCGCCTGGCGACGCACATCCTCGCCTTCGAGGGCGACAGCCATGTCGAATGGTTCGAGGGCAATTTCGAGGATTACGAGCAGGACAAGATCCGCCGCCTCGGCCCCGATGCCGTTAACCCGCACCGCATGACCTACAAGAGGCTGACGCGGTAAGGGGTTTTCCGGGCGGCGAATTCTCAAGAAGACATGAGGAGTTCACATGGCTGATTGGTCCGCCGCCCAATATCTGAAATTCGTGGACGAGCGCACGCGACCGGCGCGGGATCTGGTGGCGCAGGTCCCCCTCGACTTCCCGCGCCGGGTCGTGGACATCGGCTGCGGGCCGGGCAATTCGACCGAGCTGCTTGTCGGGCGCTGGCCGGATGCGCAGGTGAGCGGCTTCGACACCTCACCCGACATGATCGAGAAGGCGAGGGCGCGCCTGCCCGAGGTCACCTTTGACCTGGCCGATGCTTCCAAATGGCAGCCGGCGGAGCCGGTCGACGTGATTTTTGCCAACGCGGTGTTCCAGTGGCTGCCCGAGCATCCCGCGGTGTTCCAGCGGCTGATGGGTTTTCTCGCGCCAGGCGGCGCGCTGGCCATCCAGATGCCCGACAATATGGGCGAGGATTCGCACCGCCTGATGCGCGAAACCGCCGCCGAAATGCCGTTTGCCGAAAAGCTCAAGGGCGCGGCACGCGGCCCGTTGCCGCCGGTGTCGTTCTATTATGACCTGCTGTCGCCGCTCAGCGATCGGCTGGATATCTGGCACACCATCTACAACCACCCGCTTGCCGACGCGCAGGCGATCGTCGAGTGGGTGAAGTCGACTGGACTGAAACCGTTCCTCGATCCGCTGGACGCAGACGAGCGGACGATGTTCCTCGAATGTTACACGGCCAAGATCGCCAAGGCCTATCCGAAGACGGCTGATGGCAAGGTGCTCTTGCGCTTTCCGCGCATTTTCGTTGTCGCCAAGCGGGCCTGATCATCCACGTTGCAAAGCGCCCATTGCGCCGCTTGACCCGGTTTTGCCGCCATGCGCCTTGCCTGGTGAAATCAGGCTTAAGCCGGCGTAAACCGCCGCGGTGAGAAAACTGTTGCGCCGGAGCGTTCCGGCGTCCACATGAAGCCCGCAACGCCTGCGGATGGGACGGACTGGATATATGCATCGCGTCATCATCAGCGGCATCGGCGTTGAAATCCCTGAAGCCAAGATCACCAACGAAGAGCTGGTCGCCAGCTTCAATGCCTGGGTTGACACGGAGAATGCGCGCCGCCTGGGCACCGGCGAGCCGCCGCTGGCGAAATCGGACAGCGACTTCATCGTCCATGCCTCGGGCGTGCGCACCCGCCATGTGATCGAGCGGGAAGGCATTCTCGACCCGACCCGGATGTCGCCGCGCATTCCGGCACGGCCGGACGATGCGCTGTCGCTGGAGGCCGAGTTCGGCATCGCCTCGGCGAAGAAGGCCCTCGACCATGCCGGGCTAAAACCGTCCGATATCGACCTGGTGATCTGCTCGGCCTCGCATCACCAGCGGCCCTATCCGGCGATCGCCATCGAAATGCAGGAGACGCTGGGGACAAAGGGTGCCGGCTTCGACATGGGGCTTGGCTGTTCTTCGTCGGCGGCCGCCTTGCACATCGCCGTCAACCTGGTGCGGTCGGGTGCGCACAAGCGCATTCTGGTGACGACGCCGGAGATCATCACCGGCCACCTCAATTTCCGCGATCGGCAGACGCATTTCATCTTCGGCGACGCTTCGGTGTCGATGGTGGTGGAAGGCCTGGCCAAGGGCGACAAGCGGCCGGGCCGCTTCGAGGTGCTCGACACGCGCGTCTGGACGCAGATGTCGAACAACATCCGCACCAATCTGGGCTACCACACCCGCACCGCCCAGGATGATCCCTACATGATCAATCTCGAAGGCAATCTGATCAAGCAGGTCGGCAACAAGGTATTCAAGGAAGTCACCGTCGCCGGACAAAAATTCATCGTCGAATTCCTCGCCGAACACGGGCTGACGCCACAGGCGATCAGGCGCTTCTGGCTGCATCAGGCCAATGCGCGCATGAACGCGATGATCCTGAAACTGTCGTTCGGCCATGAGGTCGACCACGACCGCGCGCCGATGGTGCTGGAGCGGCTGGGCAACACGGCGGGCGCTGGCGCCATCGTCGCGCTGTCGGAAAACCATGCCGACATGAAGCCCGGCGATTTCGGCCTGATCTGCGCCTTTGGCGCGGGGTATTCGATAGGCGGCGCGCTACTACGGATGCTCTGAGCTTGCCGCGTCAAGCTGGTGCGAACGGCACCAGCATCGGCACGCGCCTGGCATAGTTGTCATAGGCGCTGCCCAGCTCGCCGCGCAGGAAGCTTTCTTCCAGTCTTGCCTTGGTCACGATGCCGATGATGAGCAGCGCGGTTCCAGCTATGCTCCAGACGGTACCCTTGGCCGCCATGGTGGCGAGGATCGCCAGCAGCAATCCGGTGTAGATCGGATGCCGGACAAGGCCGTACGGGCCGGTGTTGACGACACGGTGCCCGGCCTTGGCGGTGATGGTGCCCGACCACAGCCTGCCGAGATGCAGGCGCGCCCACCAGGCAAAGGCGATGCCGATGGCGATCAGGGCGACACAGATCCAGGCTTCGGCGAGATCAGGCATCCACAGGCTGAGCCGGCCTTCATAGCCGTGCGCCGGAATGAACAACAGCACCGCGCCGGCCAGCCAGAGCCCCCGATAGCGGGCCTCGGCCCTCAATCCGGCGCGCTTCTGGGCAGGGTCGGACCACAGGGCGGCGACGGCCCAGGTTCCTGCCCAGATCAACCAAAGCAACGTGATTGCCGTCACAGGCCGCATGATCAGCCTCCACAAACCGTCTGGACGTCACTATGAAACCGGCACCGCGCGGCGGCAATGCGGTGCGAGATCGATGACAGGTAAGAAACGCGTGATCGCCATCCCATCGGTGCTGTTGATCGGACGATCAGCACTTTCGACTGGACGCCGCGAAGCCCGCCCGGCTAACTCGTCGAATGACGATTAGAAAGAACGCCATGCTGGGTCTCTTCCCCGAGGCTGAAAGGCCGGTTGAAATCATCCCCGCGCAAAAGCTTGCCGCCAAGGCGGCAGCGCTTTACGTGGCGCCAGCGGATCATTTTCAGACGCGCCCTGTGGATGAATTGCGGCTGGGTTTCGACGGCATTTCGGGCGATTTCCATGCCGGTCCGACGCGGCGTTCCGGCGGGCGCGAGCCCTGGTATCCGCGCGGCACCGAAATGCGCAACGAACGGCAATTGTCCATAGTGGCGGCGGACGAGCTGGCGGTTGTCGCCGAACGGATGGGCCTCACCGAGATCAAGCCGGAATGGATCGGCGCCAATCTTGTGATCGAAAGGGTGCCGAACCTCTCCATGCTGCCGGCCGGTACGCTGCTGTTCTTCAAGAGCGGGGTGACCATCAAGGTCGACGCGCAGAACGGCCCGTGCCGCATCGCTGGCCGGTCGATCGCCGAAAACGCCGAAATGGCTGATATCGAAGCTGGCGCGCTGTTATTCCCGAAGGTGGCAAAACGGCTGCGCGGCGTTGTCGCCTGGGTCGAGAAACCGGGAACGGTCAAGGCCGGCGAGGAGATCTCGGTGCGCGTGCCGGAGCAGTGGATCTATCAAGCCTGAGGGCTACGCCGCCCATGGAGCGGCGTAGCAAAAAGCGCTGGGCCTCAGCCCTTGCGGTTCTTCCTGGCGCCTTGCGCCATGATGGAGATGTCGTCCCACTTCTCCCAGGTGGCAATGCGGTTGGCGTATTCCTGCTTGATCATCGGCAGGCCGCCGTCGCCGAAGAACACCCGGAGCGGCGGCTCGGCCGCGTCGACAATGGCCAGCATGGCCGGCCCGGTGGCCTCAGGATCGCCGGCGACCGAATTGGCGCGGCGCTCGGCCATCTTGGCACGAGCGGGCGCATAGGCCTCGATCGGTTCGGACACCTTTGCAGACGCGCCGGCCCAGTCGGTGGAGAAGCCGCCGGGTTCGACCAGCGTCACATGGATGCCGAATTCCGCGACCTCGATGCTGAGCGACTGGCTGAAGGCCTCCAGCGCCCATTTCGAGGCGTGGTAGAGGCCGAGCGAGGCAAAGGCATTGACGCCGCCGATCGACGAGATCTGGATGATGTGGCCGGAACGCTGCGCCCGCATGATCGGCAGCGCGGCCTGGGTGACCCATAGGGCCCCGAACACATTGGTTTCGATCTGATCGCGGGCTTCCTGTTCGCTGACCTCCTCGATGGCGCCGAAATGGCCGTAGCCTGCATTGTTGATAACGACGTCGAGCTGGCCAAAGCGCTTGTGCGCCTCGGCGACAGCGGCATCGACGGCTTTCTTGTCGGTGACGTCGAGCTTTATCGCGGCAATCCTGTCGCCGTATTTCTCGACGAGATCGGCGAGCGTGCCGGCATCGCGGGCGGTCGCCGCGACGCTGTCGCCGCGCGCGAGTGCGGCCTCGGCCCAGACGCGGCCAAAGCCCTTCGACGATCCGGTGATGAACCAAACCTTGTTTGTCATGATCTTGGAGTCCTTGCCCCTGCGGGCGTGATTTTGGGTGAAAGCGGAGGCTTCTCCGCTTCCGGGCATATACGGTCGGTCCTCTGATTTTCCAGAGGCGACGGGAATCTTTTGAAAAAGACGCCTGAATTATCAGGGATAATTCACCTGAGACGACCAGGCCGGGTCATCGTGCTTTTGCCAGTAGCGCGCCATCAGCCGGCTGGTGGTCGGTCCCACCTTGCCGTTGGCGATCGCCGCGCCGTCGATCTCCGTCACCGGCATGATGCCGCCTGCGGTCGAGGTGATGAAAACCTCGTCTGCCTCGCGCAATGCCGCGACACTGACATCGGTGGCGGTGGCGGCAAGACCTTCTTCGGCGCACAGGTCAAAGACAGTGCGGCGGGTGATGCCGGGCAGCACACCGATGGAAGGCGTCGATAGTTTGCCATCCCTGACGCAGAAGACGTTGAAGCCCGGGCCTTCGGCGACATTGCCGTTGAAGTCGAGAATGAGCGCTGTCTCGGCGCCGCGGTCATAAGCATCGTAGAGGCCGCGCACCAGATCGAGCCAGTGGTAGTTCTTGATCGTCGGGTCGATCGAGGCCGGCGGAATGCGTACCTTGTCGCTGATGGCGACGCGCAGGCCGCGCTGCAACTGCTCGGCATTGGCGACAGAGCCGAACGGCACGGCGAATGCCATGAAGCGGTTGACCGCCTGGCGCGGGTCGCGGCTGAAGGTAGGCGAGGCGCCGCGCGTGCACAGCATTTCGACATAGGCGGCGCGATGACCCGACAGCGCCACGCAATTGTGCAGGATTTGGTTTACGCCTTTGCGGTCGAAAGGGATCGTCATGCGCAGCTTTTCCAGCCCGTCGAAGAAGCGGTCGAGATGCACATCGAGGCGGAAGAAGCGGCCATTCCAGACATGCACGGTGTCGTAGGTTGCGTCGGAATGCAGAAAACCCCAGTCCAGCACCGAGATCTTGGCCTGCGACATCGGCAGGTATTGGCCATCGAGGAAAGCGACCCCCTCGGGATAGGAGTGCGGGTCGACATGACGGTCGTCGACCATGGGCAGTTGCTTCCCGTCCTGTATCGTCGCCGTGTGGCTCATCGAGGCCTCCTGTCGCGCAAGGCGAGATCAGCAGGCTATCGGCGCAGGGCAGAAGGCATAGAGCCACCCGCCCGGTGCTGTTCGGCCTCGATGACGATCTCGCCGATACATTGGATCGGAATTGCCTTAGATTGCGCGCTCTGAACGGGAGGGGGGAAGATGGGCAGGCTTGGGGCCGTCATAGCAGCCATGACGATGTTCGCTGCTGCGAGCGAAGCCAGCGCCGAGTGCGCGCGCGAAGGCGAGGAATTGTGCCAGGGCGGGCAGACCTATCGCTGCGAGAAAACCGGCAGCGAACTGACACCGATCTTCCAGAACCTGCCTTGTGCGGTGAGCGTGCCGTCGCTGAGCGGCACTTGGCTCGGCAATGGCCACCAGAGTCCGGCTGGCGATGCCGGCGCCGACTGGGCGATCGCCATGACCATCCACGATGGCAGCGCGTCGATCGACTATCCGTCACTCGGCTGCGGCGGATCGCTGTCACAGACCTCCAGGGACGACATTTCGGCGGAATACCACGAGAGCATCACTTACGGTCAGGACAAGTGCATCGACGGCGGCAACATCACCGTCAGGTTATTCAAGGGAAATCTGTCCTGGACCTGGGTCGGCCAGGCCGATGGCCAGCCCTACAATGCGGTCGCAGTGCTAAAGCGGAAGTAGCCGTGGTCATTCCTCCTCGTCGTCCGCGTCGAGCAGGCGGGTTGCGCGCCAGCGGGTGAGCACGATGTTGGTCGGCTCGATGACGAAGAAACGCGCCGAGTCGCGGTCGTAACCTTCGGCCAGCAGTTTTTCGTAATCGGTGTGCATGTGGCGGATATGGGCAATCGTCGCCAGCCATACGGCGATGCCCGGCGGCAACGTCTTCATGTGAACCGCGCCGGCGTCGGTGCGGATCTTCTCCATGTCGGCATAGGGCGCCAGCGGCAGCAGTGCCGTCAGTGCCTTGGCGATGGCGCGGCGGCGGCCGGTCGGCGCCGTCATTGCCCGATCCGATCGGGCTCGCCGCGCCCTTCGATGGTCGCCTCGGCAATAGCGTCGGTCGAGGCGAAATAAGGCTTGATGTCGATGACCGGCGTGCCGTCGAGCACGTCGATGGCGTCGAGATCGATGCGGCCGGTGTTCTGGTCGAGCCCGACGAGCCTGGCCACATGCAGCCCGATCGGGTTGGGGCGGGCAGGGGAGCGCAGCGAAAATACGCCTTTCGCTTCAGCCGCATGGCGCGGTTTCTGCACAATCAGGTCCCGCGGCGCATGATGCAGCCAGGAGAGGATGATGACGTGGCTGGTGCGCCCCAGCCCCCGCAGGCCATTTCGGTAGGGCGCGTCGATGGTCAGCACCGCCTTCTGCCCGGTCTCGCGCGCGGCGCGCATGTTCTTCGGGCAGGTTTCCCGTGTCGTCCACGGCGAGGCAATGCGGCCGATGAAGACGATGCCGCCATCAGGCGGCATCAAGGCCGGATCGTTTTCAAGCCTCTGCTCGCCTTCGCGCTCTTCGAACATCTCACGCGTTTCAGTCATGGCCCACGTCTCTTAAACCGCCACACAAGCGGCGTTTTCTTGTCCGGAAGCGACATAGCGCTTGCAACGTCTCGAAAACCCACATAAACATATGTTTATATCTTTTCAAAGAGAATACGCTGATGCATGTCTCGCTCGACACTATGGTGGATACGTTAAAGGCGGCGGCCGAATCCAGCCGATTGCGCATACTGGCACTTCTGTCGCGCGGTGACCTCACCGTTTCCGATCTTACCGAAATTCTCGGCCAGTCGCAGCCGCGCGTTTCGCGGCACCTGAAGCTGCTTCTGGAGGCAGGGCTGATCGGCCGCTACCAGGAAGGGTCCTGGGCCTTCTTCCGTCTGTCGGATGCGGATTCCGCGCGTGACTTCGTCATGGGGCTGGTTTCCGGCATTCGCGGCGCCGATCCGCAGGTCGAGCGCGATCTTGAGCGTCTGGCCTCGGTCAAGCGCAAGCGGCAGGACCGGGCGGTCGAGTATTTTTCCGTGAATGCGGCAAGCTGGGACCATATCCGCTCGCTGCATGTGCCGGACCGCGCCGTCGAAGCCGCGATGCTGAAACTGGTCGGCAAGCGGCCGTTCCAGTCGATGCTCGATCTCGGCACCGGCACCGGGCGTCTGCTCGAAATCTTCTCGCCGCTCTATCGGCGCGGTGTCGGCATCGACATGTCTCGCGAGATGCTGACCGTGGCGCGCGCCAATCTCGACAAGGCTGGGGTTTCGAACGCGCAGGTGCGGCAGGGCGACATCTTCGCGCCGCCGGTGGAGCGCGATGCCTTCGATCTCGTCACCATTCATCAGGTGCTGCACTATCTCGACGATCCCGCCCGCGCCATCCACGAGGCGGCGCGGCTTTTGCGTCCGGCGGGACGCCTGGTCATCGTCGATTTCGCGCCGCATGCGCTGGAATTCCTGCGCGAGGAGCACGCGCATGTGCGGCTCGGCTTTTCGGACCGGCAGATCGCCGACTGGTTTGCGGAAGCCGGCCTCGATCTCGAGGATGCGCAGGAGTTCGAGCCGCGCGGCGGCAATGAGGCGAGGCTCACCGTAAAACTCTGGCTTGGCCGCGACCGGCGCCTGCTGATCGCCGATCCATCCAACGACACAAGGCAGGCCAAAGCGAACTCGATAGGGGAAATCGCATGAACCAGTTCCGCTTTTCCCGCCGCCCCGATATCGGCGACAAGGTCAGGGTTTCCTTCGAATTCTTCCCGCCGAAGACCGACGAGATGGAAGCGAGGCTGTGGGAGACGGTGACAAGGCTGGAGCCGTTGAAGCCGAAATTCGTCTCGGTGACCTACGGCGCCGGCGGCTCGACACGGGAGCGCACCGCACGCACTGTAAAGCGCATCCTGACGGAAACCGGTATTCCTGCAGCGGCGCATCTGACCTGTGTCGGTGCAACGCGCGACGAGGTCGACGCGGTCATCCAGGATTACAAGTCGATCGGCATCAACCGGTTCGTGGCGCTGCGCGGCGACCCGGCCTCCGGCGTCGGCGAGCCCTATCGGCCGCATCCCGGTGGCTACGAGAATGGTGCCGAACTGGTCGCCGGGCTCAAGGCAATCGCGGATTTCGACATCTCCGTCGCGGCTTATCCGGAAAAGCATCCGCAAAGCCCCGATTTCGCCACCGACATCGAGATGCTGAAACGCAAGGTCGACAATGGCGCGACGCGCGCCATCACCCAGTTCTTCTTCGACAACGATCTCTACGAGCGCTATGTCGAGCGCGTCCGCCGCGCCGGCATCTACATCCCCATCGTGCCGGGTATCCAGCCGGTTCACAGTTTCAGGCAGGTCGCGAACTTTTCGGCGAGGGCGGGCGCGCACGTGCCCGGCTGGCTGGCGGAGCGCTTCGAAGGCCTCGACCAGGACCCGCAGACGCATGCGCTGGTGGCGTCGGCGGTGGCGGCCGAACAGGTGATGGACCTGGTCGAGCGCGGTGTCGGCGATTTCCACTTCTACACCATGAACCGCGCCGATCTGGTCTTTGCCATCTGTCATATGATCGGCATCCGCTCGCACGAGGCGGCGGCCGCCGGATCAGCCGCGGCCTGAGAGTGGATTGAACAACAAAAGGCCGGGAAAACCCGGCCTTTTGAATTGGTTGGACTATTTGGGTGCTGTCTTCCCCGCTTGGCGGTCAGGGAAGGAAGCCCATAATAAGGGCTCCGATAAAGGCGAATGCAGCACAGATCATCAATGCGTTGATAGGCCTCGTAAGTCCCATGACATAGCCTCCTCTTAAAGAGCTATGTCATGGAGTCTAGGTTCATTTGTGCCACAGGCAAGCGGAAAATGTGCTGCATTGCGACGTGATTGTGAAATCCGCGACATGTCTTTTGCCGTTAGGCTTTGAAATTCCTGGGCAAAAACCCGCTTCAGACCTGTGAATAAAATGTGGCCGACTCGTGTCGCTGCCGTGTCATGGCAGCGCTACCGCTGCGAAAGTCGAATCGACTTTCGCAGCGGGGGGCAACTAGGTGGTTAGACCATCCTTTGCGCGTCCAGTGGACGCGCGGTGCTCTAACGTCGGCCGAACAGCCGCCCGTCGATGGTGACGAGGCCGAGCGCGATCAGCACCACGCCGCCGATTTCGAACAGTTCCAGCCGCTCGCCAAGGAACAGGAAGCCGAGCAGCATGGCGCTGGCCGGCACTACAAGCGTGACCAGCGAGGCGTTAGTCGCGCCGGCCGAGGCGACGAGGTTGAAATAGAGGATGTAGGCGAAGGCCGTGGACAGAAGCGCCAGCGCCAGCACCGCCGCCCAGACCGGCGGCGAGGCAGAGAACAGGCCGGACGGACCGTAGGTGAAGAGCACGATCGGGATCATGATGATGGTCGATGCCGTCAATTGTCCGGTGGCGACGACCGGTGAGGGCACGCCTCTGAAGCGGCGGGCGACCATCAGCGCAATACCATAGGACAGCGAAGCGCCGATCAGCGCGAATTTGGCCCAGACCGGGCCGCCGAGCCCGGCAAGCAGGCCGGGGCCGATCATGACGGCCGTACCGGCGATGCCGAGCGCAATGCCGGCGAGCTTGTTCCAGGAGAGCTTTTCGTCCGATGTCAGCGCATTGGCGAGGATCAGCGTCCAGAACGGCGTCGTCGCGTTGAGCACCGAGGCGACGCCGGCGCCAAGCTCCGTCTGGCCGGCGAAGATCAGCGAGAAGGGCACGACATTGTTGGTGAGCGCCAGCAGGAAGAACAGGCCTGCCTGCGGAAGCGCGAGGCGGAAGGACGGACCGCGCAGGCCGAGATAGATCTGCAGCGCAATCGCGGCGATGGCGACGCGAAACAGCACCAGCACCAGCGGGGGAAGTTCCGCCACCGCGATGCGGGCAAAGAAGAACGAGCCGCCCCAGATCGCGCCGAGCAGCAGGAGTTGCCCCCAATCCTTGAGTACCATCGGGCCGCGCGGTGCTGATGTCGCGGCTATTGCCATGTGAGTCGCCCTCCCAGACGGCCTGAATGCCAGTCAATCAGGCAGAAGCCATATCGGACTCGGTGACAAGGGCCACCCGAAACCTGATCGCTGGCAAACGTTGCCGGCAAAGACCTAGCGCCGCTGCGTCAGCCGCACGAGACACAGAATTGTTTTCATTGCAGCGCCGCGCGTCTCTAGAGACGCGCAAAGGACGCTGCAAAGACTCATATTTGGCGCATGATCCTTTCCGAAAGTCGAAATCGACTTTCGGGGTCATGCGCTAGCCGCTAGCTTGGATTAACTGAGCGCAGGCTAGGTTAAGGATTCGTCGATGCAGCGATTCGAAAATGCCCGCGAGGCGGCACTGGCGCTGCGTCCGGACGATCCGGTCTATTGCTTCCGCCCGCAAGTGCTGATGGCGGATGCCAGGCAATTCATGGGCATGTTCCCCGGCAAGACCGCCTATGCGGTCAAGACCAATGGCGAGCAGATCGTGCTGAAGACCCTGGTCGAAGCCGGCGTCAAGGCTTTCGACGTCGCTTCGCCGGGCGAGTTCGCCGCCGTGCGCGCCGTCTCTCCCGATGCCGAGATGCTCTACATGCATCCGGTCAAGGCGCAGTCGGACATCAAGCTGGCGCTGGAGAAATACGCCATCCGCGTTATTTCGCTGGATCATGAGGACGAGATCACCAAGTTGACACGAGTGGTGCGGGCTCTCGACATCGATCCGGGCTCGATCAGCGTGTTCGTGCGGGTGCAGACCAAAGGGCATGCCGCTTACGAGCTGTCGAAGAAGTTCGGCGCCGGGCCGGCCTATGCCGTCGAACTGGCCGAGCGGCTGAACCGCACCGGCTACAAGGTTGGCCTGTGCTTCCACGTCGGCAGCCAGATCGAGGATCCCGACACCTACGAGCGGGCGCTGGCTTCCGCCGATTGGGTGCGCAACCGGCTGACCTTCGATATTGCCGGGCTCGACGTCGGCGGCGGTTTCCCCGCCGAATACGGCCACGACCCCAATCGCAAGCAGATCGAGATGCCGTCGCTCGGCCAGATCATGTCGCGGCTGTCGGGCGACCTGAAGGAGTATCAGTTCGACCAGATGCCGCTGGTGGCGGAGCCGGGCAGGGTGATCGTGGCGCGCTGCCTGTCGCTGATCGTGCGAGTGCTGCTGCGCAAGGGCAAGCGGCTCTATATCAACGACGGCATCTGGGCGTCGCTGTCGGATTCATGGACCGGCAAGATCACGCTGCCGGCGCGCTTCATTCCCGATCCGGCGATCCGCTCGCGCAATGGCGAGGAGAAGAACATCGTGCCGTTCAAGGTCTGCGGCGCGACCTGCGATTCCGTCGACATCCTGTCGCGGCCATTCTGGCTGCCGGAAACGGTCGATACCGGCGACTGGATCGAGATCGGCCATATCGGCGCCTATTCGCTGTCGCTGCGGACCCGCTTCAACGGGTTTTACCCCGACACCTTCGTCGAGGTGACGACGCCGTTCGACGAGGGCGACGCGCCACAGGGGTTTGCCAGTTTGGAGACGATGGCGGATTAGCGAATAGGAAATAGCCAATAGGGAAGATTTGCTGAGACAACAGCAAGGAAGGATTACCGTCTATTCGCTATTCGCTATTCGCTATTCGCTATTCGCTATTCGCTAAAGCTTAGCCAAAAGCTCCGGCGTCGGCCAGCCATCGACCGGCAGGCCAAGGCGCATCTGCTCCTTGCGGATCGCCTCGCGGGTGTTGGTACCCAAAATGCCGTCGACAGTGCCGACATCGTATCCCCTGGCTTCCAGCTTGGTCTGCAGCGCCTTCATCTGCTCGTTGTTGAGACCGGTCTCGGGATTGCGCGGGTCCAGCGGCGGCGCGCCTGCCAGTCGTGCGGCAAGGTTGGCTGCCGTCAGCGCATAGGTGAAGGACTGGTTCCATTCGAGATAGACGTCGAAATTGTCGTAGGTGAGAAAGGCTGGTCCCCTGCGGCCCATGGGCAGCGCCAGGCCTGCTTTCAGGCCGTTGTCGACCAGCGGCGCGCCGCTGGGGTAGGTAACGCCCCATTGCGCCCACTGTGACAGCGGCAGCTTGTTGGTGCGACCGGTCTGGTCCCACGGCATGTCTTCGGGCACGCGGACTTCCTGGATCCAGGGCTGGTCGCGTTTCCAGCCGCGCGACAGCACCTTGTTGGCGGTGGTCATGATCACATCGGGCACGCTGCCGCGCAGGTCGATCTTGCCGTCGCCGTCGCCGTCGACGCCGCGTGCCAGATAGTCGGAGGGCAGGATCTGCGTCTGGCCGATCTCGCCGGCCCAGGCGCCCCTGACATCGGCCGGCAGCACGCCGCGATCGATCAACTCCAGAAGTGGTACCAGCTGTTGCCGGAAGAGCTGCGGCCGGCGGCAATCATGCGACAGCGTCACCAAGGCGCTCAGCGTGTGGAAGTCGCCCTGCACGGCGCCGAAATCGGTCTCCAGCGCCCAGAAGGCGGCGATGATCGGCGCCTGGACGCCGAACTGCTGGTCGGCGCGGGCGAAGACGTCGGCGTATTTCTTCAGGTTTGCCGCGCCTTGCTTCAGGCGATAGGCCGAGATCATGCGGTTGGAGAATTCGACGAAGGTCTGGGTGAAAACGCCCTGGGCGCGGTCGCGCGCCAGCACCTTGTCGTCGATGGTCGCGGCCTCCAGCGCGTCAAGGCCAGCGGGGCCGACACCAGCGGCCTTGGCCTCGGCAGCCACGCCCTGTTTCCAGGCTTCGAAGTCGCCGCCGCATTCCTGCGCCATCGCCGGCAAGGCCGTGGCGCACAAGAACAGCGCCGCGAGGGCTTGAGAACGCAGTCGCATCAGCTTCCTTTCGACATTCAGAGTTCCAGGGCGTCCTTACGCGTCCATCGGGGCGCAGGGCTCTGGAATACCGGCGGTTGCAGACTTTACCGCTGGCTGTGTCGAAAAGCAGGCGGCAGGCCTGGTGTCAACGGGTGTTCTGCCGCAGCCATTTGTTCCAGGCGGCTTCGCTGCCGTTGAAGACGTTGATGTCGGACTTGCCGGTCATGCCGGGAACGATGCCGGTTCCGGTGTACTGCCAGAAGGTGAAGGGGTGGCTGCCGTATTTCTCACGCGGATGGCCGGCGACGGAACGCAGCCAGTAGGGATAGCCGCGGAACCCCGACAGTTCGTTGTCGTCGAAGAAGTCGACCGAAGTGTAGATGATCGGCTTCTTGCCGTAGTGCCGCTCGACGATTTCAAGGAAGGTGGTCATCTCCGCGCGTACCGTGGCAGCGTCGGGACGCAGCCTGCAGGTCGGCGATTTCGGGTTCCATTCCATGTCGAGGACTGGTGGCATCGCCGAGCGGTCGACGGGGACGTTGCGGATGAACCAGCGCGCCTGCACGGCAGCCGGGGTGCAGAAATAGTAGAAATGATAGGCGGCACGCGGAATTCCGTTGGCCTTCGTGCGCGCCCAATGCTCGTTGAAGTATTCATCGAAGCGATCGCCGCCCTCGGTTGCCTTGATGAAGGCGAAGGAGATGCCGCTGGCCTTGGCCGCCGGCCAGTCGACCGAGGTCTGGTATTTGGAGACATCGGTGCCGTGGACGGCATAGTTCCATGGCGCGCCGCTCTCCCATTCATGCGGCTTGGAATCGGCAAAGCGCGGCGCGCGCACGGCAACCGTCGGGCTGCTCGAAGTGGACGGCGACAGCGGCGAGAGATCGTCCACGGTCGAGCAACCGCCAAGCAGCGCTAGCATAATGAGGCCCGCAAGACGGCGCATCGCAATTCCCGAGCCGGATTCAGCCGGTCGCTGATGGGTCTATACACTGATGGCCGGTTTTGTGATCGGGCCCCTCCGAGCGATCGCCCCACAGCATCGCTCAGCATATCCTGTGATCGCCGATCATGGTTGATAATCCGTTGATGGCGCTCGACAAGCATTGTGATTTGCGGAAGCAATGGCGGCAAATCGATGACATAAGGGTCGCGCAGAGCCCGGAGGAAATAAATGCGGATCGTGGTCAAGATCGTCAAATGGCTGCTTGGCCTGATCGTTCTGGCGATCGCAGCACTTTTCGCCTGGCTTTATATCGCGCCGCCGGAATTGATCCGCGTCGGCTCGGGCTACTCGGCCAAGATCGTCTGCTCGAACGTCTTCATTGCCGGCCGCGATCCCAATGAGGTGCTCGCCGTCGACGTGCAGGCACCCGGGCATCCCCTGCTGCGGCTGATGCGGGTTTCGGTGGACAAGAACAGGGGAACGGTGTCCGCCGGCCTGTTTGGTTTCCTGGGCAAGAGCGTTGCCGTCGCCCGCGACGGGCTTGGCTGCGCTTCGGTTCCGGACGGCGATGTCGGCAAGGCACGGCGCACGACAATCCAGGCCGAGCCATCGGCGGCCATTAAAGGCGATTTGTGGCCGGAGGGCGAGCGGGTCGAGGCTTCACAGGATCCGGTGATTGCCAAGCTGCTGGACGATGCGGCGCTGACCGGCACGGGCATGCGCGCGGTGGTGGTGGTCAAGAATGGCCGCATCGTCGCCGAGCGCTATGGCGACGGCTTTTCCGCCAGGACGCCGCTGCTCGGCTGGTCGATGACCAAGACGGTGAACGCCGCCATCGTCGGTACGTTGGTCAAGGACGGCAAGATGGCTTTCGACGACAAAAGCCTGTTTGCGCCGTGGAAGGCGGATGGCCGCGCCGCGATCAGCCTTGCCGATATGATGGCGATGTCGAGCGGGCTGGAGTTCAACGAGGATTATGGCGACGTCGCCGACGTCACGCGCATGCTCTATCTCGAGCCAGACATGGCGGACTTTGCCGAATCCAAGCCGCTGGCTGCAGAGGTGGGCAAGGTGTTTTCCTATTCGAGCGGCACGGCGGTGATGCTGTCGCGCCTCTGGCAAGATGCGATCGGCGACAAGGCCAAGGCGCTGACGTGGCCTCGCACCGCCCTGTTCGATCCGCTTGGCATGCATAGCGCGGTGCTCGAGACCGACGAGCAGGGGACCTTCGTCGGCTCGTCCTATCTCTACGCAACCGCGCATGACTGGGCGCGCTTCGGCCAGTTCCTGTTGCAGGGTGGGGTATGGAACGACAACCAGATCCTGCCAACCGGTTTCGTCGACTGGATGCGCGAGCCGGCATCCGCCTCGAAGGTCTACGGCAAAGGTCAGTTGTGGATCGAGGCCCCGGGCGATGAGGAAAACCCCGGCGCCGGCGTCGCGGCAGGCCTGCCCAAGGACACGTGCTGGATGGAAGGTCATGACGGACAGACGGTCGCCATCATCCCCTCGGAGCAGTTGGTGGTGGTGCGGCTGGGGCTGACGCCTGCCAAGCTCGGCTACCGGCCGCAGACGATGGTGGGGGCGCTGGTGAAGGCGCTGCACTAGTTTCTATTGACGCGGCCCGATCACCGCCAGCCAGGCATAGCCGCGATAAAGCGTTCGGAAACGGAAGCTTGCGCCGGTTCGGCGAGATTCCGATTCCAGAACTTCGCGCAATGATTCACGCGGCGCGACGTGGAATTTTTTGAGCCAGCCGCGCAGCAACGCGCGGAACCAGCCCGGCAGGCCTTCCTGCTGGCCGAAATCGACGATGTGCAGCGAACCATTCGGTGAGAGCGCGGCAAGGGCCGCCGCCACGGTCTCTTCCCAGCCGGGGATCATCGACAGCGAGTAGGACACGAAGACACGATCGAAGCGTTCGGCACCAAAGAGTGCCTTCGCATCAAAGTCGGTGGCGTCACCCCTAGCCAACAGGACGCGGCCGGACAGGCCTTCGCGTGCAATCGCGGCGCCGGCCGTCTCCAGCATTTCAGCTGAGATGTCGAGGCCGAAGTAACGCGCGTCGGGATAGCGACGCGCGGCCAGGATCACGTTGCGGCCGGTGCCGCAGCCAAGTTCCAGCACGGTGCCGCCGGCCGGGACGTCGAGCCCGTCGATCAGTCGGTCGCGGCCGAGAAGGTAGTATTTGCGGGTCAGGTCGTAGATGTGGCGCTGCCAGCGGTAGACGCCGTCCATCAGGTCAGCATGGCTGGCCTTGAATTCGGGGCTGGCCGGCAGCTCTGTCGTGCTCATGCCGCACGCTTTACATAGAGGTGGAAGCCGCCATAGATGGCCGAGCGGTCGCGGGCCGAAAATTCCCGCGAAGCCTCGTCCTGATAGTCCCACTGGTCGAGGAGCGAGCTAGAGACGCGACCCGGTAACAGGCTGGGCTCGGCGGCGGTGCGGAAGATGACGCGGGCGCCGGCCGAAGCCGTACGGGTGATTTCCGCCCACAGCGCGTTGAGCTGATCGTCAGTCATCCAGTCCTGCGCATCGAGCAGGATGAAGCGGTCGACGGAGCCGGCATCCTTGCCGGCGAGGAATTCGATCAGATTGGCATGGTGGATGGCAACGCGATCGATGTTGCCGCGGATGGTCCCGTAATTCTGTTTTTCGAGATAGGCGGGGAGGGCGGCCTCGCCTGGGTTCGGATAGCGCCGGGCAAAGGCCTGCCAGGCGAAGTAGTTGTTCTGCAGCGGAAAATCGCAAGCGAGTTTTTCCAGCCGGGCTTTCAGCACGCTGGCCATGGTGCCGTCGCCAGAAGTGATCAGCGAATCGTACTGCGCCGGCGGGATACCGAGGCCGAACAGCGAAGCCTTGCGCGACGTCGCCCATCTCAAAAGCTTCTTGTCGAAGACTGGCGCCAACTCTTCGTTGAAGAAGCGGCGCTGCTCGCCGATGTTCTTGGCCTGCATGATGCCGGCAGGGTCGACGCCGAAGAACTTTGCCGTGCGATGGCCCATGGCGATGAACAGGCCAAGCAGGCCGGTCTGGTAGAAATTGCGGTCGAAAACGGCGATGCGCCTGCTGCCGCGCCAGTTGCGGCGCTCCCAGTAGTGACGGCTGACAGGATCGAGATTCGGCGCGATGAAACAGTCATACGCTTTCGAATTGTGGATGGTGTCGGCGGCGCCGAAGAAGCGGAACAGGTCGCCCTGCGATGGCAAATGGCGCACCGCCTCCAGCTTCATGCGGTTCAGCGCGATGTGCGCGGTGTTGAGGTCGACGGCATCGACCCGGGCCGGCGAGCGGGTGAGGTAGGCCAGGATGTTGCAGCCGCCGGAGGCGATGGTGACGACGCGGTGGCCTTGGCCAAGCTGCATCGCCTCCATGTCGACATCGGGGTCTTCCCAGATCTGCGGATAGACGAGGCCGGAAAACAGGAAGGCGAACAGCCGCTCCGAAATGCCGGCCTTCGACAGCGGCCGGTTCTGGTAGACGGCCTTTCCAACTTCCTTGCCGCGGCGAAAAACCAGATCTGCGGAAACGTCCGTCATGGCAAGATGATTCCCATTTGCTTTGCCGCAAGCGGGTAACTCAGGGTCATGACAGGCCGGTGACAGCCTGTTGACGCCTCTTCTTACGGTTTGCCAAATCCCCCCGGCGTCGGCGTTGTCAGGACGACGGCGTCGCCCGCCTGAAGCATGGTCTGGTCGCAGGCCTTCAGCACGTCGATCGTGCCGTCCTTGCGGCGGATTTTGGTCGAACCGACCTCGCCATCGCTACCGCCATCCAGCCCTTGCGGCGGGCGGTTGCGGTGCGAGGACAGGATCGCGCATTCCATCTTTTCGAGGAAGCGGATGGTGCGCCTGGTGCCGTCGCCGGCGCTCCATCTGCCCTTGCCGCCTGAGTTCTCCCGAATGTGGAAATCTTCGAGCAGAACGGGAAAGCGCAGCTCCAGCACTTCCGGGTCGGTGAGGCGCGAATTGGTCATGTGGGTGTGGACGCCGGAGGTGCCGGCAAAGCCGCGGCCCGAGTTCATCCGGCCGGCCGGCGAGCCGGAGCAGATCGTCTCGTAATATTGGTATGTCTTGTTGCCGAAGGTCAGGTTGTTCATCGTGCCTTGCGCGTTGGCCATGGCGCCCATGGCGCCGAACAGCGCGTTGGTGACGTGCTGCGAGGTCTCGACGTTGCCGGCAACCACGGCAGCGGGGTAGGCGGGTTTCAGCATCGAGCCGTCGGGAATGATGATGTTGATGGGCCGCAGGCACCCGGCATTCATCGGGATCATGTCCTCGACCATGACGCGGAAGACATAGAGCACGGCGGCGCGAGCGACGGGTTCCGGCGCGTTGAAATTGTTCTTCATGACCGGCGAGGTGCCGGTGAAGTCGACGGTCGCCTCGCGCTTATTTCGATCGACCGTGATCTTCACCTTGATGACCTGGCCGGTGTCGGTCGGGTATTCGTACTCAGAACTATCCGGCAGCCGCTCCAGCACGCGGCGGACGCTTTCGGCCGCATTGTCCTGGACATGGCCCATATAGGCCTCGACGACATCGAGGCCGAAATGCGTGACCATCTTGCGCAGTTCCGCGACGCCCTTCTCGTTGGCAGCGATCTGCGCCTTGAGGTCGGCGATGTTCTGGTGCGGGTTGCGCGCCGGATAGCGGTGGTCGGTGAGCAGCGTTTCCAACTCCTTCTCGCGGAATTTTCCGCGATCGACGATGCGGAAATTGTCGAACAGCACACCTTCCTCGTCGACCGTGGTGGCAAGCGGCGTCATCGAGCCGGGTGCCGTGCCGCCGATATCGGCATGATGGCCGCGCGAGGCTGCCCAGAAGAGGATTTCGTGTTGGGCGTCGTCGAACACCGGCGTCACGACAGTGATGTCGGGCAGATGCGTGCCGCCATTGTAGGGTGCGTTGAGGGCAAAGACGTCGCCGGGATGGATGTCGCCGGAGTTCAACCGGATGATGGTTTCGACCGAACGGTCCATAGAACCCAGATGCACCGGCATGTGCGGCGCATTGGCGACCAGCGCGCCATGGCGGTCGAAGACGGCGCAGGAGAAATCCAGCCGTTCCTTGATGTTGACCGAATAGGCGGTGTTCTGCAGCGTGACGCCCATCTGCTCGGCGATCGACATGAAGAGGTTGTTGAAGACCTCCAGCATGACCGGATCGGCCTCGGTGCCGAGCGCTGCCTGCCGGCGCTTTTTCTCGACACGGCGCAGGAGCCCGTGGTTCCTGGCGGTGATTTCGGCCTGCCAGCCCGGCTCGACGACGATTGTCTGGTTCGACTCGATAATCAAGGCAGGTCCCGCAACCCTGTTTCCCGGCTTCAGCGCCTCGCGGCGGAAGATGGGTGAAGTACGCCACTCTCCCTCGGTGAAGATTTCGCGGGTTTGCGAAGGGCTTACGGCAAGGTCCTCGGTTTGCGATTCACTTTCGTCGCGGCCGGTGCCGCCGGTGTCGGTGCCTTCGACGCCGACGGTCTCGACGATCATCGGCTTGTCGTCATAGACGAAACCGAACTGCGCCTTGTGGGCGATTTCAAAATCGCGCCTGGCCTGGAAAATCGAATCCGTCTCGAAATTCACAGGCAGTGTCGTGTCGGTGCCGTCATAGCGAATGTGCAGCACCGGCTTCGTGGCGACCGTATCTTCGCCGATGCCTTGCGCCGCGAGCTCGGCGATGACGGCTTCTCTCAAGCTGGCAATGAGGTTGCCGATCTCCGTTCTGGACTCTTCGGCAAGCGGCTTGAGCAGCGCCTGCTGTCGCGAGGCAAAGACCGAGGACAGGCCAATGCCATAGGCCGACAGCAGACCTGAGAAGGGATGGATCAGCACCGCTTCCATGCCGAGCGCATCGGCGACCAGGCAAGCGTGCTGGCCGCCGGCGCCGCCAAAACAGTTCAGGAGATATTCGGTGACGTCGTAGCCGCGCTGCACGGAGATCTTCTTGATGGCGTTGGCCATGTTCTCCACGGCGATGGTGACGAACCCTTCGGCGACAGTCTCGGGCGACCGGCCATCGCCGATTTCGGCGGCGAGTGCGGAGAATTTTTCGCGCACTGTGTCGACGTCGAGCGTCTGGTCCTGGCCGGGCCCAAAAATCGCCGGAAAGAAATCGGGCTGCAGCTTGCCCAGCATCACATTGGCGTCGGTGACGGCGAGCGGGCCGCCGCGCCGGTAGGCTGCCGGGCCGGGATTGGCGCCAGCCGAATCCGGTCCGGCACGGAAGCGGCCGGCCTCGTAGTGCAGGATCGAACCGCCGCCGGCGGCAACGGTGTGGATGCGCATCATCGGCGCGCGGATGCGTACGCCGGCGACCTCGGTGTCGAAGGCGCGTTCGTATTCGCCGTCATAGTGGGCGACGTCGGTGGAGGTACCGCCCATGTCGAAGCCGATGACCTTGTCGAAGCCGGCGAGCCTGGCTGTCTCGACCATGCCGACGACGCCACCGGCCGGTCCTGACAGCAATGCGTCCTTGCCCTGGAACATGTCGGCGGCGGTGAGGCCGCCCGACGACATCATGAACATGAGATGAGGCTGGTGCGGCCCCTCGGCGGCACTGCTGGCGCTTCCAACAATCCCCAACTCTCCCGCAACCCTTTGCACATATCTCGACAGGATCGGCGACAGATAGGCGTCGACCACCGTGGTGTCGCCGCGGCCGACCAGCTTGATCAGCGGCGAGACCTCATGGGAGACCGAGACTTGGCTGAAACCAAGCTTCCGGCAGACTTTCGCCACGGCCTTCTCGTGGTCGGGGTATTTCCAGGCGTGCATGAAGACGATGGCGACCGCATCAATGCCATCGGCCCTGGCCTGTTCGATCGCCGCCCGGCAGGCGGCGATGTCGAGCAATTGTTCGACGCAGCCATCGGCGCGCACGCGCTCGTTGATTTCGATGACGCGCTCGTAGAGCTGTTCGGGAAGGATGATCTCCTTGGCGAAGATGTCCGGGCGCGCCTGGTAGGCGATCTTCAGCGCATCGCGAAAGCCCCTGGTGATGAGCAAAAGCACGCGGTCGCCCTTGCGCTCCAGCAGCGCATTGGTGGCGACCGTGGTGCCCATCTTGATGTCGCCGATCAGGCCGCTCGGGATCGTGTCGCCGGCCGACAAGCCAAGAAGGTCGCGAATGCCCTGGATGGCGGCATCGCTATAGGCTTCGGGATTTTCGGAGAGAAGCTTGCGCGGGTGCAGCCCGCCTTCCGGATCTCGGCCGATGATATCGGTGAATGTGCCGCCGCGGTCGATCCAGAAATCCCATTTTTCGGTCATGACAGCCCCTGGCGCTCTTCTGTTCATCGGTGGTTCGGCACATGCTGTTAGTTCGCCACGGCCTGAGCGGCAATCGCAAATGGACCAGACGATGTTACATGCGGAAACGCAACGTTACGAAACTCATGGTCGTCTGGCGCATTTGTCCTTCGACCGCTCACGGCAACGTGAGCGTGTGTTGAAGGAGAGACAAAATGAAAAAGCTCATTCTCGCGTCCGTTTCCGGTTTGGCCCTGCTTGGCGTTGCCGCCTGCAGTGACAGCGGTACGGACAATACCACCACCCAGAGCACCAATCCGCCGGCCGCCGAGGAACCGATGAAGCCGGCTACCCCGGAAGCCACGCCGCCGGCCGCGACGCCTCCGGCAACGGATAATTCGACCACGAAGAGCATCACACCCGAGAAGCCTGCCGAGCCGGCTCCGGCAACACCAGCTCCTGCGCCCGCGCAGTAGTGAGCAAGCAGTACTTCGTGTGATGTATGAGGAAGGCCGGCTCGCGCCGGCCTTTCTCATATTGTCCGGGCCCGTGGCTAACCCCTCTTGCGCGTCGGATGTCGCGCAAAGCCTGCGGCACTGTCCCGGCTTGATAGGAGGGGGCGGTGGCTCTAAGAAGCAGGCCATGTCGATTTGGGATCGCCTCGGCGAATTCGTCACCCGCGTTTCATCCTCAACCTCGTCGGGTGTCGCCGACGTGGTCGAGGCTGTGCGCACGGTTTTCTCCGGCGATGCGGATTTGCGCCGGCGTGTCGCCTTTTCGGTGGCGATGATCGCGCTGTCGGCCAAGATGGCCAAGGCCGATGGCATCGTCACCCAGGACGAGGTGCGCGCCTTCCAGGAAATATTCGAAGTGCCGCCGAAGGAGACGCGCAATGTGGCGCGGCTGTTCGATCTCGCCCAGCGCGACGTGGCCGGTTTCGAGACCTATGCCGAGCGGATGGCGCAGATGTGCGGTTCGGGGCATTCCAATTGCGTGATGCTGGAAGACATACTCGACGGTCTGTTCCACATCGCCAAGGCCGACGGCCTGGTGCATGAGCACGAAGGGCTCTTCCTGCACCGCATCGCCGAGATTTTCCGCATCGACGAAGCGCATTACGAGGCCATCATGGCGCGGCACGTCAATCTCGGCGCCGGGGATCCCTATGTCGTGCTTGGCATCGAGCGCGGCAAGCCGTTCGAAGAGGTCAAAAAACGCTATCGCAAGCTGGTTTCCGACAATCATCCGGACCGGCTGATCGCGCGCGGCCTGCCTCAGGAATTCATCAAGATCGCGACGACCAGGGTGGCGGCGATCAACGCCGCCTACGAGATGATCGAGCGGGGCCTGCGCCACGCATGAGCGGCTTTCTGCCCGACGAGCCACGTGCCGAAGTCAGGGTATCGCCGAATTTCGGCCTGCGGCGAGAGACGCCCGGGCCTGACATGATCGTGCTGCACTACACCGGTATGGCGACCGGCGCCGGGGCCGAGGCTTGGCTTTGTGATCCGGCCAGCGAGGTCTCGTCGCATTATCTGGTGCACGAGAATGGCCATGTCGTGCAGATGGTCAGGGAAAGCGACCGCGCCTGGCATGCCGGCAAGAGTTCGTGGTTCGGACGCGCCGACATCAATTCCTGTTCCGTCGGCATCGAGATCGTCAATCCGGGACATTCTCTGGGCTATCCCGGGTTTCCCCGGCGGCAGATCGATGCGGTGATCGGGCTGTGCAGGGGGATTGCCGGTCGGCATTCGATCGCCGCCGAGCGTGTGCTGGCGCATTCCGACGTGGCGCCGGGGCGCAAGATCGATCCCGGCGAGAAGTTTCCGTGGCGGACGCTGTTCGAGGCCGGTGTCGGCCACCTCGTGGCGGCCGCACCCGTCAGGCGAGGCGCCACTCTGACAACCGGCGACACCGGCGGCGATGTCGAAGCGTTGCAGTCGATGCTTGCCCTCTACGGCTATGGCGTTGAAATATCCGGCATTTTCGATCGGCAGACGGAGGCGGTGGTCGAAGCCTTCCAACGACATTTCCGGCCGCGCAAGGTGGACGGCGTTGCCGATGGCTCGACGCTGCGGACGCTGCAAAGGCTGCTTGCTTCCGTGAGGCGCTAAGCTCCGGGAGGCCCCTCCCAAGCAATTCTTTCCGATCCTTAAGTTACAAGCTGTCACTCAAAGTGACTTGCCTGGCCTTGTTTGACACCAATTCGGGCGTCAAACGGCTGCCGTGTAGATGTCGGACCCCAAGCCCCCCGGGTTGTTCCGACGTTGGTTAGGCGTTGCTGCGTGAACATCTTCGCGCGGTTCAGACAGAACAGGATCACATGCAGAAATTTACCGTTTTAACGGCAGCTCTTGCTGCCGGCGTAATGAGTTTTGCCTTCAGTGCGGCGCATGCAGCGTCATTCAGCCCGCGGGCCGATCAAGGGTTTCCCGTGGTATCCGCAAAAAGCGGCAAGGCAGGCCACGACGCCAAGGCAACAAAACGGGCTTCCGCCAAAGCGGAGACGAAGCGGGCTTCCGCCAAAGCGGAAAAGGCAAGCTGGTCAAAAGCGAAGAAGTCCACCGCCAAAAGGCAGACGAAGCGCGGCCGCAAGACCGTCGACATGACGGCAACGGCGTCGATCGGAGTCCGGAACGCGGCGGCATCGACGGCGGCGGTGGCCAGCAGTGGTCAGTATTCCGCTCTCGTTGCACGCTATGCGGCGATCGAAGGCGTGCCGGTGTCGCTCGCCACTGCGGTTATCAAGATCGAAAGCAACTATCGGCCCAACATCGTCGGCAGCGCCGGCGAGATCGGCCTGATGCAGATCAAGCCGGCCACGGCTCGGATGATGGGCTATAGCGGCTCCGCCAAAGGCCTGTTCGATCCCGACACCAACATCAAATACGGCATGAAATACCTTGCCATGGCACGGAGCCTCGGTGGCGGCACGACCTGCGGCACGATTCTGAAATACAATGCCGGCCACGCCGCAACGCGGATGAACCCCGTCTCGGCAGCCTATTGCGGCAAGGTCAAGGTGCAGATGGCTGCGCTGGGATCGCCCGCATAAGTCTGCTTTTTCGTTTGCGTTTTTGGGCGTGAACCCCTTTATACGCTCTGCCAGCTGGCTGGGCGGCCGCACCCGCAAACGCCGAAAGGTCGTGGGTGAGGAAAGTCCGGGCTCCATGGAAACACGGTGCCGGTTAATGGCCGGCGGGGGCGACCCCAGGGAAAGTGCCACAGAAAGCAAACCGCCACGATCCGGCTTGCCGGATTCGGGGTAAGGGTGAAAGGGTGGGGTAAGAGCCCACCGCGCGACTGGCAACAGGAGCGGCACGGTAAACCCCACCGGGAGCAAGACCGAATAGGGACGGTGCGAGGGGAAACCCTCGAGGGCTGTTTCCGGCTCACCGTCCGGGTAGGTTGCGTGAGGCGCATGGCAACATGCGCCCAAGATGAATGGCCGCCACGTTCTCGCACCGCAAGGGGCGAGGGCCATACAAAACCCGGCTTATAGGCCAGCTGGCAATTCTCTCCATGTTATCGAAGAGAACTCTTTGAGATCAGCAGGTTGCGCCCTCGGGCGCGCCTGCTGATTCAAGGTCTCTTGTTGCCTGGTCAATTCACCATCCGTGTGCTGCAAGGCAAGCGCAAGATCGAAGCCGATGACCTGAACCGGTACCGATCCGCTCACCCGCCGATCTTGTCCAGCGACGTCTCGATCGCCTTCCAGAGCTCGTCCACCGGTTCGCAGCCAACCGAGAGGCGAACGAAGCCGGCGGAAACCGCATCGCCCCGCTTCAAACGCCGCTCGGCGGAGGTGTGGACACCGCCGAAGGATGTCGCGGCCTGCATCAGTTCGCAATTGTTGATGAAATCCTCGGCCTTGTCCTCCGAGGCGAGCTCGAAAGAAATGAGGAAACCGAAGCGCTCCATCTGGGCGCGGGCAAGGTTGTGAGACGGATCGCCTTCCAGTCCGGGATAACGCAGGCCGCTGATTGCCCTGTGGCCCTGCAGCCGCCGCGCGATGACCTCCGCCGAGGAACACATGCGGTCGAAGCGCACATCCAGTGTTTCGAGGCCGCGATGCACCAGCCAGGCCTCGAATGGCCCGGGAATGCTGCCGGAAACCTCGCGCCAGCCGGTCACGGCGGCGATGATATCGGCGTTGCGGCTGGCCACATGGCCGAACAGCACGTCGGAGTGGCCATTGGGTGCCTTGGTGTCGGCGGCAACGACGACATCGGCGCCATGGTCGAGCGGCCGCTGGCCGAAGGGCGTCATGGTCGTGTTGTCGACGACAAGGATCGCGCCGGCCTTGTGAACAGCATCGGCAACGGCGGCGATATCGCAGATATCCAGCCCCGGATTGGCAGGGGTTTCGACAAAGGCGAGGCGATAGCCATCGAAGCCGCCATCGAGGAAGGTCGAGGTCGGCCTGACGTCGTAGGTGATGCCGAGCGGCTTGAGGAAGCGTTCGGCCAGCGCTCTTGTCGTGTGGTAGCCGTCCGAAGGCAGCAGGATACGGTCGCCGGCTTTGAGCACGGCAAAAAACGCCGCCGAGATTGCCGCCATTCCGGAAGGGAAGGCGACGCAGGGCGCGTCCTCCAGATGGGCCAGCATATGTTCAACCGCATCCCAGGTCGGGTTGCTGAAGCGGCCGTACTGGTTGAAGCCGGTAGCGTCGCCGGGCGCGTGAAAAATGGCGGCCATGGTCAGGGGCAGCGGGATGGAATCGCCCATTGCAAGCCGGCTGCGACGCAGATGAGGAAGTGCTGCCGCGCGTGACTTTGCTGTTTCAGACATCGAATTTCCAACCCTGTTTGCGACCGACGAGATTTGGCGAGACGCTATGCCCGGCAGCGGCTCGCGGCAAGGCGCGTCCGGTTGGGCCAGACGGCTCTAAACGCTTCGTTAGGCTTAATGGACCATAAAGACGAGACGTGCC
The DNA here is from genome assembly GCF_020164875.1 of Mesorhizobium sp. CO1-1-8. NCBI lineage: Bacteria > Pseudomonadati > Pseudomonadota > Alphaproteobacteria > Hyphomicrobiales > Phyllobacteriaceae > Mesorhizobium > Mesorhizobium sp. CO1-1-8. Next base: position 337,801 of record NZ_JAIUGZ010000005.1, on the reverse strand, counting down.
GTCACGGCTGCTCTCCTTGGTCGCGGCGCGCGTGTTTGTGAAGCCTATTCCCGTTGACGCCCATAGTGTCCCATGATACCCCATCTAGACATCAAAGCCTTCGTTCCGTGTCAGGGTAAAGCGTACGCCAATCGAGCAGCCGCGGCGGCTGCGCGTTTGCCGGTTTTTGCCTGTGCGGACGAGGTTGATACGGGGCAGGGAGCGCGCTGCGGCGGCGCGTGGGACAAGATGGAGAGGGGTGCGGCGGCGCAAGCGGCTGCAGTGTTCAATGGACCGGTTTCTGTCAAACACGGTGAGCAGGATCGATGCGAAGGGACGGGTGTCCGTTCCCGCGCATTTCCGTGCCGTCGTGCAGAAGCGCGGCTATTCGGAACTTTATGCGCTGCGCTGCCTGGATCTGCCGGCGATGGATGTCGGCGGGCTCGATCTGCTCGACCGCTACGAGCAGCGCATAGCGCTCGAGGATCCCTTCCTGCAGACGGCGGACGATATGTCGTTCTTCTGCCATGGCGACGGAACCTTCTTGAAACTCGACCAGGACGGCCGCATCACGATGAGCGATTTCCTTCGCGAACACACGGGCATTTCGGCCGAAGTGGCCTTTGTCGGGCGCGGCAATTTCTTCCAGATCTGGGAGCCGGGACGGCTTGCCGCCTATGGGGCGCAGGCGCGCGCACGGCTTTTGCAGCTTCGGCAGGGGACGAAGCTTGGGGAGCGACCGGAATGACGGCAGGCCACGGCGATGACCTTCCTCGCGCCGTAGATGGGCACGCCGTTGGCGGATCGGCCCGCCACATTCCGGTCCTCCTTGCCGAAGTGCTCGAAGCGCTGGCGCCCGCGCAGGGCGACATCATCATCGACGGCACGTTCGGCGCCGGCGGCTACACCAAGGCCATTCTGGCAACGGGCGCCTCGGTGGTGGCGATCGACCGCGATCCGGATGCAATCGCTGCCGGGCGCGATCTGGAAGCGCTGTCGGGCGGCCGGCTGCGGCTGGTGCAGGCGCCGTTCTCGACGCTGGACGAACATGTCGAGAGCGCCGACGGGATCGTGCTCGATATTGGTGTCTCCTCGATGCAACTCGACCAGGCGGAGCGCGGGTTTTCGTTCCGCGCCGACGGGCCGCTCGACATGCGCATGGCGCAGGCTGGTTTGAGCGCCGCCGACGTCGTCAATAGCTTCAAGCCGGGCGACCTTGCGCGCATCTTCGGCTTCCTCGGCGAGGAGCGTCATGCCGGGCGCATCGCCCGCATGATCGAGGCTCGCCGCGAAAAGCGCCCGTTCGAGCGCACGCTGGAACTCGCCGACGCCATCGAGACGCATATCGGCCGGGCGCCGAAGGACAAGATTCATCCGGCGACGCGCGTCTTCCAGGCGCTGCGCATTTTCGTCAATGACGAGCTTGGCGAACTGGCCAAGGCCTTGTTTGCCGCCGAACGCGCTCTGAAGCCGGGCGGACGGCTCGCCGTGGTGACGTTCCATTCGCTGGAAGACCGCATCGTCAAGCGTTTCATCGCCGACCGGGCAGACGTCGCGACCGGCTCGCGTCATCTGCCCGAGGCGCATGCGCGCACCGCGACGTTCCGCAAGGCGGGCGGCGGGGTGACTGCCGGCGACGCCGAGGTGGCGGCCAATCCGCGCGCTCGTTCGGCCAGGCTGCGCGCGGCAATCCGTACCGAGGCGCCGGCGCGCAGCAGCGACTTTTCGATTTTCGGCCTTCCAAAGCTTCCCGGCCCAACACTTCCCGGCACAGGCCGGCCGGGGGAGAGGTAGCTAAGTGTTTCGTACCAGCGACATTGTCCTGATCGCCGTCATGGTTGCGGTCGCGGCCCTTACCTACAAGGCCAAGCGCGAGGCCGAGGAACAATTGGCTTCGGTGCAGAAGATCCATGCGCAGATACGCTATGAGGAGGACACGATCGACCTGCTCAAGGCCGACTGGAGCCTGCTCACCCAGCCGTCGCGGCTGCAGAAGCTGACTGAACTCTACAAGTCGCAGCTCGAACTCGAGCCGGTCAGCGCCCGCCAGATCGGCGGCATCGGCGACCTGCCGGCCAAATCCCTTGACATCCAGGACATACTGTCGGGACGCCAGGGCGGCATGGCCGACAATTCGGGCGGCAAGGCGCCGTCGGACGGCAGGGATCCCGTGGTGACCGGAGGCATCGCCCAATGATCGGCAAACTGCTGAAGCGTCGCGCCAGGACGAGTGTAGATGGATCGATCGTGGTCGAGGGCGCCCGCAAGGCGACCGGCGGCAAGGGCAGGACGCGCATCGTCATGACGATGGCGGTGTTCTTCGGCATCTTCTCGACCATATCAGGGCGGCTGGTCTATCTCGGCTTCCAGACCCCCGACATGTCGGGCGGTCCGCAGAGCCGGGTGACGGCATCACGGCCCGACATCGTCGACCGCAACGGCGAAGTGCTGGCCACGGACATCAAGACGGCGTCGCTGTTTGCAGAACCGCGCCGGATTGTAGACGCCGACGAGGCGATCGAGAAGCTGTCGACGGTGCTTCCGGATATCGACTATGAGCAGACCTACCACAAGCTGAAGAGCGGCGCCGGTTTCGTCTGGCTGCAGCGGCAGCTGACGCCCAAGCAGCAGTCCGACATCATGCAGCTCGGCATTCCCGGTTTCGGCTTCCGTACCGAAAAGCGCCGCTTCTATCCGAGCGGCGAGACCTCGTCCTACATTGTCGGCCTCACCAACATCGACAACCAGGGCATCTCCGGAATGGAGAAATATGTCGATGAGCAGGGGCTGAGCGACCTGCAGGCATCGGGCCTTGCCATTGCCAAGGATCTCAAGCCGGTAAAGCTTTCGATCGATCTGCGCGTGCAGCATGTCGTGCGCGACGAAATCGCCGCCGGCCTGGAGCGCTATCGTGCCATGGGCGCCGGCGCCGTCGTGCTCAACGTCAAGACCGGCGAAGTGGTGGCGATGGCCTCGGTGCCGGATTTTGATCCGAACAATCCCTACAATGCACAGGACAAGGACCGGCTGAATCGCATGTCGGCGGGCCTCTACGAGATGGGTTCGACCTTCAAGAGCTTCACCTCAGCCATGGCGCTCGATTCCGGCAAGGCGACGATGGCGAGCCGCTTCGATGCTTCGCATCCAATCCGGGTCGGCCATCAGGCCATTCACGATTTCCACGGCAAGAACCGTGTGCTGTCGTTGCCGGAGGTGTTCCTCTATTCGTCCAACATCGGATCGGCCAGGGAAGCCGAGATGGTCGGCATCGAGGGGCATCGCGAATTCCTGCATCGTCTTGGCATTCTGGACAGGATGCAGACCGAATTGCCGGAGACTGCCCGTCCGACTGAACCGAAGGTCTGGAAACAGGTCAATTCATTCACCATCGCCTTCGGCCATGGCGTGTCGACGACGCCGCTGCAAGCGGCTGTGGGCTGCGCGGCGTTGATGAATGGCGGCTTCCTGATGAACCCCACCTTTTTGGTGCGGACGCAGGCCGAAGCGATGGCCACCGCCAAGAGAGTGGTGAGCGAAAAGACCGTCGAAGGCATGCGCTACCTCTATTCGCTCAATGCCGAGAAGGGCTCTGCTAGAAACGCCAGAGTCCCCGGCTACCGCGTTGGCGGCAAGACCGGAACGGCCGAGAAGGTCATCAATGGCCGCTACTCGAAGGACTTGAATTTCAACACCTTCGTCGCCGCTTTCCCGATGGACGATCCGCAATACCTGGTGTTTACGATTGCCGATGCCCCGCACCCGGAAAAGCCTGGCATGACGGATGTCGCGGCGTCGAATGCGGGGGTTATGGCCGGCAATATCATCAGGCGTTCAGCTGCCATGCTTGGCGTGAAGCCAGATTTCAGCCATGAAAATGGTGCAACGCTGGTTTCCTATCAGTGATTCTTAGGGCGCGCCGGCAACAGCGCGCTATTTTGTTGCGGTGAACGGGACTCGATGAAGCTCAGAGATCTAGCCGGTATCCTGCCCGTCGAGGGAATAGCTTCCGTCGATCTGGAGGTTACAGGGATTTCTTCGGATTCCCGCCAGGTAAAACCGGGCGTTGTCTTTTTTGCGCTCGCCGGAACCAAGGCCGATGGCGCCGTTTATGCCGCAGATGCCGCCGCGCGCGGTGCGGCTGCGATCGTGGCGGGCAAGGGCAGCACCATTGCTGGGCTCCCGGTTCCGGTGCTGGCGGTCGACGATCCGCGCCTGGCGCTGGCGCTGGGTGCGGCCCGCTATTTCGGCAAGCAGCCTGAGATCATGGTCGCGGTGACCGGCACCAGCGGCAAGACCTCGGTCGCCGCCTTCACCAGGCAGATCTGGGAGCAGGCCGGTTATGCCGCCGCTTCGATCGGGACCACGGGCGTGGTGGCTCCTGGACGCAACGACTATGGCTCGCTGACGACACCCGATCCGGTCGCCCTGCATCAATTGCTGCGGGAATTGGCCGATGCCGGCGTCACCCACGCCTCCATGGAAGCCTCCAGCCATGGGCTCGACCAGCGCCGCCTCGACGGCGTGAAGCTGGCGGCCGGCGGCTTCACCAATCTCGGCCGCGACCATATGGACTATCATCCGACCATCGAGGACTATCACCGCGCCAAACTGCGTCTGTTCGACACGCTGCTGCCGAAGGGCGCACCAGCCGTGATCTTCGCCGACGATCCATGGTCGGCCCCGACGACCCTGGCCGCACAGGCTGCCGGGCTCAATGTGCTGACGGTCGGCCGCCATGGCGATTTCCTCAGGCTGAAGCGGGTCGAGCACGAGCGCCACCGCCAGCGCGCCGAAGTCGAGGCCGATGGCGTGCTCTACGAGATCGACCTGCCGCTGGCCGGTGATTTCCAGATTTCGAACGCCCTGGTTTCGGCGGGGCTTGCCATCTCCACGGGAACACCTGCCGCCAAGGCCTTGATGGCGTTGGAGAAACTGAAGGGCGCGCCGGGCCGGCTCGACCTCGTCGGCACCACCGCCAATGGCGCGCCGGTCTATGTCGATTATGCCCACAAGCCCGATGCGCTCGAAAACGTGCTGGCCTCGGTGCGCCCATTCACCACCGGCCGCGTCATCGTCGTGTTCGGCTGCGGCGGCGACCGCGACCGCGGCAAGCGACCGATCATGGGCGAGATTGCCACGCGACTTGCGGATGTCGTCATCGTCACCGACGACAATCCGCGCTCCGAAGTGCCGGAAACGATCCGCGCCGCTATTTTGGCCGCTGCCCCCGGTGCCATCGAGATCGGCGACCGGCGCCAGGCGATCCATGAGGCGGTCGCCATGCTGCATGCCGGCGACACGCTGATCGTGGCCGGCAAGGGCCATGAGGAGGGCCAGACGATCGGCTCCGAGACCTTGCATTTCTCCGATCACGAGGAAGTCCGCGCGGCACTCGTGGAGCGTGCCGCATGAGCTTGCTGTGGACCTCCGAGGCGCTGGTTGCCGCCATGGACGGGCGGCCGCTCGGGCCGATGCCGGACGGCATTTCAGGCATTTCGATCGACAGCCGCAGCCTGCAGCCGGGCGACGCCTTCTTCGCCATCAAGGGCGAGGCGATGGACGGCCATGACTTCGCAACCGCCGCCATCAAGGCTGGCGCCGGCGTGCTGGTGGTGGCCGAAGGCAAGCTGCCGTCGCTCGGGCGGCTGACGGCGCCGATCATCGTCGTCGAGGACGTGCTGGTCGCGCTGGAAAAGCTTGGAGTTGCGTCGCGCGCCCGCTCGAGCGCGAAAATCATCGCCGTGACCGGTTCGGCCGGCAAGACCACCACCAAGGAAGCGCTGCGCCATGTGCTGCAAGCCGTCGGCAAGGTGCATGCCTCGGCGCAGTCCTTCAACAATCACTGGGGCGTGCCGCTGACTTTGGCACGCATGCCTGATGATTGCGACTATGCCGTGTTCGAGATCGGCATGAACCATCCCGACGAGATCCGTCCGCTGGTCAAGATGGTGAGGCCGCATGTCGCCATCGTCACCATGATCGCTGCGGCGCATCTCGGCTTTTTCCGCAATCTGGACGAGATCGCCAAGGCCAAGGCCGAGATTTTCGAGGGGCTGGAGCCCGATGGGGCCGCCGTCCTCAACCGCGACGATGCGCGCTTCAAGCTGCTCGACAAGATGGCCCATGCCGCCGGTGTCGAGCACGTCTACGGCTTCGGCGAGAATGCGCGCTCCACCTTCAAGCTCACCAAATGCGAACTGCATGCGGATCATTCCGACATCATCGCCAGGATCGGCGGCCACGAAGTGACGGCGCGGATCGGCGCGCCCGGCCGCCATATGGTACAGAACGTGCTGGCGGTGCTGGGTGCGGCGCATCTGGTCGGCGCCGATCTCGACAAGGTGGCTTCAGCACTGGCCGATCTCTCCGCGGAGCGCGGGCGCGGCAAGCGCCATGTGCTGCGCCATCCCGGTGGCTCGACTTCGAGCCACCCAGGTGGACTGATCACGCTGATCGACGAAAGCTACAACGCCAATCCGGCATCGATGGCCGCTGCGATGGCATTGCTCAACGCGACGCCGGTGACGGGCGAGGGCCGCCGCATCGCCGTGCTCGGCGACATGCTCGAACTCGGCGATCATTCGGCCAAGCTGCATGCGGCCCTTGCCGATCTCATCGTCGGCACGGGCACGCGGACCGTCTTCCTAGGCGGCCCGGAAATGCGGGCGCTGGCCGAAGCGCTGCCGGCTGAGATCAAGACGGAATACCGCGCCGGTGTCGAGGAGCTGAAGCCGGTGCTGCTTGCCGCGCTTAAGCCGGGTGACGTGGTGATGATCAAATCGTCGAAGGGCATCGGTTTTGCAAAACTGGTCGATGCGCTGCTGGGCAAGTTCCCGGCTGAATCGACAGTCAGAAAACAGACCTAGGTCGGGGACGAAAAGCGCATGTTTACACTGCTCGTCGATTTTGCGGACAAGGTCTCGGTCTTCAATGTCTTCCGCTACATCACATTCCGCACCGGCGGGGCGCTGATCACGTCGGCGCTGATCGTCTTCATCTTCGGACCGACCATCATCAATTCGCTGCGGCTGCGGCAAGGCAAGGGCCAGCCGATCCGCGCCGACGGGCCGCAGACACATTTCAAGAAGGCCGGCACGCCGACCATGGGGGGGCTGATGATCCTGTCGGGCATCATCGGCTCGTCGCTTTTGTGGGCGAACCTGTCTAGCATCTATGTCTGGGTGGTGCTGCTGGTGACGCTGGGCTTCGGCTCGATCGGCTTTTACGACGACTATCTGAAGGTGACCAAGCAGTCGCATCTCGGCTTTTCCGGCAAGGCACGGCTGGCGCTTGAATTCGTCATCGCCGGCATCGCCGCCTGGGTGATCATGCACAATGGCCAGGCGCCGTTCTCGTCGTCGCTGACATTTCCCTTTGCCAAGGAATTCATCGTCAATCTCGGCTGGTTTTTCATTCCGTTCTCCTGCTTCGTCATCGTCGGCGCCGGCAATGCCGTGAACCTGACCGACGGCCTGGACGGGCTGGCGATCGTGCCGATCATGATCGCGGCGGCCTCCTTCGGCGTCATCGCCTATCTCTCGGGCAATGCGGTGTTCGCCGAATATCTGCAGATCCATTTCGTGCCCGGCACCGGTGAACTGGCGGTCGTGCTTGGCGCGGTCATCGGCGCCGGCCTGGGCTTCCTCTGGTTCAATGCGCCGCCTGCGGCGATCTTCATGGGCGACACCGGATCGCTGGCCATGGGCGGCCTGATCGGCACGGTCGCGGTCGCCACCAAGCACGAGATCGTCCTGGTCATCGTCGGCGGATTGTTCGTCGTCGAAATCCTGTCCGTCATCGTCCAGGTCGGCTACTTCAAGATGACCGGCAAGCGGGTGTTCCTGATGGCGCCGATCCACCATCATTTCGAAAAGCTTGGCTGGACCGAAAGCCAGGTGGTGATCCGCTTCTGGATCATCGCCGTCATCCTGGCACTGGTCGGCCTGTCGACCCTCAAGCTGAGATAGGAGGCCTTTTGATCCCCGCCGCATCCTTTTCAGGCAAGCGCGTTTCGCTCTTCGGGCTCGGTGGCTCGGGGATCGCGACGGCGCGTGCGCTGATTGAGGGCGGTGCGGACGTGCTGGCCTGGGACGACAATCCCGACAGCGTGGCCAAGGCCGCCGTTGCCGGTATCGCGACCGCCGATCTGCGCGGCGCCGACTGGGCGAAATTCTCGGCCTTCGTGCTGTCGCCGGGTGTGCCGCTGACGCATCCCAAGCCGCATTGGACGGTGGAGCTGGCGCGCGGTTCAGGCGTCGAGATCATCGGCGACATCGAGCTTTTCTGCCGCGAGCGGATGCTGAGCGCGCCAAATTCGCCTTTCATCGCCATCACCGGGACCAACGGCAAGTCGACGACAACCGCGCTGACCGCGCACATCCTGAAAGCCGCGGGGCGCGACACGCAGATGGGCGGCAATATCGGCCGCGCCGTGATGACGCTCGATCCGCCCGAGCCCGATCGGCACTATGTCGTTGAATGCTCGTCCTATCAGATCGACCTCGCGCCCTCGATCAACCCGACGGCCGGCATCCTGCTCAACCTGACGCCCGACCATCTCGACCGCCACGGCACCATGCAGCACTACGCCGCGATCAAGGAACGGCTGGTGGCCGGCAGCGAGACGGCTATCGTCGGCATCGACGATTCCGGGTGCGCTCAGATTGCCGAGCGGCTGGAGCGGGCGGGGCGGCATGTCATCCGCATTTCCAAGCGCCTGCCGCTGACCGATGGCTATTTCGCCGATGGCAGCAACCTGATGGAAGCGGTGCACGGCCGTTACAGCCGTGTCGCCTTCCTCGAAGGCATCGGCTCGCTGCGTGGCCAGCACAATGCGCAGAACGCGCTGGCAGCGGTCGCCGCCTGCCTCAAGGTCGGGCTGGAGCTTGGCGAGATCCAGTCGGGGCTGGAAAGCTTTCCCGGCCTTGCGCACCGCATGGAACAGGTCGGCCGCAAGGACCATGTGCTGTTCATCAACGATTCCAAGGCGACCAATGCCGATGCTGCTGCGCCGGCGCTGTCCAGCTTCGCGCGCATCTACTGGATCGCCGGCGGCCTGCCCAAGGAAGGCGGCATCGAACCCTTGCGCGGCTTCTTCCCGCGCATCGCCAAGGCCTATCTTATCGGCGAGGCCGCCCCAGCGTTTTCGGCGACGCTCGGCGAGGCAGTTCCCTACGAGATTTCGGGCACGCTGGCCGCGGCGGTCGAGCACGCCGCGCATGATGCGGCTAAGGACGACAGCGGCGAGGCGGTGGTGCTGTTGTCGCCAGCCTGCGCCAGCTTCGACCAGTTCAAGAATTTTGAAGTCCGCGGCGAAGCCTTCAGGCAAGCTGCGAATGCTATCGAGGGTGTGAAACCCATCGGAGGGGCACGATAATGCAGAGCCGTCTCGACAAAAGTCCGGTTGCGACCTGGTGGTGGACGATCGATCGCTGGTTCCTGGCGGCGTTCCTGTCGCTGATGGGGCTTGGCATCGTCTTGTCCTTCGCCGCCAGCCCGGCGGTGGCCGAACGCATCGGCCTCGACAGCTTCCACTTTGCGACCAGGCAGATCATCTTCACCGTGCCGGCGCTCGGCGTGATGCTGGCCGTTTCCTTCCTCGATTCCCGGCAGATCAGGCGCATGGCGCTGATCATGCTGTGCCTGATGCTGGTGCTGATGGTGGCGGTGCTCTACATCGGCGTCGAGGTGAAGGGCGCGCGCCGCTGGGTGTCGCTTGCCGGCCTGTCCATCCAGCCCTCGGAATTTCTGAAACCCGCCTTCGTCATCATGTGCGCCTGGCTTTTCGCCGAGCACAAGCGCCAGCCCGACATTCCGGGCAATCTGTTCGCCATGCTGCTGCTGGTGCTGGTCGTGTCGCTGCTGGTGGCGCAACCGGACCTCGGCCAGACCATGCTGACGACCGGCACCTGGGGCATCATGTTCTTCATGGCCGGGCTGCCCTGGCTGTGGATCGTCGCGCTCGGCGCGGCCGGCGTCGGCGGCGTCTTTGCCGCCTATACGGTGTTCCCGCACGTTGCCTTGCGCATCGACAAGTTCCTCACCGGCGAGGGCGACACGTTTCAGGTCGACATGGGGCGCGAAGCGCTGATCAATGGCGGCTGGTTCGGTGTCGGACCGGGCGAGGGCACCGTCAAGCGCGTCATCCCCGATAGCCATGCCGACTTCGTGTTCTCGGTCGCGGGCGAAGAGTTCGGGCTGATCATGTGCTTCTTCATCATGTCGATCTTCGCCTTCATCGTGCTGCGCGGCCTCAACACGGCGCTCAAGGAGCATGACGATTTCACCCGCTATGCGGTCGGCGGCCTCGTCACCGTGTTTGGCCTGCAGGCGGTCATCAACATGTGCGTCAACCTCCAGCTCGTGCCGGCCAAGGGTATGACGCTGCCGTTCATCTCCTATGGCGGCTCCTCGCAGATCGCCATCGCCATCTCCATGGGCATGGTGCTGGCGCTGACACGCAAGCGGCCGGAAAAGCGCAAGCAGATGGGCTTTGGCCTGTCGCAACGCGCCGTGCCGGCGGAGTGATATGGCCAGAGGCGTCATCCTTCTCGCGGCAGGCGGCACCGGTGGGCATCTTTTCCCGGCCGAGGCGCTGGCGCATGAGCTGAACGAGCGCGGCTGGTCGGTGCATCTGGCAACCGACGACCGTGCCGAGCGTTTCGCCGGCCATTTTCCGGCCGCCGCCATCCACCCGATCCGGTCGGCGACGATGGGCTCGAAAAACCCTTTTGCCCTGCTTGGCGCCTTCTGGAAAATCTGGCGCGGCGTGCGCCAGGCCTCCGCCGTCATCGCCAGGATCAAGCCGGATGCGGTCGTCGGCTTCGGCGGCTATCCGACCCTGCCGCCGCTCTACGCGGCGACACGGCGCAAGGTACCGACCCTGATCCATGAGCAGAACGCGGTGATGGGGCGCGCCAACCGGGCGCTGGCCGGCCGTGTCGACGCCATCGCCGGTGGCTTCCTGCCGCAGGACACCAGTGCTGCCGGCATCAAGACGGTGACGACGGGCAATCCGGTCAGGCCTGCCGTGCTGGAAGCGGCCAGGACGGCTTATGCGGCGTCGACCGGGGAGCAGCCGTTCCGCCTGCTGGTGTTCGGCGGCAGCCAGGGCGCCCAGTTCTTTTCCGATGCCGTGCCGGGAGCCATTGCGCTGCTTTCCGATGCCCAGCGCGAGCGGCTGGTGATTACCCAACAAGCCCGCGCGGATGACGTGGCGCGGGTCAAGGTGGCCTATGCCGCGCTTGGCGTCGCCGCCGAGGTCTCGCCCTTCTTCACCGACATGGCGGCACGCATGGCGGCCGCTCATCTGGTGATCTCGCGTTCCGGCGCCTCGACCGTCTCGGAGATCGCCGTCATCGGCCGGCCGGCGCTGCTGGTGCCTTACCCCTATGCGCTCGATCACGACCAGGCGGCGAATGCGGCGGCCCTTGCCGCTGCCGGCGGCGGCGAAGTGCATCCGCAATCCTCGCTCTCGCCCGAACGCATCGCAGCGCTCATTGGCGATCTGATGGACGGCCCCGATCGGCTGACGGCGATGGCGGCGGGCGCGAAATCGGCCGGCAGGCCGGACGCGGCACGGTTGCTCGCTGATCTCACAGAGGCTATTGCGTCCAAAAAAACCATTTCGGATTTCAGGAAGGGGACGCAAGCATGAAGATGCCGCAGACCATCGGCCTTGTGCATTTCATCGGCATTGGCGGTATCGGCATGAGCGGCATTGCCGAAGTGCTGCACAATCTCGGCTACAAGGTGCAAGGGTCCGACCAGGCCGAAAGCGCCAATGTGCAGCGGCTGCGCGACAAGGGCATCGAATGCTTCGTCGGCCACAAGGCCGAGAATCTCGGCGATGCCGAGGTTGTCGTCGTCTCGACGGCGATCAAGAAATCCAACCCGGAGCTGAAGGCCGCGCGCGAAAAGCTGTTGCCGATCGTGCGCCGGGCCGAAATGCTGGCCGAGCTGATGCGCTTTCGCCAGGCGGTGGCGATCGGCGGCACGCATGGCAAGACGACGACGACCTCGATGGTGGCGACGCTGCTCGATGCCGGCGGGCTCGATCCGACCGTCATCAATGGTGGCATCATCAACGCCTATGGCACCAACGCGCGCATGGGCGACGGCGAATGGATGGTGGTCGAGGCCGACGAGAGCGACGGCACTTTCCTCAAGCTGCCGGCCGAGATCGCTGTCGTCACCAACATCGATCCCGAGCATCTCGATCACTACGGCAGCTTCGACAAGGTGCGCGAGGCGTTTCGCCAGTTCGTCGAGAACGTGCCGTTCTATGGTTTTGGCGTGATGTGCACCGATCACCCCGAGGTGCAGGCGCTGGTCAGCCGCATCGAGGACCGCCGGGTCATCACCTATGGCGAGAATGCGCAGGCCGACGTGCGCTTCACCAACCACCGCATGGCAGGTGCCATTTCGGAATTCGACGTGGTGATCCGCGACCGCAAGACCGGCGGCCAGACGACGATAGCAGGCCTGCGCCTGCCGATGCCCGGCCGTCACAACGTCTCCAACGCGACGGCAGCGATCGCGGTCGCGCATGAGCTTGGCCTCTCTGCCGAGGCGATCAAGAAGGGCCTGTCGTCCTTCGCCGGTGTCAAACGCCGCTTCACCCATACCGGTTCGTGGGACCGCGTCGAAATATTCGACGATTACGGCCACCATCCGGTCGAGATCTCGGCGGTGCTGAAGGCGGCGCGCAGCGCCACCCAGGGCCGCGTCATCGCCATTGCCCAGCCGCATCGCTTCACCCGGCTGCATGATCTGTTCAACGAGTTTTCCACCTGCTTCAACGACGCCGACACGGTGATGGTGGCGCCGGTCTATGCGGCCGGCGAGGAACCGATCGATGGCGTCAGCTCGGACGCGCTGGTGTCGCGCATCCGCGCCGGCGGTCATCGCGACGCCCGCTACATTGAGGGTCCGGCGGCGATTGCCCCCATCATCCGTGATCTGGCCAAGCCGGGCGATTTCGTCGTCTTCCTCGGCGCCGGCAACATCACCCAATGGGCCTATGCGTTGCCCAAGGAGCTTGGCGGGACCGTCTCATGATGCACGGCCAGGCCCTGATCGACAGACTGGGCGACCGGCTTGCCGGCTTGCGCGGCCGCCTGACGCCGAACGCCGAGATGGACAAGATCACCTGGTTTCGTGCCGGTGGCCTGGCTGAAGCGCTGTTCCAGCCGGCCGATGAGGAGGATCTTGCAGCGTTCCTCAAAGCCGTTCCCGAAGAAATACCACTGACCGTCGTCGGCGTCGGCTCGAACCTTCTGGTCCGTGATGGCGGCATTGAGGGCTTTGTCATCCGGCTTTCGGCCAAGGGCTTCGGCGAGGCCGAGGTGATTTCGCCGATCAGGATCAAGGCGGGAGCCGCGACCCCCGACAAGCGCGTCGCAGCGGTGGCGCTTGAGGCCGGCATTGGCGGCTTTCATTTTTACCACGGCATTCCGGGTGCAATCGGCGGTGCGCTGCGGATGAATGCCGGCGCCAACGGCGTCGAGACGCGCGAGCGCGTCGTCGAAGTGAGGGCGCTCGACCGCAAGGGCAATGTGCAGACGCTGAGCAATGCCGATATGGGATACGCCTATCGCCATTCAGCAGCGCCCTCCGGGCTGATCTTCACCTCGGCCGTGTTCGAGGGCTTCGCTGAGGACAGAGCGGCGATCAAGGCGGCGATGGAGGCCGTGCAGAACCATCGCGAGACCGTGCAGCCGATCCGCGAGAAGACCGGTGGCTCGACCTTCAAGAATCCGGACGGCACGTCGGCCTGGAAGGAGATCGACAGAGCGGGCTGCCGCGGCCTGATGATCGGCGGCGCGCAGATGTCGCCTATGCATTGCAACTTCATGATCAACACCGGAACCGCGACCGGCTACGACCTTGAATATCTCGGCGAGACGGTGCGCACGCGGGTGCTGGAGAATTCCGGCATCCGTCTGCAATGGGAAATCAAACGCATAGGTAATTTCCGGCCGGGGCATGCCGTACAGGAGTTTCTCGGGCAGCTCCTTTAAGGTGTGCTGATATTCAGGTGATGCCGGCCTGCAAACGACAGCTTTCTGCGCTTCCGGTGCTCACGGACCCGAATGTCCGCTCCGCTCCGGTTCTCGAAAACCATCGTTTTCGACTCGGCCTGACCTAAATCTCAACACACCTTCAGCCCATGATGAAGTTCATGTGATGCATGAACTTCAACGAGGCCGAAACGGTCCGCGACCGTTGCCGCAAAGACTCAACGACACGCTTTTCGCATCCATTTTCTCAGAAAGTGAATCTCTCGGAATCGTAAGCACTTGCCAGTGAATCAACTCTCTGATTCTCTGCTCGAAAGCGTTTCCTGATTTGAGTCGTTCGACGCGTTTTCAGCGTTTTCCGTCCGGGGGGGCAACCTGCCGGGAGACTCTGACTCAATGTTGCGGAAAATCTGATTTTGGTCCGCCGTGAGAGAGGGGATGCCGGGGAATGAAAAACAAGCATGTGGCCGTTCTGCTGGGTGGTTTTTCGTCCGAGCGGCCCGTGTCCCTGTCCTCCGGAAAGGCTTGCGCCGATGAGCTTGAGAAGGAAGGTTACCAGGTCACCCGCGTCGATGTCGGGCGCGATGTCGGCTCCGTGCTTGCCGAGCTCAAGCCCGATGTCGCCTTCAATGCGCTGCATGGCCCTTTTGGCGAGGACGGCACCATCCAGGGCATCCTGGAATATCTCGGCATTCCCTACACCCATTCCGGCGTGCTCGCCTCGGCTCTGGCGATGAACAAGGAGCAGGCCAAGCGGGTTGCCAAGTCGGTCGGCATCGTGGTCGCCGAATCGAAGGTCGCCAGCCGCTTCGCCATCCAGAACAAGCATCCGATGAAGCCGCCCTATGTGGTCAAGCCGGTCAATGAGGGTTCGAGCTTCGGCGTCGTCATCGTGCATGAAGGCCAGTCGCATCCGCCGCAGGTGATCGGCTCGTCCGAGTGGAAGTATGGCGACACCGTCATGGTCGAGCGCTACATCCACGGCCGCGAGCTGACCTGCGCGGTGATGGGCGATGTGGCGCTGGGGGTCTGCGAGATCATCCCGACGGGCCATTCCTTCTACGACTATGATTCAAAATATGTCGCCGGGGGATCAAAGCACGAATGCCCCGCAAAAGTTTCACCGAATATTTACCAAAAAATACAAACACTGGCGCTCAAGGCTCACCAAGCGATCGGCTGTCGGGGCGTTTCCCGGTCGGACTTCCGTTATGACGATCGTCATTCCGAAAACGGCGAGATTGTCTGGCTCGAGGTCAATACCCAGCCGGGTATGACGCCGACGTCCTTGGTGCCTGAAATCGCTGCCCAGGCCGGGCACTCGTTTGGCGATTTGTTGAGTTGGATGGTGGAGGACGCTTCGTGTCTGCGTTGAAATGGAGACAAGGTTGGGAGAGGAGTGCGGCGGGGCCGGCGCTGTTCGGCCTGCCATTGTCGTCGGGCCATTTCGTGCTGCCGCGCATGCTGCGCCGCCCGGTGCGCATTCTGGCGCGCCTGGGCGTCGGGGAATTCCAGGCGCCGCGTTTTTCCGCGGCCATGATGTCGGCCGTGCTGATTGCTTCGAGCAGTGCCTATGGCGCCTATCTCGGCGGTCATGTCGACGGTATCGTGCAGAGCATCACAGCCCGCACCGGATTTGCCGTCGATCAGGTCAAGGTGGTCGGCAATCGCCAGACCTCGGAAATCGATATACTCGACAGGCTTGAACTTGATGGCTGGACATCGCTGATCGGCTTTAATGCCGAGGCGGCGCGCGAGCGGATCTCCGGCCTGCCGTGGATCGAGGTTGCGGCGGTGCGCAAGGTCTATCCGCACACGCTGGAAGTACGTGTCGAGGAGCGCGAGGCTTTCGCGCTCTGGCAGCAGGGCGACGAGCTTTCGGTCATCGAGAGGAATGGTGCCATGATCGCGCCGTTCTCGGGCGGCAAGCAGGTGCTTCTGCCGCTGCTGATCGGCACCGGCGCGCCGGCGAGCGCGCCCAATTTCCTGGCCAAGGTCGAAAAATATCCCGAGCTCGCGAGCCGGATCAAAGGTTATATCCGTGTCGGCGAGCGGCGCTGGGACCTGAAGCTGGACAATGGCATCACCATCAAGCTTCCCGAGGACGACGAGGATCAGGCGCTCGCCGAACTCGTGAAGATGGATCACGACAACGGCTTGCTGTCGCGCGACATCGCCGCCGTCGACATGCGCCTGACGGACCGGCTGGTCGTGCAGTTGTCGGCGGAAGCGGCGACGCAGCGCGAAGCCGCCCTCAACGAGAAACCCAAGAGCCTGAAGCGCAAGCCGGAGACGAAGATATGAGCTGGCTTGGCGGTCCTGGCGATGCCGCGTCGCGCCGGTCTGGCACCCTGACGGTGCTGGATGTCGGTTCGAGCAAGGTCTGCTGCATGGTGGCCAAGCTGAAGCCGTGCGATGACGGCAAGCTGCTGCGCGGCCGCTCGCACCGGATCCAGGTGATCGGCATCGGCCATCAGAAGTCGCAAGGCGTGAAGTCTGGTGTCGTGGTCGATCTCGACAGGGCGGAACATGCCATCCGCCTTTCCGTCGACGCGGCCGAGCGCATGGCCGGGCTGACGGTCGATTCTCTGATCGTCAACATGACCGCTGGCCGGCTGAAGAGCGAAGCCTTCTCCGCCACCATCAATCTTGGCGGCCATGAGGCCGACGAGGCCGACATCAAGCGCGTTCTCGGTGCCGGCGCCAAGCAGGCGCTGAAGGCCGAGCGCGAGGTGATCCATTCGCTTCCCGTCGGCTTTTCGCTGGATGCCGAACGCGGCGTGCGCGATCCACGCGGCATGGTCGGCGACGCACTCGGCGTCGACATGCATGTGCTGACCGGCGACGCCGCGCCGATGCGCAATCTGGAGCTGTCCATCAACCGTTCGCATCTGTCGGTCGAGCGCATGGTGGCGACGCCCTATGCCAGCGGTCTGGCGGCCCTGGTCGACGACGAGCTGGAAATGGGTGCGGCCTGCATCGACATGGGCGGCGGCACGACGACGATCTCGGTGTTTTCGGAAGGCAAGTTCGTCCATGGCGACGCCATCGCCATCGGCGGCAACCATGTCACGCTGGACATGGCCAAGGGGCTGTCGACCTCGCTCGATGCCGCCGAACGGCTGAAGGTGATGCATGGCTCGGCGCTGCCGGGCAGCGCAGACGACCGCGACCTGGTCTCGATCCAGCCGATCGGCGACGATGGCGACGTGCCCTTGCAGATCCCGCGCTCGGTGATGACGCGCATCGTGCGCGCCCGCATTGACGAGACGCTCGAACTGCTGCGCGACCGGCTGAACAAGTCCGGCTATGGCAATGCAGTGGGCAAGCGTGTGGTTCTTACCGGCGGCGCCAGCCAGCTTGCCGGCCTGCCGGAGGCGGCGCGCCGCATCCTGGGACGCAATGTGCGCATCGGCCGCCCGCTCGGCGTGGCCGGCCTGCCGGAAGCGGCCAAGGGGCCTGCCTTCTCGGCTGCGGTGGGGCTTCTGATCTATCCGCAGATGGCGAGCTTCGAGAGCCATCCGGCGAAAGGAATTTCCGGTCTCAAAATGACCGGAACGGGCGGAAAACTGCATCGCATGAGTCAGTGGTTGAGAGACAGTTTCTAAAATTGACGGGGACAGCCCCATAGGCGGCCGCGGCGGCGAAGCGGCGTGAAAGGCAAAGGACGGAGACAATGACCATCAATCTGCAGAAGCCGGACATCACCGAGCTTAAGCCGCGCATCACCGTGTTCGGTGTCGGCGGCGGCGGCGGCAATGCCGTCAACAACATGATCACCGCCGGTTTGCGCGGTGTCGAGTTCGTGGTGGCCAACACCGACGCGCAGGCGCTGACCATGTCGAAGGCCGGCCGCCTGATCCAGCTCGGCGCGCATGTCACCGAGGGCCTCGGCGCCGGCTCGCAGCCGGAAGTCGGCCGTGCGGCGGCGGAAGAGTGCATCGACGAGATTCTCGATCACCTGACCAACACCCATATGTGCTTCGTCACCGCCGGCATGGGCGGCGGCACCGGCACGGGTGCTGCTCCCGTCGTTGCCCGCGCGGCGCGCGAAAAGGGCATCCTCACCGTCGGCGTCGTCACCAAGCCGTTCCATTTCGAAGGCCAGCGTCGCATGAAGACGGCGGATTTCGGCATCGAGGAATTGCAGAAATGCGTCGATACGCTGATCGTCATCCCCAATCAGAACCTGTTCCGGCTAGCCAATGACAAGACCACCTTCGCCGATGCCTTCGCCATGGCCGACCAGGTGCTCTATTCCGGTGTCGCCTGCATCACCGACCTGATGGTCAAGGAAGGCCTGATCAATCTTGACTTCGCCGACGTCCGTTCCGTCATGCGCGAGATGGGCAAGGCGATGATGGGCACCGGCGAGGCTTCCGGCGAGGGCCGCGCGATGGCCGCCGCCGAAGCGGCGATCGCCAACCCGCTGCTCGACGAGACCTCGATGAAGGGCGCCAAGGGCCTGCTGATCTCGATCACCGGCGGCCGCGACCTGACGCTGTTCGAAGTCGACGAAGCCGCGACCCGTATCCGCGAGGAAGTCGACCAGGACGCCAACATCATCCTGGGCGCTACTTTCGACGAGGAACTCGAAGGCGTCATCCGCGTCTCGGTGGTTGCCACCGGTATCGACAAGTCGGCCGCTGAAATCGCCGCCGCGCCGATCTCGATCCGCACGGCGCCGCCGAAGCCGGTCAGCCGCCCGGCAGCTCAGATCGCGGAGGTTCGTCCGGCGCCTGTCCAGCAGGCGGCATACGAGCCACGCGCTGTCGACCCGGTCGCGGAAGCCATCCAACTGGCCGAAGCAAATGCCGCGGCCATGGCGCAGGCGCGCCCGGCTCCGGTCGCTCATACGGAAGATTTCCGCCCGCAGAGCAAGATCTTCCAGGCGCCGCCAGCACAGCCGATGCCGCATCCCGTGGTTCAGCAGATGCAGCCGGCCCCGCAGCCGCGTGAGATGTTGCGCGAAGCCCCGCAGCCGGTTGCGATGGCGCCGCAGCGTATGCCGCGCGTCGAGGACTTTCCGCCGGTCGTCAAGGCCGAGGTGGATGCCAAGAGCCGCCCGGCCGACCACGAGAACAACAGCGGACCGATGGGCCTGCTGAAGCGCCTGACCAATGGTCTGACCCGCCGCGAGGAAGAACCCGCACGGCTGCAGCCGGCGCAGCCGCGCGAGCCCAAGCTGCGCCAGGCCGCGCCCGAAGTGCGCCGTCTCGCCAGTCAGGATGCGCAGCTCTATGCGCCGCGCCGTGGCCAGCTCGATGATCAGGGCCGCCTGACGCCGCAGGTGAGGACGACTCAGGAAGACGATCAGCTGGAGATTCCGGCGTTCCTGCGCCGCCAGGCCAACTGATTGGTAAACGGATTGTAACATTTGTTAACAGGCGAGCGAGGAACCGCTTGCCTGTTAACGTTTTAAATGATGTGATTTCAACTACTTACCAAGTCGCACCCATTCCATTTCGCGGTTACACCGAGTAAGAAACCGTGATTTGGAGTCTCCCTGACGGGACATTATCTTCGCTGCCTACCATCATCGGTTTGCCGGGATTTCGGGGGAAGTCGCCCTGCCAGCCGATTCACACAAGAGCCGCGCCCTCGGGCTGGAGAAGCGGACCTAGGCATTACGGGCTTATGGGGATTGTCTTGCACGACTATCAGACGACATTGAAGACGCGCGCGTCGCTTACCGGCACCGGCGTCCACAGCGGCAAGGAAGTGTCCATCAGCTTCGTGCCGACGGATGCCGACAGCGGCATCGTTTTCCAGCTTTTCAGCGGTGCGGAGCAGGGCCGCGAGTTTCGTGCCCTGGTCTCGGAAGTCGGCGCCACCGACCTCTGCACCATGCTTGGTGATCCCGCCGGCGAGCATATCGCCACGGTCGAGCACATCATGGCAGCGCTGTTTGGGCTCGGCATCGATAATGTCGCTGTCGAGATCGATGGTTCCGAGGTTCCGATCTTCGACGGCAGCGCCATGGCGTTCGTCGAAGCCATCGACCAGGCGGGCATCGAGACGCTTTCGGTCAAGCGCCGCTATATCAGGGTCATCAAGCCGGTCCGCATCGAGAACGGCGCCTCGTGGGCGGAGTTTCGGCCCTATGACGGGACCCGTTTCGAGATCGAGATCGACTTCGAAAGTCCGGCGATCGGTCGTCAGCTGTTTGCCTCCGACCTCAATGCCGATATTTTCCGTCGCGACATCGCGCGCGCCCGCACCTTCGGCTTCATGAAGGATGTCGAGCGGCTGTGGGCTGCAGGCTACGCGCTCGGCTCCTCGCTGGAGAACTCGCTGGTCATCGGCGACGACAACCGCGTCATCAATATGGGCGGCCTGCGGTATCCCAACGAATTCGTGCGCCATAAAACGCTGGACGCCATAGGCGACCTGGCGCTGGCCGGCGCCCGCTTCATCGGCTGCTTCCGCTCCTATCGCGGCGGCCACAGGATGAATGCCGCGGCCCTGCGCCGCCTGCTGTCGGACCGCACGGCGTTCGAGATCGTCGAGACGACGCGCCGTGAGCGTGGCCGCGGCGCCGAGATGCACGCCGTCAACGCGCCACTCTATGCGCCTTGGATGATCTGATTTCCCGGGTTTTTCGGGTTCCATGGGCGGTAGCGCATGTTGCAGGAATGCACCACCCGCCGGTGAAATTGCATTGATGTCCAAGCAGCGTCCGGCCGCCACAAAAATGCGCGATTGGCCGGAGATAGCGTTGCCGGGCAAGGCGGTTATGGTTTATGGCTGCTGCCGTCGATTAGTGCATGTCGTTCAAAAGTGGGGACCAGTTTTGAAACAATGGCATGCAACTGGCATTGAAATAGCGCCGAAAGGGCGAGATCCAATCATGTTCTTCAAGCGAGTTGGTCAATTGAAAGCACCGCAGAGGGCTGTTTTCCTGGCGCTTTCAGTAGTTGTTCCATCGCTCTTCCTGTCGGCCTGCATGTCGTCGGAGAAAGATATCGACCTGTCGACCTATGTCGACCAGACCGAGCCGGCCGATGTTCTCTACAATCAGGGCCTTGCCAATCTCAATGCCGGGCGCCTGCAGGAGGCGAGCCGCAAGTTCGACGCCGTCGACCGCCAGCATCCCTATTCGGAATGGGCCCGCAAATCGATGGTGATGGGCGCTTTCGCCGACTACCGCCAAGGCAATTACGACGAGGCTATCGGCTCGGCCAAGCGCTATCTCACGCTTTATCCGTCGACCGATGACGCCGCCTATGCGCAGTACATCATCGGCTTGAGCTACTACCGCCAGATCAAGGACGTGACGCAGGACCAGAAGGAAGCGCGTCAAACCGTTCAGACGATGCAGGATCTCGTCACGCGCTGGCCGACATCGGAATATGTCGACGACGCCAAGGAAAAGATCCGCTTCGCCAACGACCAGCTGGCCGGCAAGGAAATGCAGATCGGCCGCTACTATCTCGAACGTCGCGAATACATCGCCGCCGTCAAGCGCTTCCGCACCGTGGTCGAGAACTATTCCAACACGCGCCATGTCGAGGAGGCGCTCGCCCGCCTGACCGAAAGCTATTACGCGATGGGCCTGACGTCGGAGGCGCAGACCGCCGCCGCCGTGCTCGGCACCAACTACCCTGACAGCCCTTGGTACAAAGATTCCTACAAGCTCTTGCAGAGCAATGGGCTTGCACCGCGCGAAAATGCCGGGTCGTGGATATCCAAAGCCGGGAAGATGATCACCGGGGCCTGACGCCAGAGCATCGACTGAAGCGCTTGCAGCGCTTTTTCGGATTGATCCGGTGCTCAAACAAAAAGATAGTGCGGCGCTGCGACTCCAAATGGTCGCCTGCCGTTCTAGATTTGGGTTCTGATGCTTTCCAGACTGTCGATCCGCGATATCGTCCTGATCGAGAAGCTGGATATCGACTTCCAGCCGGGTCTTTCGGTGCTGACCGGCGAAACCGGCGCCGGCAAATCCATCCTGCTCGATGCCCTGTCGCTGGCGCTCGGAGCGCGCGGCGACGCGTCGCTTGTGCGCCACGGCGCGGCACAGGGCCAGGTCATCGCCGTCTTCGACGTGCCGCGCAATCATCCTGCCCGTACGCTGCTTGCCGACAATGCGATCGAGGATGATGGCGACATCATCCTGCGCCGCCTGCAGACGGCGGACGGCCGCACCCGCGTCTTCGTCAACGATCAGCCTTCAAGCGTCACCCTGATGCGCGATGTCGGGCGCGCGCTGGTCGAGATCCACGGCCAGCATGACGAGCGTGCGCTGGTCGATCCCGGTGCGCACCGCGAGGTGCTCGACGCTTTCGGCGGTCATCTCGGCGCCGTCCGCTCGACAGGCGAGGCATGGCGGCACTGGCGCGCCTGCGAGCAGGAGCTGTCGCGCCACCGTGCCAAGGTGGCGGCGGCGGCGCGCGAAGCCGACTATCTGCGCGCGGCGGTGGCGGAGCTGACGAAGCTCGATCCGCAGCCGGGCGAGGAGACCGACCTTGCCGAACTGCGGGCGTCAATGATGCGAGCGGAGAAGATCACTTCCGAAATCCATGACGCGCAGGATGTGCTGTCCGGCCCGTCCTCGCCCTTGCCGCAACTGGCCAGCCTGCTGCGGCGGCTGCAACGCAAGGTGACGGAGGCGCCCGGCCTGCTCGACGATGTCGTCAAATCGCTCGACGAGGCGATGCTGTCCCTCGACGCGGCGCAATCGGGGGTCGAGGCAGCACTGCGCGCCACCGAATATGATCCGCAGAAGCTGGAAAAGGCGGAGGAACGGCTGTTTTCGCTGCGTGCGGCCTCGCGCAAACACAGCGTCGCGGTCGACGATTTGGCGCAGCTGCGCGACACGATGTCGGCCGATCTCGCCGATCTCGATGCCGGCGAGGAGCGCCTGCACGGGCTGGAAAAGCAGGCCACCGCCGCGCGCGAGACCTATGACATTGCCGCAGCACAACTGTCTTCGCTTCGTCATGCGGCGGCGGTCGGCCTGACCAAGGCGGTGATGGCCGAATTGCCGGCCCTGAAGCTCGAACGCGCCGCCTTTATCGTGGAAATGAAGAGCGAGGCCGAGAGCCGCATGGAAGAGGGCATCGACCAGATCGAATTCTGGGTGCGCACCAATCCCGGCACACGGCCCGGGCCGATGATGAAAGTGGCCTCCGGCGGCGAGCTTTCGCGCTTCCTTCTGGCGCTGAAGGTGGCGCTGGCCGACCGCGGCTCGGCGCCGACACTGGTGTTCGATGAAATCGACACCGGCGTGGGCGGTGCTGTCGCCGACGCCATCGGCCAAAGGCTGGCGCGGCTGTCGAAGCGCGTCCAGGTGCTCTCGGTGACGCACGCGCCACAGGTGGCAGCACGCGCGGCGACGCATTTCCTGATCTCCAAATCCGGCACCACCGACCGTGTCGCCACAGGCATTGCCGAGATGGACCGGCCGGCGCGGCAGGAAGAGATCGCGCGCATGCTGGCCGGCGCCACCATCACCGACGAGGCGCGCGCCGCCGCCGAGCGGCTGCTGCGTGAGAACACCACGGCTGCATAACAACAACGGGTATTAGGGATCGAGTCAGCATATGGCTCCATCCTGCTGTTCAGGAATGATTTTCCCAAAATCCTGATCTATTGTGTAGCGCCACCGTTCGGGGAAGAAAAGCATGTCCGAGAAACCCGTTGATGCTCTGACCGAAAGCGAGGCCGAAGCCGAGCTGAAGCGGCTGGCAGAAGAGATCGCCGAGCACGACCGGCGCTACCATACCGAAGATGCGCCTATTATCACCGATGCGGAATATGATGCGCTGGCGCGGCGCAACCTTGCCATCGAGGAGCGCTTTCCGGCGCTGGTGCGCGAGGATTCGCCATCGCTCAGGGTCGGAGCAGCACCTGCGGAGGGCTTTACCAAGGTGCGCCATGCCGTACCGATGCTCAGCCTTGCCAAGGCCTATACCGACGATGACGTCACGGATTTTATCGAACGCGGGCGTCGGTTCTTCGATCGCGACAAGGAGCTCGATATCGCGTTCACGGCCGAGCCGAAGATCGACGGGCTGTCGGCTTCGCTGCGTTACGAAAACGGTGTGTTCGTGCAGGGCGCAACGCGTGGCAATGGCGCCGTCGGTGAAGACATCACCGCCAATTTGAAGACCATCGCCGACATCCCTGCGAAGTTGAAAGGCTCGGGCTGGCCCGAAACCATCGAGATCCGCGGCGAGGTCTATATGACCTATGCGGAATTCGAGGCGCTGAAGCAACGCTCGGCAGCAGTGGGCGGCCAGGACTATGTCAATCCGCGCAATACGGCGGCCGGGTCGCTGCGCCAGAAGGATCCGTCCGTCACCGCCAGCCGAAACCTCAAATTCTTCGCCTATGCCTGGGGTTACACGACGGCGGATCCCGCTCCGACCCAATATGATTCGGTGCAGAAATTTGCCGAGTGGGGGTTCAAGATCAGTCCCCTGATGGTGCGGGCGAAATCGGCCGAGGAGTTGATCGCCCATTATCATCGGATCGAGGAGCAGCGCTCGGCGCTCGGCTACGATATCGACGGCGTCGTCTACAAGGTCGACCAGCTGGAGTTGCAGCGCCGATGGGGTTTCGTCACCGGCGAACCGCGCTGGGCGGTCGCGCATAAATTTCCGGCCGAACAGGCAATGACGACCGTGCAGAAGATCGACATCCAGGTCGGCCGTACCGGTACGCTGGCGCCGGTTGCGCGGCTGGCGCCGGTCACTGTCGGCGGCGTCGTGGTCGAGAACGTCACGCTTCACAATGAGGACTATATCAAGGGCATGGACAGCACCGGCCAGCCGATCCGCGACGGCATCGACGTGCGCATCGGCGATACGGTGGTGATCCAGCGGGCAGGCGATGTCATTCCGCAGATCGTCAGCGTCGTCATCGACAAGCGGCCTGCTGATGCGGTGCCCTACGAGTTCCCGCATACTTGCCCAATCTGCGGCTCGCCGGCGACGCGCGAGATCAACGAGAAGACCGGCAAGGAGGATTCGCGCCGGCGCTGCACCGGCGAACTGATCTGCCCCGCGCAAGCGGTGGAGGGATTGCGCCACTTCGTGTCACGCGGCGCCCTGGACATCGAAGGGCTCGGCGCGGAGAACATAGACACCTTCTTCAATGCGGGATTGATCAAGACCGCCGCCGATATCTTCACACTTAGGGACCGCCGTCCGGCTGTCACCAGGGCGCTGGCCGAGCGCCGTGAGGAGCAGGCAAGGCAGCGCGAGGCCGCATCGGGCAAGACGCGCAAGAATGTGCGCAGCGTAGAGGATCGCAACTATGAGGGTCTCGACAAGCTGTTCGCGGCCATCGACTCGCGCCGCGAGCCGGAGCTCGACCGCTTCATCTTGGCGCTCGGCATCCGCCATATCGGCGAAACGACGGCCGCCGTGCTTGCCCGCACCTTCTCGACCATCGAGGAGCTGATCCGCGTCGGCAAGGAGACAGCGGCAGCGGAGGATCCACACACGGTTTTCCCCTCGGTCAACGGCATCGGCGATACCGTGATCGAAGCTTTGCGCGACTTCTTCGGCAACGAGCGCAATGACGACGTGCTTGATGCGTTGCTCCGCCAAGTCAAGCCGAAGCCGTATATTGTCAACGTCTCGGCCGACAGCGAGGTCGCCGGCAAGACGGTCGTGTTCACGGGTTCGCTGGAGAAGATGACACGCTCCGAAGCCAAGGCGATGGCGGAGCGCCTCGGCGCCAAGGTCGCGGGCTCGGTCTCGGCGAAGACGGATCTGGTGGTCGCCGGGCCGGGTGCCGGCTCCAAGCTCAAGCTCGCCAGCGAACTCGGCATCGAGGTGATCGACGAGGATGCCTGGCTGGCGCGGATCGGCAAGGCCTGATGGACGGCGCATTCAAAGGGTTCGGCCCAAAAGCCATTCCGTTCCTCAAGGCGCTGGACTTCCACCAGAGCCGGGAGTGGTTTTTGGAGAACCGTGACCTGTTCGAACAGGAATTGCGCGATCCGCTCAGTGATCTCGTGGACACGCTCACCGAACGCTTCCAAGAGGCCGGACTCGGCCTGCGCGGCGATCGCAAGAAGTCGCTGTTTCGCATCAATCGCGACGTGCGCTTCGCCAAGGACAAGCGGCCCTACAACAGGCATTTGTCGGCCATCCTGTCGCCCGACGGCACCAAGATGGAGCAGGGCGTGTTCTACGTGCATATCGGGCTTGAGCGCTGCTTTGCCGACATTGCTTGGTGGCAGCCGGAGCCGGCGCTGCTGCTTGCGATGCGCAAAGCCATCGCGACGAAGCCGGACAGGTTTCGCGCCCTGGTGGCGACGTTGAAGAAGAACCGCCTTGAACTCGAGAGCGAAGGCCGGATGAAGCGTACGCCACGCGGCTTCGAGGAAGTCAGCGATCCCGATCTGGTCGCCGCCATCCGCCACCGGCATTTCTATGTCCAGCATGTCATCGATCCGGCCGGGATCCATACGGCTGATCTGGTCGACGAACTCGTCGATTTCACCTTGCGCGCCAAGCCGCTGCTCGACTGGGGCAGGGCTATCGAGGGCAAGATCCCGAAGGAATAAGCCTCTAACTCAGCCGATCCAGCGATCATTTCCGCTGATCGTTTGGCTCAAGCGAATTCGTGTGACACGGCGAGGCGCGCCACCTACATACCGCGCTCCCTTGTTGTTGTGCATGTCGTTGTCCCCCGCTACGCACTTTTGGGCGACATGCATCAGGAGTGGTCGATGGCGACGGACGCAATTTCCGAGAGCGGCGATAGAAGCGATTTCTGGCAGGGCGTGCGGTTGTCGATGCCTGTGGTGGTGGCGTCGGCGCCGTTTGCGGTGCTGTTCGGCGCGCTCGCCGTCGACAATGGTTTCTCGGTCCTGGAAGCCTTCCTGATGAGCGCGCTGGTCTATGGCGGCGCCAGCCAGATGGTCGGCATCCAGCTGTTCGGCCAGCATGTGGCGCCGTGGCTGATCGTGCTGTCGATCTTCGCCGTCAATTTCCGCCACGTGCTCTATTCCGCCGGCATCGGCCGGCGCATCGCGCACTGGCCCGTCATCCAGCAGGCACTTGGTTATTTCATCCTCACCGATCCGCAATTCGCGGTGGCCGAAGCGCGCGCGCAATCGGGCCAGACGGTCGGCTTTGCCTGGTATCTGGGACTGGGCTTGCCGGTCTATCTGTTCTGGATCGCCGAAAGCGCGCTTGGCGCGTTGTTCGGCAAGCTGATCCCCGACACGCATGCGCTCGGCATCGATTTCCTGCTGCCGATCTATTTCCTCGGTCTCGTGCTGGGCTTCCGCAAGCGGCCGCTGTGGCTGCCGGTGGTCATTGCCAGCGCTGCCGCCTCGATCATCGCGTACAAGACCGTGGGCTCGCCCTGGCATGTCTCGATTGGCGCTGTTGCCGGTGTGCTGCTTGCGGTCATCCTGCCTCCCCATCACAGCGGCGTAAAGGCACGGCCATGAGCACGACCTTCTGGATCATCATCGCCGGTGCGATCGCGACCTATCTGACGCGCATCGGCGGGCATCTGGTCATCTCCCGCTTCGACACCATCCATCCGCGCGTCGAGGCGGGCCTCAATGCCGTGCCGGCCGCGGTGCTGACGACGCTGGTGGCGCCCGAGCTGTTGAATGCCGGGCCGGCGGAGTGGGCCGCACTGGTGGTCACCGCCGTGGTTTCGCTGCGCGGTGGGTTGATGGCGATGTTTCTGGCGGGGGCTGCGGTGTTGATCTTGGCGCGGCAGTTCGTCGGATAGCTTCTCCCCAGGGAGATTTGCGAAGGTCGCGAAACTGCCAATCTCCCCCACGAGGGGGAGATGGCAGCTTCACCTCAAATCTTGGCGTCATGCGGCAGCGGGGCGGTGGCCTTTTCCAGCCAGGCCAGCGTCTCGCCATCGAGCATCGGGCCGATCTCAGCCAGCACGCGCGCATGGTACGAGTCCAGCCAGTGCAACTCGTCACGCGTCAGAAGGTCCGACTGCACCAGTCTGGTATCGATCGGCGCCAGCGTCAGCGTCTCGAAGCCGTGCATGGCGATATCGCCGCCCTCGATCTCTAGCGCCGGCGTCACCAGGATCAGGTTCTCGATGCGGATGCCGTAGGCGCCTTCCTTGTAGTAGCCCGGCTCGTTGGACAGCATCATGCCTTCGAGCAGCTTTTCGGTGCCGGTGCGGGCAATGCGCTGCGGGCCTTCATGCACGGCCAGATACGAGCCGACGCCATGGCCGGTGCCGTGGGCGAAGTCGCAACCGTGCTTCCACAGCGCCACGCGCGCGACGGCATCGATCTCGGAGCCGCGTGTGCCGGCGGGGAAGCGCAGCGTGGAAATACCGATCATGCCTTTCAGCACCAGGGTGAACCGTTCGCGCATCTCCTGCGTCGGCTGGCCGATCGGCACGGTGCGCGTGATGTCGGTGGTGCCGTCCTGATACTGCGCACCGGAATCGAGCAGGAACAGCTCGCCGGCCTGCAGCTTGCGGCTGGTGGCGCGCGACACGCGGTAA
Source organism: Mesorhizobium sp. CO1-1-8 (assembly GCF_020164875.1). NCBI lineage: Bacteria > Pseudomonadati > Pseudomonadota > Alphaproteobacteria > Hyphomicrobiales > Phyllobacteriaceae > Mesorhizobium > Mesorhizobium sp. CO1-1-8. Next base: position 309,344 of record NZ_JAIUGZ010000005.1, on the reverse strand, counting down.
TGCATGATGGCGCCGTTCGGGCCGGCGCCGGAAATGGTGTCGAAGGAGACGTCGCGCAGTGGCATCTGCGTTTCCTCGCCGGTCTGCCGCCGCGACTCCTCCAGCCGGGTGACGACCGATATCTCGTCGAGCGAGCCGGGCTTTTGCCGCTCCAGCCAGCACAGAAGCTTCGCCACGGCCGCACCGTCACGGCGATGCGCGGCGCGCGAGCCGTTGATCTCGGCCTGGTTCTTGGTGGCGCGCGGGATGCGGGCGGGGTCTGCTGCTGCAATGACGGCGCCGCCATTGGCCTCGACCAGCATGCGCAGCCTGTCGGCCGCCAGCACCGGGTCAAGCGCGATTTTCGAGCCACTCTTGGCAAGCGCTGTGATCGCCGCTTCAAATTCGCCGGGCTCATGCGGCTCGGCGAGCTGGGTGAGGTAGGCGGCGACCTGGCGCGAGAATTTGCGCTTATCCATGAAAAGCTGGTGCGACCCATCGGCAGCGAGGATGGCGAAGCCGAGCGCCAGCGGCGTGTGCGGCACGTCGCCGCCACGGATGTTGAAGGCCCAGGCGATGGAGGAGGGGTCGGTCAGCACGGCATGGGTGGCGCCATCCTTGGCGATCGCTGCCGCCAGCCGCGCCAGCTTGTCCTTGGCGAGTTCGCCGGCAAAGCCGATCGGGTGAAGCTCGACGGGAGCCACCGGCGCGTCGGGCTGATCCTTCCAGATGATGTCGATCGGGTTGTTATCGAGCGGCACCAGCACGGCGCCGTTCTTGTCGACTGAGGCCTGCAGCGCCTTGACCTCGCCGATCGTGTGCAGCCACGGATCGAAGCCGAGCCGTGCGCCCTTGCCAAGATTGTCTTTCAGCCAGACAGCCGGGGGATTGTCGACCAGGCTTTCGATCGAAAAGACGTCGAGATCGACCTCGCCGCGCACCTGCAGCGTGTAGCGCCCGTCGACAAAGACGATGGCGCGGTCGCGCAGGACGATGGCGACACCGGCCGAGCCGCTGAAGCCTGTCAGCCATTTCAGCCGCGCCGAACGATCGGCGACATATTCCCCCTGGTGCTCGTCGGCACGCGGCACGATGAAGCCGTCCAGCCCGTTGGCGTCAAGCCATTGGCGCAGCAGCGCCACGCGCGGTTTACCGACGGCCGGGTCGCCTGCGGAATCGAAGGTCTGGAACATGGTGGGCCTCCTGCAGTCAGCGCAACGTAGCTTACGGTCGCGGAAATCGGAATCGATTTCCGGCAGGGCGCAACCTGCTACAGCATCGCTTGACTGACAACCGGCGGACCTTGGTCCAAGCTGGGTCATTGCCGGCCTGTCTGCCTCAATGCTTGAGGTGGATCGTCACCCAGCCCTCGCGATGCAAGGTTCTGATATGGCGGAAGTTCTGGCCGACATAGGCCGCGACGACGGGGTCGCGCTGGCGCTCGAGGATGCCTGACAGCACGATCGAGCCGCCGAGCGCGATGTGACCGGCCATTTGCGGCGCCAGCCGCATCAGCGGCCGCGCCAATATGTTGGCGACGATCAGATCGAAGGGCGCGCGCTTGCCGAAGATCGGATGGTGAAAGCCAGGCGCGGTTGCTGTTTCCACCAGTGCCTTGACGTGGTTGAGCCGCGCATTGGCGGCAGCCACCCGCACCGCCACCGGATCGATGTCGGTCGCCAACACCGGAATATGCGCCAGCTTGGCGACGGCAATCGCCAGTACCGCACTGCCGGTGCCGAGGTCGAGCGCATTGCGCGGGTGTTCGCGCCGAACCACTCTTTCCAGCATTTCCAGGCAGCCGGCTGTGGTGCCGTGGTGACCGGTGCCGAAAGCGAGGCCGGCCTCGATCTCGATGGCGAGTTCGCCGCTGTGGCGTTTCCTGCGGTCATGCGCGCCGTGGACGAAGAAACGTCCGGCACGCACCGGCTTCAACTCTTCCAGCGAATGTGCCACCCAGTCGATGTCGGGCAGGGCCTCGCGCTCGATCGGCTTCGACAGGGAAAGCCCGGCAAGAATGTCCTTCAAGCGGGTCTCGACCATGTCGACGTCGCCATCGGTATAGAGCGACACTTCGTGGATGTCCTTGTCCTCGTCGACCTCCCGCAGGGCGATCGGCAGGCCTTCTTCTTCGAAGGCCGCCTCGAGCGCCGCGAAAATGCTGATGGACTCGATCTTTCCGGTGGTGAAGTAGAGGCGCGTCTGGGTCATGAAATGGTGATCAGCCTTTCGCCGCCAGCCGCTTCAGCTTGGCGATGGCCGTATCGGCGCTTTCGCCATAGGCGATGGTGCCGGCAAAGTCGCCCTTGGCGTTGAGCAACAGCACCGAGGCGGTGTGGTCCATCGTATAGTCGCCATCGCCGGTGTCGACCTTCTTCCAGTAGATGCCGAACGACTTGGCCATGGCATGGACCTTGTCTGGAGTGCCCGTGATGCCGACGATGCGGTCGGAGAAATTGCTGACATAGGCGTTCATCACTTCCGGCGTGTCGCGCTCGGGATCGACCGAGACGAAATAGGCATGCAGGTTCTTGCCGTCGTCGCCGAGCGTCTTCAGCCAGCCGGCCAGTTCGAACAGCGTGGTCGGGCAGACCTCGGGGCAATGGGTGAAGCCGAAGAAGACGACGCTGGGCTGGCCCCGGAAGGCAGCTTCGGTGATCGGCGTGCCTTTCTGGTCGACCAGGGTGAAGGCGGCACCGAAGGGCTCGCCGCCATAGTGGCCGCGGTACCAGTCGAAGGTCAGCCAGCCGATGCCGGCCGCCATCAGGACGAGAATGCCGACCAGGATAGAACGCATCATCAGAAAAGCCCGTCCGCAGAAATCGCCGCGCCGGCTCAATGCCGCGCCTGTGCGACAGTCTTAGCGGTTCGGCCCCGCACAGGCAAAGTGCCGCGTTGCCGCAACCGCAGTGATGTCGACCTATCTGCTTGCAAAGCCGGGCTGCTCGCCCCACCTGTGGCCGGCAACTCGAACCGCAGGAGGCTCTTTTGCCACGAATGATTGGGCACGGATTGATTGGGCGAAAACTGATCGGCGGCGCCTTGGCCGCCTGCGTTATCCTTGGCGCCGGGGCCGCCGTGGCCGATGAAGTCGGCAAGGTCGGCGTCGATTGGCTTGGCAACGACATCATCGTCGAGGCGATCAAGGACCCCAAGGTGGAGGGCGTGACCTGCCATGTCTCCTATTTCGATCGCGGCATCATCGATCGCCTGCACAAGGGCAACTGGTTCGAGGATCCGTCCGATTCGTCGATCTCCTGCCGCCAGACCGGTGCGATCACCATCGGTGACATCGACATGAGCGAGGGCGGCGAGGAAGTGTTCAAGCAAGGCATCAGCCTGATCTGGAAGAAGCAGGTGGTGAATCGCATCTACGACAAGGCCAACGAGACGCTGATCTATCTCTCGCATTCGCGCCAGGTGCAGAACGGCTCGGCCAAAATGTCGGTCACCACCGTGCCGCTCTACGGCCAGAACGTGGTGTGGAGCAAAGGCAAGCCGCAATAGGGGGCCGCACTCCTTCGCGGGGGCCGGTATCACGGACGATTGGTCCCGCTTGCGGGACCAATCGCTCGGGCGAAGCCTTGCTGGGGAACGATCGGACGGACGATTGGCCCCGCTTGCGGGACCAATCGCCTAGGGGTAAAGCCGCCGCATGGACCGTTCCGAAAATCTCGTCCCGAAAGACCCCGAGCCGCGCATCCATCCGACCGCGGAACTGAAGGCGTGCAAGCTCGGCCGCTATGCCTCGATCGGCGAGCGGGTGGTGCTGCGCGAGGTGAATGTCGGCGACTTCTCCTATTTCGAACGCCATTCGGAAGCGATCTACACGACGATCGGCAAATTCTGCTCGATCGCCGCCAACAGCCGCATCAATGCGCTGGAGCATCCCATAGAGCGGCTGACACAGCACAAGCTCAGCTACCGGCCGAACGAGTATTTTCGCTGGCTGGGCGTCGATGCCGCTTTCCGCGAGCGGCGGCAAGCGAAAGCCGTGACCATCGGCCATGATGTCTGGATCGGCCACGGCGCGGTGATCATGCCCGGGATCACCATCGGCAATGGCGCGGTGGTTGGCGCCAACGCAGTGGTGACGCGTGATGTGCCGCCCTACACGATCGTCGCCGGCGTGCCGGCGAAGGCTCTCCGGCCACGCTTCGCTGCGGATATCGCGGCGCGTATCGAAACTCTCGCCTGGTGGGACTGGCCGGTCGAAAAGCTCGCCAGAGCGGTTCCCGACATGCAGGCAATGCCGATCGAAGCGTTCCTCGATCGCTGGGAAAACGACGCCGTCTGAGCTCTGCAAACAGGAAACCCCTTCCGCCATGCGGGGGTGGCGCGGCGGAAGGGGCTGGAGGTAAACCGCTGTGAAGCGGAAGGAACAGGCACTCTTGCCTGCAGGATTACTGTGGCATTGAACCCATAAGGTGTGTTTTTTGCCTTATTCTCCTTATGAGTGCATTCGATTGCACTTACCTATTCGTTTGCATCGGGAACCTGAAACGGTCGGTGGTTGTTTCTCATCGCGCCGCAGCGTTGAGGATTTCGATTGATGGAAAAGCATTTCACCAAGGTCGCCAACTGGGTCGCCCGCATAGCCGGCCTGCCGCCGACATTCGCCGTCTGTTGCCTGATCGTCATCGTCTGGGCGGTGAGCGGTCCGTTGTTCGGCTTCTCGGACACCTGGCAACTCGTCATCAACACGGGCACGACCATCATCACCTTCCTGATGGTCTTCCTGATCCAGAACACTCAGAACCGCGACGGCGCGGCGATCCAGGCCAAGCTCGACGAACTGATCCGGGTCGGCAAGGGCCACAACCACTTCATCGGCATTGAGCATCTGACCGAATCCGAAGTCGAGGAAATCCGCGCCAAATGCGAGCGTGCGGCAAAGCGGCATGACGAACAGATCGCCGACATGGCAGCGAAGAAGGTTGTGACGAGGAAGCGCGGGTCGAAAAAGCAGGCGGCCTGAAGATCAGTCCTTCATGAACGCCGCGAAACTGTCCTTGTGGTCCGGATGCCAGCGCGACAGGGCTGGGCGGTTCTCGATGATGTCGCCGATCGCCCAGGCCATGCGCTTTTCATCCAGCGGGCGGGCCGCCTCATTGTCCGGGCACAGGATGTAGAAATCGCCTTTGGTCAGGGATTCCAGCATGAAATCCACAACCTGTTCGCCGGTCCAGGCGCCGGCCGGTTTTTCCGTCGCGCCCTCGGTCAGGCCGGTAAAGGTGAAGCCGGGGATCAGCAGATGGGCAGCGACATGGGCGCCGGGTTCGTTGCGCAACGCATGCGCCAGGCCTTCGGTGAAGGTTTTCACCCCTGCCTTGGAGACATTGTAGGCAAGATTGCCGGGCGGCGTGGTGATGCCTTGCTTGGAGCCGGTGTTGACGATCAGACCCGGCCTGGCCGAGGCCAGCATGCGCGGCGCGAAGGCCTCCACGCCATGCACGACACCCCAGAAATTGATGTCCAGCAGCCGTTTCCAGGCATCGCGGTTTTCCCATGGCTTTCCGGGATTGTCGCCGACGCCGGCATTGTTCATCAGCAGCGACACGCCGTCGAAGGCGCCGAACGCCCTCTCGGCGAGGCGGTCCACCTCATCCGCCTTCGAAACGTCGACGGCGACGGCAAGCACGGCATCGTCGCCGGCAATCGCAGAAACGGCGCGCGAGGCGTCGTCAAGCCGCGCGCCGGCAATGTCGGCCAGCACGATCTTCATGTCCATCAGTGCAAGCCGCTTGGCGGCCGCCAGACCGATGCCGCTGGCGGCGCCGGTGATCACGGCGGCATTGCCTGGGGCAAGCGCGGGCAGGGCGGTCTGGATCTCGGCGTCGGTGATCATGGGCGATGGGTTCCTTGTTCGATGGCGCCGAACTTAGCGCCGGAACCGGCCGGTGCAAGCCTCTGCTCGCCTTGTCGGGTTGACCAGTTCGGTCGAGGCTGCGCATGTTGCCCTTTGCCTCCGCAAAAAGAGATTTTGCCCTGGGCACAAAACAACTTTGGCCCTGGGGGCAAACGGAGATTTCCTGATTGACGGACTGGGTTGCAATTCTGAAGGAACAGACCGCCATTGGCGACCAGATGGGCCGCGAGGTGCCGCAGATGCTGGCCAATCCCGACATCAGCGAAACGCAGGTGAAGACGCTCTTTTCCGCCCTGGAGAAACAAGCCGAGTTCGTCGAGAAACTGCGCATGGCGCTGGAAAAGTTCGGCCATGATTTCTCGATCATCAAGGCCGCGGAACGGCTGGAGGAGCGCTATGCCGACCTCGCCGCATCGGTGGCGGAAAAACTGAAAGCGATGCGGAAGTAGGGCACCCGGGAAAGCCGTGTAGCGCTTTCCGTTGAAAATGCGTGAAAACAGCTACTTTTCGATCACCCGCGCAAAGCGCGTATCCGGTACGAGCCATATCATCGCGACCAGCACATAGAGCGCGACGCCGATCCACTGGCTGACGAAGGTCAGCACGACGGCTGCGATGTAGACAGCCAGCGAGAGCTTCCCCTTGCGGTCAGTACCCAGCGCCTTCGCAAAGGCGGTATCATTGCCGTGCAGGCGATGCAGCGCGGCGGCGAGTATGGTGTAGGCGATGGCGCATAGCGCGAGGTCGGTGCCATAGACCGCGACCGGCACCGGCGCAAAGTGGTTCTCGCCCATGAAGGCTGTCGTCACCGGCATCAGCGACAGCCAGAACAGCAGATTGAGGTTCGCCCACAGCACGCGCCCGTCGACCCGCTGCACGGCGTGGAACATGTTGTGCAGGTTGTTCCAGTAGATGCCGACATTGATGAAGGACAGCACGTAGCAGAAGAAGATCGGCCACAACGGCGCCAAGGCGGAGAAATCCTCGCCATGCGGCACTTTCAACTCAAGCACCATGATGGTGATGATGATAGCCACGACGCCATCTGTGAATGCCTCGACCCTGCCTTTGCCCATGGATCACACCTTTGCCCGCGATGAATTGTCGAAAGAGAGTAAACGCTAGCGGATGTTGAGGAGCCAATAAATGGCAACCGGGAAATTCCTCAACCATGTCCAAAGAAAATCCGGCATCAGTCCCGCTGGTCAGGACGGTTACGGCCGCCCACCTGTTGACTTTTTCTGGCTTGGCCACTCCTCTCGCAGGGCAGTCTTGGCCGAAGCAGATGAACGGCCGGATTCGAATGGAGGGGACTGATGAGATTTCGTTTTCTGCTTGTGGTCGCGACCATCCTGGCCGCGGTCTTCGGGACGTCCGCCGCGGCCTTCGCCTACAGCGCCCACACGTCGACCAACCTCAACGTCCGTAGCGGGCCGGGAGCGGGATACGCCAGGGTGGGAACGCTGCCCGCCGGCCTCAGGGTCAATGTCACCGGCTGCCAGCCGGGCTGGTGTAGAATCCATGGCGGCGGCGTGAGCGGCTGGGCCAGCGCCGGTTATCTCGAACGCTCCCAGATCGTTCGCCCGCCAATCATCATCGTGCGTCCGCCGCATCGGCCGCCACACTGGCACAAGCCGCACCGTCCTCCGCACCATCGGCCGCCGCACAGGCCGCGTCCCGGCAAGTGCAAGATCGCGCCCGGCTTTCCTTGCAGGTGAGGCCGACCGGTTGAGCGATAGATGACGGACCGGAGCCGCTGGCCCCGATCCGAGCCTGTTCAGCCGGCGGATATCCCGCTCGAGCAATGTCCACCGTGCTGTCAGGAGCCTGCCTGTCGGCTGGAACGTCGTGGATGAAACCGCGTTAAATCCTCGATCCCCGAAATTGGTGACGAGGTTGGCCATGGCCATTCGCGATTTTGCTCATACGCATGAAGGGGCAGGTGGCGATGCCCTTGCAATCCCCACGGTCGCCGCGATGATTGCGGTGCTGTTTGCCGGCAGCACGGTGCTGACGCCGCTCTATATCGTGTACAAGCAGCAATTCGGCTTTTCACAAATCACCCTGACGTTGATTTACGCCGTGTATGTCGTCGGCAATCTGGCGGCATTGCTGATGTTCGGCGGGGTGTCCGATGTTGTCGGGCGCCGGCCCGCGAGCCTGGCGGCCATGCTTGTCGCCATCGTCAGTGCGCTTGTCTTCCTGTTTGCCGGAAACGTCGCCTCGCTCGACGTCGCCCGCATCCGAGCGGGCTTGGCATCGGCGTCGGCGCGGGGACCGGAACCGCGTGGATTGCCGAGCTTCTTCCCGGCGCCGACAAGTCGCGCGCCAGTGTGATTGCCACCGGCACCAATTTCCTCGGCCTCGGTTTTGGCGCCTTGATTTCAGGCCTTCTGGCTGAATATGAGCCATGGCCGTTGCGGCTGATCTTCATCGTCTATCTGGCAGCACTTCTGGTGGTAACGATCCTGGTCTGGCGCACGCGCGAAACGGTGGCGAAGCCGGGCGGCCTCGGGCGGTTTTCCTTGCGGCCGCAACTTTCCGTCCCGGAGGAAATCCGTGCGCGCTTCGTCGCGCCGGCGGTGACCGGCTTCGGCGCGATGGCGCTGGTCGGGTTCTACGCCGCGTTGGCGCCGAGTATCCTGGCGCAGCAGCTGCATGAGGCCAACCATGCCGTCGCCGGCGCGCTGTTCTTCGAACTGGCGATCGTCACCGCGATCAGCATTGTCGTTCTGATGCACATGAAGAGCAACAAAGCGATGCTGGCTGCGCTGGCATTGATGATCCCAAGCGTCTTGTTGGTGGTGGCGGCGCAGACACTGGCCTCGATGGCACTGCTGGTTGCTGCGACGGCCTGTTGCGGCGTTGCGGCGGCGCTTGGTTACCGTGGCGGGCTGCAAGTGGTGAACGAGATCGCGCCGAAGGATCGTCGCGCCGAAGTGGTGTCCAGCTTCTTCATCTGCTGCTTTGTCGGCAATGCCTTGCCCGTCATCGGCATCGGCATCGTTTCGACCTATGCCAGTCCCATCACTGCCAGCGTGGCGTTCGCCGGCATGATTGTGGCGTTTGCGTTGGTGGCACTGGCTTTTGGGCTGAAACAACACGGGCGTTGAGCCTTGGAGCGGTCCAGCGGAACCGGGTTGGCTTCAACCGTTCGGTGTTTCAGGCGAAAGATGCGCGCGTCCGCGCGGCACGCCAAGACCGGTGTCCGGCGGCTCGCCGGCGGCCGGCCTGTTCTCGATCATGTGCTTGGTGCGCCAGCGGCCGAAACGGTAGTAGGCGGCGGCCAGTATAAGCGAGCTGATCGAACCGGCCGGGAAACTCCACCACAGCGCTTCCTCGCCGATCACGCCTCGCATGAAATAGGCAAAGCCGGTGCGCACGACCAGGACCGAGATCACCAGGATGATCAGCGGCGGCATCACGGCACCCGTGGCACGCACCGTGGCAAACAGCACGATGGTTACGCCGAACAGGATGAACGACCACGAGGCGACATTGTTGATGTGGACGGCGATGTCGATCGCCGCGCTGTCGCTGCTCAGGAACAGGCTCAGCACCGAACGGTCGAAAACCGACAGCACGGCAACCAGCGCGCCGGTCAGGACCAGATTGAAGCCGACGCCGGAGGCGGCGATGCGGCCGATCCGGTCCCAGCGCCCGGCGCCGACATTTTGTGCCGCCATCGAGGACACCGCGGCGCCGATGGCGAGCGCCGGCATCTGGATGTAGGTCCACAGCTGGGCGGCGATGCCGTAGGCGGCGGCGACCTGTGAGCCGTAGGAATTGACGATGCCCATCACCGTCAGTGCCGCCGCCGAAATGACGATCATCTGCAGGCCCATAGGCACGCCCTTGAAAACGACGATGCGAAGCAAGGTGGGATCGGGCCGCAGCAGAGCGAGGTTGGCGCCGGCCAGCCGCAGCGGATGCTTGCGCACGTAGAGCACGATCAGGATGGCGATCACGCTGACCGTCTGGCCGATCAGCGTCGACGTGGCCGATCCGGCGATGCCGAGTTCGGGAAACGGCCCGATGCCGCGGATAAGCACTGGATTGAGCACGATGTCGAGGACGACGGCCAGCGCCATGAAGAGGAAGGGGGTGCGTGAATCGCCGGCACCGCGCAGCACGGTCATGACGAAGGACAGAAGGTTCATCATCGGCACGGCGACGAAGATGATGCGCAGATAGGACCGCGCCAGCGGCAAGGCATCGGCCGGTGTGCCGAGCGTGTTGAGAATGGCGTCGACCCAGATCCAGCCGCAGACTGCGAAGATAACCGAGACGAGGAAGAAGAACGTCGCGCTGGTGCCGACGATGCGGCGCGCCTCGGGCAGGTCGCGGGCACCGACCGACTGGGCCACCAGAATGGTGGCCGCCATGCCGATGCCGAACACAGTGCCGAGGATCAGGAACAGGACGAGGTTGGCGTTGGAGGTGGCGGTCAGCGCCGATTCGCCGAGGAAACGGCCGACCCAGACGGCGTTGATCGAACCATTGAGCGACTGCAGCACGTTGGAGCCGAGCACCGGCAGGGCGAACAGCAAGAGCGTGCGCGGGATCGGGCCGCTGGTCAGGTCCCCGGTGCGCCGGCGCGCGGGCATTTTTTCGTCCATGGCGGGCAGCTCGGCAGATGGTGATTTGGATCCGGTCCCCGATGATATCGCAGGCGGGACCGAGATGCACCCTTGCGAACGCGCCGCACGGCTGAAAGGCCGCTGCCTCGTTCATGCCAGCCGCGCGCCCCAGCGGACGCGCCAAGCGCGCCCGCTTGGCAGTGGTAATTACTTCTTGGCGAGACCCGGCAGCGTGACCTGATAGACCAGGAACATGGTGTCGACATCGGCGCCGTCTTCGGCCTTATAGGGCGCGCCGACCTGAAAACCGTCCTGGGCGAGGAAGTCGTTGTCGTTGGCGACGAACAGGAAGTAGTCGTCGGGCAGCTTCGGATCGAGAACGCTGACCACCGACATCGCCTCCCACTTCTCCGACAGGTTGTTCTTGTCGTTCGGCGCGCCATTGTGCAGGCCGAAGCGGCCGAGTTCGCCCTTGTCGTTGATGTCGATGAACGGCGTCAGCTTGGCTGGCGTCACCGACGGGTCGAGCACGCCCTTGGGCGCCAGCGGCTTGTCGGCGGCATCGAAGGCGCCGCCGGCGATGTCGGTCGCGGCCGAGACGTCGACGACGAGGATCTGGCGCACCAGCGAGGTGTCACCCTTCAGCCCCTGGCCGTTGCCGCTGTCGCGCGCCAGCATCAGGAAGGTCTTGTCGGAGAGCGCCACGATCTCACTCTGCGCGGCGACCTTGGTCTTGCCCTTGGCATCCTTGAACACCGGCAGCGGCACGACATACTCATGCGCCAGCTTGAGATGGCCGAGGTCGGATGCGTCGTAGACCAGGGCGCGGGTGTTCTGGCGCGTTGCGGGCGAATCGCCGCCATCCTGGCGGGGCGCCGACTGCAGCACCGCGATCAGGAACTTGCCGTCCGGCGTCATCGCCATGCCTTCGAGGCCCTGATTGTTCTGGCGGCCGGTGTCGGGATCCTTCGGATCGGGTTCGGCAGCACCTGGGCCTGGATTGTCCGAGGCGAAGTTCGGCGCGCCGTGGCGCATCGGCACCAGCGCAGCCGGTGGCTGGGTCGCCGACGACAGATGGCCGTCGGCGGAGAACCGGTAGATGTTGGGGCCGTATTCGTCGGAGATGAACATGGTGCCGTCGGGCAGCCGTACGATCGCTTCGTTGTCGAGCGCCAGCTTGCCATTGGCTTCGGGCAGGATCGGCATGCCGCCGCTTGCCGCGCGCACGCCGTTGAGCGGATCGAGGCCGGTGGCATCAGCGCCCTTGTCGTCGGTGAGAAGCATGGTGTCGGCGAGAGTCGCCTTGACGCCCGTCTGCTCCTGGCCGGCAGCGGGTGCCGCACCCGGTGCAACCGGGACAAATTCGATGCCAATGGTGTTGAGGCGCGGCCGGTAGTCGGTGGTGCCGACGACATTGTAGCCGCGGTCCGGCAGCAACCAGAGCGAACCCTTGTAGCCGCCGGCGTCACGCGTCCAGCCTGATGTGTCGATCGCCATGCCGGAACCAGAGCCGAACGTCTCGCCGAACTTGTCGCGCTGAGCCGCCGGGATGCGGCCGACGCCGACCAGCCCCTTGTTGACGAGGCCGCCGACGGTCGCGGTGCTGCCGGCGAGCGCCGGCGTCAAGGCGGTGAACAAGGCCAGCGCGACGCCGAGTGACGCGGTTCGATACAGGTGTTTCATGGATAATCCTCTTTGTGACGGATGTGCCGGAGCGGCCGCAGGATGGAAAAATGAAAAAGGTGCGACATCGATGATGCCGCGTGCGTCTCCCCGAACGCGGTCTACGGCGCGAACATGATGCTTGCGTGACAGCGCGCGGTGCATGCCGGCCGTCTTCTTCACGCGCCGATAAAAACGTGTGCCTGGCGGAAACAATTGATCACTCCGTCGGGCCCCGGTCGCCGAGAAGGCGCGCGGCTGTGCCGATACTGGACACTTATGTCTAGTACGTATATGGTCTGGCCTTCGGACCAACCGTGGAGGGGAAGCCTTGAAGTCGCACTACCGCGCAGTCGTCATCGGAGGTGGCGTGGTCGGAGCCTCGGTGCTCTACCATTTGACGCGGTTCGGCTGGAGCGATGTGGCGCTGATCGAGCGCGCCGAACTGACGGCCGGCTCGACCTGGCACGCGGCGGCAGGCTTCCATGCGCTCAACGCCGATCCCAACGTGGCGGCGCTGCAGGACTACACCATCAATCTCTACCGCGAAATCGAGGCCGAATCCGGCCAGGATATCGGCCTGCACATGACCGGCGGCGTCAACATCGCCAGCGATCCCGCGCGCTGGGAGTGGCTGAAATCGGCCTGGGCGGTGTTCCAGTCGGTCGGCATCGAGACCGCGCGCCTGGTCACGCCCGACGAGATCAAGGCGATCTGCCCGATCGTCGACGTCGCCGGCGTGCTTGGCGGCCTGCATGATTCCAACGAAGGCCATCTCGACCCGTACGGCACCACGCATGCCTATGCCGGTGCTGCAAAAAAGCGCGGCGCCGACATCATCCTGCGCAACCGGGTCGTCGAGCTGAAGGTGCGCGCCGACGGTCGCTGGAACGTCCTCACGGAGCAGGGCACAATCATCGCCGAGCATGTCGTCAATGCCGGCGGGCTGTGGGCAAAGCAGCTCGGCCGCATGGCCGGTGTCGACCTGCCGGTGACGCCGATGGAGCACCACTATTTCATCACCGAGGACATTCCGGAGATCGCGGCCCTGGACAGGGAAATCGGCATCGCCGTCGATCTCGATGGCTTCTCGTACCTGCGGCAAGAGCGCAAGGGCGTGCTGCTTGGCGTCTACGAGCAGAATCCCAAGCACTGGAACATGGACGGCGCGCCGTGGGACTACGGCATCGAGCTGATCCCGGAAGACATCGACCGCATCAGCCCGGAACTCGCCAAGGCGCATGAGCGCTTTCCCTGCCTGGCGACAGCCGGCATCCGCAAATGGGTCAACGGCGCCTTCACCTTCACGCCGGACGGCAATCCGATCGTCGGGCCGGTGCGCGGGCTGAAGAACTACTGGGTCGCCTGCGGCGTCATGGCCGGTTTCAGCCAGGGCGGCGGCGTCGGCAAATCGCTGGCAGAATGGATGATTTATGGTGAGCCGCAGGCCGACATCTTCGGAATGGACATCGCCCGCTATGGCGGCTTCGCCGCCAACCGGGAATATCTCAGGCAGACGACGCGCCAGTTCTATTCGCGCCGCTTCGTCATGACCTTTCCCAATGAACGGCTGCCCGCCGGCCGGCCGCTGAAACGCCCCGGCGCCTATGACGGCATGAGCGGGGCGGGGTGCGAATGGACGGCGTCCTGGGGGCTGGAAATCCCGGCCTATTTCGCGCCGATGGCATTTCGAGAGAACACGACGCTGCGGCGTTCCAATGCCTTCGACATCGTCGGCGAGGAGGCGCTGCAGGTGCGGCGCGCCGCCGGTCTCGTCGATATCTCGGCCTATGCGCGCTATTGCGTTTCGGGGGCCGGCGCGGAAGCGTGGCTGGACCGGCTGCTCGCCTGCAGATTGCCGAAGCCGGGGCGGGCCGGCCTGGCGCCGATGCTCGGCCATGACGGACGGCTGAAGGGGGACCTCACCGTCTTCAACTGGGGCGGCGGCGACTATTGGCTGATGGGCTCCTACTATCTCCGGGAATTCCACATGCGCTGGTTCGAGAACCATGCGGCTGAGGGCGTCACCGTCATCGACCTCTCCGACACGACGAGTGGTTTCCTGCTGACCGGGCCCAATGCGCGCAAGATCCTGGAGCGCACAACGCATCAGGATGTGTCGGGCGCAGCATTGCAATTTATGGCCTGTGGCGCATTTGATATCGGCATGGTGCAGGCACGTGTGGCGCGGCTGTCGATATCAGGCGAGCTCGGCTTCGAAATCAGTTGCCCCGTGACCATGCATGCCACTCTGCGCGACACGCTGCTGGCTGCGGGCGAGGATCTCGGCTTGGCCGAAATCGGCTACTATGCGCTCAACGCACTGCGGCTTGAAAAGAGCTTCGGCATCTGGTCGCGCGAATTCACGCAAGGCTATACGCCGGGCCAGACCGGTCTCGACCGTTTCATCGCTTTCGGCAAGGGCGACTTCACCGGCCGCGAAGCAGCGTTGAAACAGCGTGAGGCCGGCAGCGGCCAATGCCTGGTGACGCTGGAAATCGATGCGCTCGACGCCGACGCCAGCGGCTTCGAGCCGGTCTGGCATCAGGGCAGGCGCGTCGGCTTCGTCACCTCGGGCGGCTATGGCTATACAGTCGGCAAGAGCCTGGCGCTGGCGCTGGTCGACCGCGATGTTGCACACGAGGGCACCGCGCTCTCCGTGCATGTCGTGGGTGAGGAACGGCTGGCGCGTGTCGTCGCGGCCTCGCCCTACGATCCCGAGGGCAAGGCAATGCGGCAATGAGGAGGATTTCCGATGGTCGATGACGCGGCACGGGACGGCAGGCGTGAACGCCGGCGTGGACGCACGGGCGAGGCCGGCAGCGAAAGCAGCCGCCGGCCGAACTACCATTCGCTGAAGAACCCGTTCCTGCCGCAGCCGATCTTTTCGGACGATCAGGTGGCTTCAATCCACGACACGGCGCTGCGGGTGCTGGAAGAGCTCGGCATCAAGGTGCTGCTGCCGCAAGCGCGCGCGTATTTCGCCAGTGCCGGCGCGCTGGTCGATCCGGACACCGACATGGTGCGCATCGGCCGCGACATGGTGACGGCGGCACTCGCCTCGGCGCCGAGATCGATCCTCGCCCATGCCGGTTCGCGCGCCCGCGATCTGACGCTCGAACTCGGCTCGATGACCTTCCTGGCCGGAAGCGGGGCGCCCAACGTCACCGATCTCGAGCGCGGCCGGCGGCCCGGAACGCTGGCGGATTTCGAGGATCTCATGCGGTTGGTGCAGAATTTCGACGTGCTGCATATGCTCGGACCCTGCATCGAGCCGCAGGATGTCGACAACCGCTTTCGCCACTATGCCGTCAACCGCGCGCAGCTGACGCTGTCGGACAAGTTTCCGTTCGTCTTCGCGCGCGGCACGCCGCAGGTCGAGGACGGGTTCGAGATGCTGCGGCTGGCGCGCGGCCTGTCGCAGGACGAGTTTCTGGCGGGTGCGCATTGCTACACCGTCATCAACACCAACTCGCCGCGCCAGCTCGACATCCCGATGGCGCAAGGCATCATCGACTTCGCCCGCGCGGGGCAAGTTTCCGTCATCACGCCGTTCTGCCTGGCGGGCGCCATGGCGCCGATCACGGTCGCCGGCGCGCTGACGCTGCAGCATGCCGAGGCGCTGGCCGGGCTGACGCTGGCGCAGATCGTGCGGCCGGGTGCGCCGGTCGTCTACGGCTCGTTCTCCTCCAATGTCGACATGAAATCCGGGGCGCCCGCCTTCGGCACGCCCGAGCATGTCAAGGCGACGTTGGGCGCCGGTCAGCTGGCGCGCTTCACCGGGCTGCCCTGGCGGTCCGGCGGCGGCAGTGCGGCTAACATCTCCGACGCGCAGGCCGCGCACGAGACGCAATTCGCGCTGTGGGGCTCGGTGCTGGCTGGAGCGACGATGTGCATCCATGCCGCCGGCTGGCTGGAGGGCGGCCTCAGCGTCTCCTTCGAGAAACTGGTCACCGACATCGAGGCGCTGCAGACGGTGGCTGAACTTTGCGCCGCGACGCCCGGCGACACCGATGCGATCGGCTTCGAAGCGATCGCCGAGGTGCAGCCGGGCGGCCACTTCTTCTCGGCCGGCCACACCATGGCGCGCTACCGCACGGCCTTCTACGAGCCGCTGGTGGCCGACTGGTCGAATTTCGGCAACTGGACGCAAAGCGGCTCGAAGACGGCAAGCGAGCGCGCCACCGGCGTCTGGCGGCGGGTGCTTGCCGATTTCGCGCCACCGGCCTCGGCCGTCGCGACCTCAGGCGTGCTGGATGAGTTCATCGCGCGGCGCACGGCAGAGGGCGGAGCGGCGCCGGTATCTTAAGGCTGGCTCTCGCTGATCGCCCTGGTTGTGGCGCGATCCGGAACCTACAGCGCGTCCCGCGCATTCAAGGTTGCGGCCGGTGCACTGCGCACCGGTCTGCTGTTTGAGGGGAGGACGCCATGGGTTTCGACCAATATCACGAACCGCCCGAGGAACTGACGCAGGAGGTGCGGACCTTTGCCCGCATGATCACCTCGCTGATCGAGGAGGCGGAAGCGATCAGCTGGTACGAACAGCGCATGTCGGTGGAGAAAGACCCGCAGGCGCGCGCCATCATGAAGAACGCGCAGAGCGAGGAGTTCAAGCACTTCGGCATGGATCTCGAATTCCTTCTGCGCCAGAAGAAGGACTGGCGGGCGGAACTGAAGGAAATCCTGTTCACCACGGGGGATATCGTCAAGGCCGGGGAGGCGGGCGAGAAGAAGGTGGATTGAGCGCCTTTACCGGCTTGTGCTTTCATCAATCGCTGTCGCGCGCCACCAGCTCCAGCGGCCAGACCTCTCTGATGATCCGTGGCCCCTCGGGGCCGGCGAAGGCGGGAAGCGACGCCAGCAGCATTTCGGCGAGCCGCTGCCCCATCGGCTCCAGTGCCGGACGGAAGGCGGTCAGCGCCGGCGAGAAATAGCGGCAAAGCGGCGTGTCGACGATGACGGTCACCGCCATGTCGTGACCCGGCCTGATACCCATCTCGGCCAGTGCCTTGCAGCCGCCAAGCGCCATCGCATCATTGTTGAAGATGATGGCGGTTGGCGGGGCCTTGGAGCGCATCACCTGCGGCGTCACTTCGTAGCCGCCGGCCTCGTTGATGAAGCCGGACGCGATCAGCTCGGGGTCGACCTCGATGCCGTGCCGCCGCAAGGCCTTGCGGTAGCCGGCCAGGAACAGATAGCCGAAATTGAGGTCGAGCGACGGGCGGACGGCGGCGATGCGGCGGTGGCCGCGCGCCACAAGGCGGTCGACCGCGTCGGCGCCGGCCTTCTCGAAATCGAGGTCGAGGGAAGGGTAGGACTTGGTTCCGGAGCGGCTGCGGCCAAGCGTGGCGAAGGGAAAGCCGGCCTGGGTGAGATAGTCGATGCGTTCATCCTCGCGCCGCGTCCAGGCCAGCAGCACCGCATCGGCGCGACGCGTCTCGACGACGCGGCGCAGGCGCTCCTGCTGGTAGTCGCCCGGCGCACCCATGACCACGATCAGGTCGAGCCCGCTTTCCGCAAGCCTGGCCTGCAGCCCGATCAGGAATGGAATGAAGAACGGCTCGCCATATTGCTGGTCGCCCGGATGCGGCTGCAGCATGAAGGCGATCGAATGGGTAGCGCCTTGCCTGAGACTGCGGCCGGACTGGTTCGGCGAATAATTGAGCGTCCTGGCCGCCTCGAGCACGCGCTGGCGCGTGTCGGCATTGACGTCGGCGCGGCCGTTCAGCGCCCGCGACACCGTGCCGATCGAAATGTTCAGGTGACGGGCAAGATCGTGAATGCTGGATGCCAACTGACTGTACTCCCCCTTGCTTGGCTAGCACCGGTAGCCGCTGAGGCCAAGGCGACAGGACGATTTTCGCCAAGGGCCAATTGACATTCTACGCCTTCGGGTGTGTTCTCGTAAACGTTTACGGAAAAACGTTTACGGTCTTGCCGTGGATGCCGTGGATGCCGTGACGATCGGTCTGGAGGGACCGAGCGGAGGAGAAGCGCCGGATGATAAATGCCGTCCTGGTCGGCTGCGGAGCGATGAGCAAGGCCTGGCTCGATGCCACCAGGCAGATCGACGGGCTCGCCATTGTCGGCCTTGTCGACCTCGACGCCGACAGGGCGCGGGCGAGGGCGCGTGAATACGATCTCAGCAGTGCCGTTATCGGCAGCGATCTCGACGCTGTGCTCGACCAGACCAGACCGCAAGCTGTGTTCGATGTGGTGGTTCCCGCCGCACGGCGCGAAGTAGCGCTATCCGCCTTTGCTCACAATTGCCATCTGCTGACGGAAAAGCCGCTCGCCGACAGTCGGGAAAATGCGCGCGCCATCGTCGAGGCCGCGCACCGCGCCGGGCGCATCCATGCCGTCGTCCAGAACCGCCGCTATGTCGCCAATGTCAGGCGCATCCGCAGATTCCTGCACTCCGGCGCCATTGGCACGCCGACCAGCATCCACGCCGACTTTTTCGTCGCACCGCATTTCGGCGGTTTTCGCGAGGAGATGGCCCATGTCCTGCTGCTCGACATGGCGATCCACACATTCGATGCTGCCCGCTACATGGTGAATGGCGAGCCGGCCGGCGTCCATTGCCAGGAATGGGAGCCCTCCAATTCCTGGTACCGGCAGGGATCGTCGGCCAGTGCTGTCTTCGATCTCGGCGGCGGCAAGGTCTTCACCTATGCGGGTAGCTGGTGCGCGGCCGGCTTCCGCACCAGCTGGGAGGGCAGCTGGCGCATCGTTGCCGAGCGCGGCAGCCTCATCTGGGACGGCCATGACGACCTAAGGGCAGAAGCAGTGATGCCGGGCCGCGACGGGATGTTCGACAAAACCCAGCCGATCGAGGTGCCGCCGCTCGATGCGTCCGACCGCATCGACGGCCATCTCGGCATCATCCAGGATTTCATGCACGCCATCGAGACCGGCACCGAGCCGGAAACGCGCGGCGCCGACAACATCAAGAGCCTGGCCATGGTTTTTGGCGCCATCGAAAGCGCCGAGACCGGCCGCCGCGTGACAATCGCAGAGGACGCACAATGACGCCGAACCCGCTTCTCGACATCCGGATCGGCACCATGGTGCGGGCCAATCTCGACGACCCGGCGGCTTACATCAAACAGATCCTGCCGCTCGGCTTCGAGAGCATCCAACCCTTCTTCTGGCAGACGCTGGGCGGCAAGGATCTGCCACGGCTGGCCGGCCAGATCCGCGAGGCGATCGGCGATGCCGACGTCACCGTGTCCTCGCTCGGCGTGTTCGGCAACCCGCTGGAGGAAGGCGAGGTCGATCGCGGCGTGCTCAAGGCCTGGGAGACGGTGATCGACAATGCGCATCTGTTCGGCACCTCGATGGTCAGCGGCTTCACCGGCCGCCTGCGCGGCAAGAAGCTGACGGACAGCCTGCCGCGCTTCAAGGAGGTCTGGGGACCGTTGGCCAGGCGCGCCGCCGACAAGGGCGTGCGGATCGCCTTCGAAAACTGCGCAATGGACGGCAACTGGGCCGCCGGTGACTGGAACATCGCCCACAATCCCGACGCCTGGGAGCTGATGTTCAATGAAGTGCCTGACGACAATCTCGGACTGGAATGGGAGCCCTGCCACCAGCTCGTCTATTTGATCGACCCCATGCCGCAGATCCGCAAATGGGCGCCGCGCATCTTCCACGTCCACGGCAAGGACGCGACGGTGCGCTGGGATGTCATCCGCGAGCATGGCGTGTTCGGCCGGCTGCCCTTCGTGCAGATGCGGACGCCGGGCTTCGGCGACAGCGACTGGACGCGGGTGATCAGCGAATTGAGGCTGGCCGGTTACAAGGGGGCCATCGACATCGAAGGCTGGCACGACCCGGTCTATCGCGGCGACCTCGAGATCACCGGCCAGGTGCGGGCGCTGGAATATCTCAGGCAATGCCGGGGAGGGGCCAGCTACCTGCCGAATCCGATGTGAGGATCGGCCGGCGGGAGGAGCCGGCCGGGATGTCTGCAACGCACATTGCCGAAGCGAATGTCGAAACCCCTCGCTTGCGAGGACAAAAAGGGAGGATAAGTGCATGAGCATGACGATGAGAAGGACAGTTCTGCGCTCGACCGTCGTGGCCGCCGCCACGGTGCTTGCCGCTGCGATCTCCACCCTGCCCGCGCAGGCGCTCGACACCAAATGGTGCAAGGACGTCCACATCCGCTTCTTCGTCGGCGGCGCCGAGGGCGACGCTTTCGGCACCATCGTCTACAATGGCGCCAAGCAGGCAGAGGCCGATCTCGGGCCGAAGGTCGACTACATCTTCTCCCAGTGGGACATCGAAAAGATGGTGCAGCAACTGCGCGAGGCCGTCGCGGTCAAGCCCAACGGCATCGCCATGATGGGCCATCCGGGCGACGCGTCGATCATGCCGCTCGCTGAACAGGCGCACAAGGACGGCATCAAGATGATGTACCAGAACGTGCCGGTGCCGAAGGTGGTGGAAGCGTTCGGCGGCGGCTATGTCGGGGCCCAGCAGGAACAGCAGGGCCGCGCGCTCGGCGCCGAGGCGTTCAAGCTGGGCAAGCTGAAGGCCGGCGACAAGGCGATCATGATCGGTCCGTTCGAAAACGAAAGTCGCGGCGCGCGCGAGCGCGGCACGGTGGCAGCGCTCAAGGAAGCCGGCGTCGAGGTCATCCAGTTGTCCTCACCGCCGAGCGGCGAATGGGCGTCCGATCCCAATCTGGCCATTCCGGTGATCACCGCGGCGCTGCTCAACAATCCCGACGTCAAGGCGGTCGGCTATCCCGGCGGGCAGATGCTCGGCAATGTCTCGACCTACATGCAGGCGGCCGGACGCAAGGCCGGCGAGATCTTCAATTTCGGCTTCGACACCAGCCCGCAGATCGTCGAGGGCTTCAAGGGCGGCTGGGTGCAATTGACCGCCGACCAGCAGCCGTTCCTGCAGGGCTATCTGCCGATCCTCAGCCTCTGCCAGCAGGTTGTGCTGGGGCTGGCGCCGATGAATGTCGACACCGGCGCCGGTTTCGTCACGCCCGAGAATTATGAGATCGTCGCTGAGCTCGCTAAGCAGGCGCTGCGCTGACCTCCCAAGCCGCCGGCCGGGATCTCAGGCCCCGGCCGGCGGGACCGCTGGCGACGAAGCCGGCACGAGACAATCAAAGCGAGGATCCGATGGCAGAACGCCTCATCGAACTGCGCGACATCAGCAAATCCTATGGCCAGGTCTATGCACTGGGCGGGGTCAATCTCAGCGTCGACCGCGGCGAGGTCGTCGGCCTGCTCGGCGACAATGGCGCCGGCAAGTCGACGCTGATCAAGATCCTCTCCGGCGTGGTCAAGCCGACCAGCGGCGAAATTCTCGTGCGCGGCAAGCCGGTGACCGGGTGGAGCGCCGCGCGTTCCCGCGAGGCCGGCATCGAGACGGTTTTCCAGGACCGGGCGCTGGCCGTGCAGCAGACCATCGTTCGCAACATCTTCATGGGCCTCGAGCTGACCGGCTTCATGGGCTTTCTCAGGGTCAACAAGGAGATCGTGGAGGCGAGCCGGCTGATGCGCGAGATCGGCTTCACCTCGAAAGTGTTCACGCCGCAGTCGATCGTCGGCCAGCTTTCGGGAGGCGAACGCCAGGGCGTGGCGATCGCCCGCGCCATCTACAAGCAGGCCGAGCTGATCGTCCTCGACGAACCGACGACGGCGCTGTCGCTGACCGAAACCGCCAAGGTGTTCCATTTCGTTCGCCAGGTGCGGGCGAGCGGCCGCTCGATCCTGTTCATCGGCCACAACATCCATCATGTCTTCGACATCGCCGATCGCTTCGTCGTGCTCGACCGTGGCAAGGTTGCACTGACGACCGACCGCAGCGAGGTCAAGTCGGCCGAAGATCTCATCAACTTCATGGAAGAGGTCGCGCATCCCGGCGGGTTGGCCGGGCTGCACGATGCCGGCGACGCGGAGCAGAGAGCACGATGAGCAAGACCATGGAGCCCGACCTGCACGAGCCGTCCGCCGGCATTCCCCGCCCCAGTGCCCAGAAGGAGTGGAAGCACCCATCCGACCACTGGATGCGCGGTTTCATCCTCGACAATCGTGCCGCGCTCGGCACGCTCGCCGTGTTCATCGTCATGATGGCGGTGTTCATGATCGCCAACCCGACCGTCTTCACCACCTGGTATCTCTACCGCTCGGTGCTGACGACCTTGCCGGTGGCGCTGTTCGTGGTGGTGCCGCTGGTCTTCGTCGTCACCTGCGGCGAGATCGACCTGTCGTTTCCGGCAACAATGGGTTTTGCCTCATGGGTCTTCGCGCTGGTCGTGCAGGCCGGCTACGATCCGTTTCTCGGCATCGCCGCGGCACTCGTCACCGGCATGCTGCTCGGCTTCCTGGTAGGCTCGCTGGTCGTCTATGGCGGGCTGTCGTCGCTGATCGCCACGCTCGGCATGAATTTCCTGCTGCGCGGCCTGATCCAGATCATCAACGAAGGCAAGTCGATGGCGCTGACCAGCCTCAGCGATAGCTGGGCCTACACGATCTTTTCCAGCCAGGTCCTGGGCATTCCGGTGCAGATATTGTGGGCCATCGGCTTCGTCGTGCTGTCGGCGATGCTCTACAACAGGCATCGCTTCGGCGCGCAGGTGAGGGTGGTCGGCGACAATCCCGACAGCGCCCAGCAGATGGGCATCGACGTCAAGCGCGTGCGGGTCAAAGTGTTCGTCTTCGTCGGCATCGGCGCTGCGATCGCCGGCACCTTCTCAGTGATGATCAACTTCACCTGGTGGCCGACCGCCGGCGACGGATATCTGTTGCCGGTGCTGGCCTCGGTGTTCGTCGGCGGCACGCCGACCTGGGGCGGCATCGGAACCGTGGTCGGCGGTGCCATCGGGGCCGTCACCGTGTCCTTCATCCAGACCGGCGTCGTGGCGGCGGGATTGAGCGGCTTCTACGTGCAGTTCTTCAACGGACTGATCATCATCCTGTCGCTGCTGGGGCATAAGTGGAACCAGGCACGGTATCGGTGAGGGGCTGTTTCGTTGGCGAACCGCTTGCCTTGACGATTGGCGGAGATGCCCATCGTTTCGTCATCCTCGGGTCTGCGCTGCGTCGCTGCGCTCCTGCTTCGCCCGTGGATGACGGAGGTGGGGGCTTCCGCCAGAGAAATGATATGTTGGATGTTGTTGAAGTGATGATCGTATTGTCAAAGTAGACGCATACACAAGGCGGTCGCTTGTAGGACAACGAGGCAAGTGGGCCTCACACCGCTGCGACAAACCCGTCCAGCACGCGTTTCTGGCCGGCTTTGTCGAAATCGATGGTCAGCTTGTTGCCTTCGATGGCCGAGATGTTGCCGTTGCCGAATTTCTGGTGGAAGACGCGGTCGCCGACGTTGAAGGCGGACGGCGTGTCGGAGACGGATTTGGCGACCAGTTCGCCGTCGATGGTGCGGCCCTTGACCGAGGTGCGGCCGGCGCCGTAACCGCTGTCCGTCTCGCCGTAGCCGATGCGCTCGACCTGATGGCCGGAGCGCGAGCCCCAGTTGCGGTCGGTCGCCTCGGTGCGGTTGGCCTGGGCGCGCTGCCAGCCCGGTGTCGCATAGGTGTTGGAGAAGGCGCCGGATTTTTCGCTGTCGGCGCCGACATTGTCGAAGCGGGAGGCGCCATAGGGGTTCTGCCGTCCTGCACCCTGGCCGCCGCGGCCGGAGGCAAAGGAACCGCCGCCATAGGAATTGCCGTAGCCGCCGTAGGAATTGCCGCTTTCAGCGACCTCGACATGGGCTTCCGGCAATTCGTCGAGGAAACGCGACGGGATGGTCGACTGCCATAGGCCGTGGATGCGGCGGTTCGAGACAAACCACAGATGCAGGTTCTTCTTGGCGCGGGTCAGGCCGACATAGGCAAGGCGGCGCTCTTCCTCCAGTCCGGAGCGGCCGCCTTCATCGAGCGCGCGCTGATGCGGGAACAAGCCTTCCTCCCAGCCGGGCAGGAAGACGGTTTCGAATTCGAGGCCCTTGGCCGAATGCAGCGTCATGATGCTGACGGCGTCGAGGCCGGCATTCTGCTCGGCATCCATGACCAGTGCGACATGCTCGAGGAAGGAGCGCAGCGATTCGTACTCCTCCATGCCGCGGATCAGTTCTTTCAGGTTCTCCAGCCGGCCTGGGGCTTCGACCGAGCGGTCGTTCTTCCACATGTCGGTGTAACCGCTCTCCTCGAGAATGGTCTCGGCGAGTTCGGTGTGCGGCGTGGTTTCCAGCGCCTTCTGCCAGCGCTCGAAATTGGCCGCGACCTCGCGCAGTGCGGCGCGCGGCTTCGGCTTCAACTCGTCGCTTTCGGCCAGCTTGGCGGCGGCTTCCAGCATCGGGATGCGCAGCGCACGCGCGGTGTCGTGAATCTGGCGGATGGTGGCTTCGCCCAGCCCCCGCTTCGGCACATTGACGATGCGCTCGAAGGCGAGGTCGTCGGCGCCTTGCGCGACGACGCGGAAGAAGGCCATCGCGTCGCGGATTTCCATGCGCTCGTAAAAACGCGGGCCGCCGATGACGCGGTAGTTGAGGCCGAGCGTGACGAAACGGTCCTCGAACTCGCGCATCTGGAAGGACGCACGGACCAGGATCGCCATGTCGTTGAGATTGTGCTTTTGCCGCTGGTAGGTCTCGATGGTCTCGCCCACGGCGCGCGCTTCTTCCTCGGAATCCCAGGCGGCGTGGACATGGACCTTGCCGTCTTCGGGATCGTTGCGGTCCGTGAACAGCGTCTTGCCGAAGCGGCCCTCATTGTGGGCGATGAGGTGGGAGGCAGCGCCAAGGATGTGCGCAGTCGAGCGGTAGTTGCGCTCCAGCCGGATGATGGTGGCGCCGGGAAAATCCTTGTCGAAGCGCAGGATGTTGTCGATCTCGGCGCCGCGCCAGCCATAGATGGATTGGTCGTCGTCGCCGACGCAGCAGATGTTGACTTTGTTTTCGCTCGCGGGCTGCTCCGCGCCTGCCGGCGCGGGCCCTCCGCGGGGGCCTCGCAACGGCTCGGACGCCCGGTCGGGCTTGCGGCCTTCGGCCGAATGCAAATCCTTCGACGATGACGCGCGCCCTGCCTCCGGCCTTTGCGCCAAAAGCCGCAGCCACATGTACTGGGCGGTGTTGGTGTCCTGGTATTCGTCGACGAGGATGTATTTGAAGCGCTTGTGGTATTCCTTCAGCACGTCCGGATTGGCGCGGAAGATGCGGATCGGGTGGCAGAGCAGGTCGCCGAAATCGCAGGCGTTCAGCGTCTTCAGCCGCTCCTGATAGGCCTTGTAGAGTTCGCGGCCCTTGCCATTGGCGAAGGCGCGGGCATCGCCCTCGGCGATGTCGGCCGGGCCTTGGCCCTTGTTCTTCCAGCCGTCGATCATCTGGGCGAACTGCTTGGCCGGCCAGCGCTTGTCGTCCAGCCCTTCGGCCTGGATCAGCTGCTTGATCAGCCGCACGACGTCGTCGGTGTCGAGGATGGTGAAGTCGGATCTCAAGCCGGCAAGTTCTGCGTGGCGGCGCAGCAGCTTAACGCCGATCGAGTGGAAGGTGCCGAGCCAGGGCATGCCCTCGACATTGCCTTCGCCGATCAGCACGCCGATGCGGATTTTCATCTCGCGCGCGGCCTTGTTGGTGAAGGTCACCGCGAGGATCTGCGACGGGAACGCCTTGCCGGTGGCGAGGATGTGGGCGATGCGGGTGGTGAGCACGCGGGTCTTGCCGGTGCCCGCTCCGGCCAGCACCAGAACCGGGCCTTCGGTGGTTTCCACCGCCAGC
Source organism: Mesorhizobium sp. CO1-1-8 (assembly GCF_020164875.1). Classification (NCBI taxonomy): domain Bacteria; kingdom Pseudomonadati; phylum Pseudomonadota; class Alphaproteobacteria; order Hyphomicrobiales; family Phyllobacteriaceae; genus Mesorhizobium; species Mesorhizobium sp. CO1-1-8. The sequence goes on along the minus strand of NZ_JAIUGZ010000005.1, from coordinate 283,511 downwards.
CTCTGCTCGGGGTTCAGCCCCTTGAGATAGTCGGGCGCGTTGTTGTGTCCGCTGCGGGCAGCCATGGCGCGCGCGGCGATGCCCGACGGGGCCGTGGGCCGCGCGTTGGGTTCGTCGAAAAAGGGCATGTCTTCGGAAAAGCCGGACATTGCCCCGAATGTAGTGATTCGGTGGGGAAAGACCAGACTGTCTACGTTTTGTTCCGCTAAAGCGCCCGATTGCTGCCCCACGCTCCCACAGCGGTCGATGTTATCCCAATTGTGACGGACCATTACGGCTTGCGCTTGAGGCCCGTGCTTGACAGGCGAGACCGTCAGGAGAAAGTTGTGTTTCGGGCAGCCACGCAATGCCGGGTTGCCATGGCCGCGCCGCGAAGCGCAACAGTCGAAGCCGCGAAGCGCAACAGTCGAAGGAGTATCATCTTGGCTGTCACCATCACCTCCCTCATTCTTTTCCTCATCGGCCTGGCACTCGGCGGCGGCGGCATCCGCCTGGCGATGCTGGGCGGCAGCTGGTACTATGTCGTTGCCGGCCTTGCCTTCCTGATCGCCGCCTGGCTGCTCTACCGGCGCCGGTCCACCGCACTGTGGCTCTACGCGGCGATCGTGCTCGGCACGTTGGCCTGGGCGGTCTGGGAAACCGGCTTCGACTGGTGGGAACTCGGGCCTCGCGGCGGCATCATCGTGCTTCTCGCTTTGTGGCTGCTGACGCCGTGGGCGAGGCGGGGTCTTGTCGGCCCTGACGCACGCGCGCCGCTGATCCTTGCCGTGCTGGCATCACTGGCCGTCGCCGGTTATTCGATGACTTCAGATCCGAAGGACATTGCCGGCGAACTCGGCACCGACAAGGTGGTTGCCAACGCCAATCTCGGTAATGATGTGCCGGCCGGCGAATGGCACTATTACGGCCGCACGCAGTTCGGCCAGCGCTATTCGCCGCTCGACCAGATCACATCAGACAATGTCGCCAAGCTGGAGCCTGCCTGGACCTACCGGACCGGCGACGTGAAGGGACCGGACGATGTCGGCGAGACCACCTATCAGGTGACGCCGCTGAAGATCGGCGACACGCTCTACATCTGCACGCCGCATAATTTCGCCATCGCCATCGACGCCGCGAGCGGCAAGGAGAAATGGCGCTTCGATCCCAAGGTCAAGCTCGACAAGGACCGCCAGCACCAGACCTGCCGCGGCGTGGCCTATTACGCCGATGCCGCCGGCGCCGCCGGGCAGCCCTGTGCGACCCGCGTCTACCTGCCGACCTCGGACGCGCGGCTGATCGCACTCGACGCCGCCAACGGGCAGGTCTGCCCGGCTTTCGCCGAGGGCGGCACGCTGAACCTTCTGACCAACATGCCCTATCCGAAGTCGGGCTATTATTACTCGACCTCGGCACCGCTGATCTCAGGCGGCAAGATCATCATCGGCGGCGCGGTCAACGACAATTATTCGACGCAGGAGCCGTCCGGCGTCATCCGCGCCTACGACGCTGCCACCGGCGCGCTGGTGTGGAACTGGGATTCCGGCAATCCGGACCAGACGACGCCGCTGCCGGCCGGCCAGACCTATACCGCCAACTCGCCCAACATGTGGTCGACGCCGAGCGCCGACGAGAAGCTCGGCCTGCTCTACGTGCCGCTCGGCAACCAGACGCCGGACCAGCTCGGCGCCGGGCGCAGCGCCAATGTCGAGAAGTTCTCGTCGTCGATCACCGCGCTCGACCTCAACACCGGTCAGGTGCGATGGGTGCGGCAGACCGTGCACCACGATCTCTGGGACATGGACGTGCCGGCGCAGCCGAGCCTGATCGACATCACCAAACCCGACGGCACGGTGGTGCCGGCGCTGGTGGGACCGACCAAGCAGGGCGACCTCTATGTGCTCGACCGCCGCACCGGCGAGCCGGTCATTGCGGTCAACGAAGTGCCGGCGCCCGGCGGTGCGATCGAAGGCGACCACACATCGCCGACGCAGCCGGTCTCCGATCTCACCTTCATGCCGAAGCCGCTGACCGGCGCCGACATGTGGGGCCTCACCATGTTCGACCAGTTGGCCTGCCGGATCGAATTCCAGGGCCTGCGCTATGAGGGGCGCTATACGCCGCCTTCCGTCCAGGGCTCGCTGATCTATCCCGGCAATTTCGGCACCTTCAACTGGGGTGGCGTCGCCGTCGATCCGGTCCGGCAGGTGCTGTTCGGCATGCCGACCTATCTGGCGTTCAAGTCGCAGTTGATCCCGCGCGATCAGGTGCCGCCGCCGGACGAAGGGCGCGGCAGCGAGCAGGGGCTGAACCGCAACGAGGGCGCGCCCTATGCGGTGGTGATGGGACCGTTCCTGTCGCCGCTCGGCATTCCTTGCCAGGCGCCGCCCTGGGGCTATGTCGCCGGTGCCGATCTCAGGACCGGCAAGATCGCCTACAAGCACCGCAACGGCACCGTCTACGATATGACGCCGCTGCCGCTGCCGCTGAAAGTCGGGGTGCCGGGCATCGGCGGGCCGATGATCACGGCTGGCGGCGTCGCCTTCTTGGGGGCCGCGGTCGACGACTATCTGCGCGCCTACGACCTGACGTCGGGCAAGCAGCTGTGGCAGGCGCGGCTGCCGGCCGGCGGGCAATCGACGCCGATGACCTATACGGTCGCCGACGGCCGCCAGTTCGTGGTCATCGTCGCCGGCGGCCACGGTTCGGTCGGCACCAAGCCTGGGGATTATGTGATGGCCTACGCGCTGCCGAAGTAGGGGCGACAGGGTAACCCGATCTTTCAGAGGTCGCGCCGCCCATCATCTGTGCCGGTATCTTTTCCCCGTATAGCGACGGGGAAAAGTGCGCGACTGGGCAATGAGGGGCGGCAAATCTTCCGATCGGCCGTTGTCGATCAGCCAATCCCCAGATGGCCCCTCAGGCTGGGCACCGAGCCGAGCACCTTGTTGGTCAGCTCGGGACCGGCGGCGGCTTCGGCCTGCTGGATCAGCGTCTCGCCGGCCTTCTGGATCTGCGCCATGTCGAGCCCGGATGCCTTGAGCGCGGCGATGCCGTTGATCAGCGCGCCGGCCTTCTCGCCGAGAACGCCGCCAAGCGCGCCCTGCAACGACGACAGAAAACCGCCACCGCCGGCCGGAGCGGCGGCCATCACGTCATATTGATGGGCGAGGTCGTCGGCGCCGGGGATCTTGGCGAAGAACGCCGAGGCGCTTGTGCCTTCCGCCTCGTGTTCGAGCACCGAGAAGATGGTGCCGACGACTTTCTCCGTCGTCGCCTGGTCGAGGCCCGCCTTCTGCGAAACGGTGTTGACGATGTCCTGGACGTTCATGGCGTCACCTCAACCCTGGGTTTTCATGTTGCGGTTCCGCTCAGTGCGGACCCTGATCAACGATCGTCTGCCTGCATTCACAACCATCGAGCGTAGGGCCAAAGCGGCACCCGCCGCAAGGACGAGCGCGCTGGCGAGCATCGGAGAAGGCATGGTCATGGTCTTGCTTCCTTCTGGGTCTGACGTGTAGGCACGCGGCAAGATACCGTCGATAGCCACCTTCCCTCACTATTGTGGCAGCGCCAGCAGGATTTATCGCCAATGACCAAAAAGTGATGACACGGCCGCGCATGGCGCCGGCTTTACTGCCCGGGCGCGGCTGGCTGCATACACCCTGAAGCGATCGACGGCCGCGATGGGTGCTCGACTGGATCATGCCGGCTTGGTCCCTATGTCGCTGGGGAATTGAAGCCCGAGCAGAGGAACTCATTCATGACGAAACCCGACGCCAAGCCCGCCATCACCCAGGCGATGATCGATGCCTATGACGAATACACGCATCTGACGCTCGATCGCCGCCGGTTCATGGAGCAGTTGACCCGGCTTGCCGGATCGGGTGCGGCGGCGGTCGCGATCGCGCCGCTTCTGGCGGCAAATTCGGCGCAAGCGGCTGTTGTCGCCGACAACGATCCGCGGGTGAAGGGCGAGGACATCAGCTATCCCGGCAGCAGTGGCGAGATGAAGGGCTATCTGGTCAAGCCGGCGGACCAGGCGGGCAGGCTCGGTACTGTGATCGTCGTGCATGAGAACAGGGGGCTCAACCCGCATATCCGCGACGTGGCGCGGCGCGTGGCGCTGGAAGGGTTCGTGGCGCTGGCGCCGGATTTCCTGTCGTCGCTCGGCGGCACGCCAGCCGACGAAGACAAGGCGCGCGACATGTTCGCCAAGCTCGATCCGGCGCAGACCATCGCGGACGGTGTTGCGACCGTCGCTTTCCTCAAGAGCGACAAGGACGGCAACGGCAAGGTCGGCGCTATCGGCTTCTGCTGGGGTGGCGGCACGGTCAACATGCTGGCCGTCAACGCGCCCGATCTCAGTGCCGGCGTTGCTTATTACGGCATGCAGCCGAAGGCCGCCGATGTCTCCAAGATCAAGGCGGCCTTGCTGCTGCACTATGGCGGACTGGACGAGCGTATCAATGCCGGCATCGACGCCTTCAAGAAGGAACTCGACGCGGCGCATGTCGAATACACGGTCTATGTCTATGAAGGCGCCAACCATGCCTTCAACAACGACACGTCGGCAGCGCGCTATGACAAGAAGGCTGCCGACCTGGCCTGGGGCAGAACGATCGCCTTCCTCAAGCAGAAATTGGCCTAGGGGCCTCCGTCTAATCCGTGTTCGCCGGCTTGTGGAAGGCGACGCCTGCGACCACCAGCGCAATGCCGAGGCAATCGTTAAAACTTGGAATCTGATGCAGCACGATGACGCCGATCAGTGTTGCGGTGACCGGCAGCAGCGACAGCATCAGCGCGAAGCTCGCGCGCGGCAGCCGCGACATGGCGAGCTGGTCGCAGATGTAAGGAATGACCGAAGAACAGATGCCGACGCCGATGGCGGCGAGCAGAAGCAATGGTGAGAAAAAGGCGGGCAGGGCGTCGGTGAGGCCGATCGGCAGAACGACGATGAAGGCGATCGCCATGGCTGCACCCAGGCCGGCGATGCCTCCGCCTGCACCTGAAGCGGCGACGCGGTGGCCGAGCACGATGTAGCCGACGAACAGCGCGCCGTTGAGGAAAGCCCAGAACAGCCCGATGGGATCATCGGACCATCTGACGTCGATGAGCAGCAAGGTGCCGGTCACGGCGACGGCAAGGGCGGCAAGATTGCGCGGGCTCCTGAGGCCGACCACCGCGACGCCGATGGTGCCGACGAATTCGATCGCCGCCACCAGCGAGATCGGCAGGCGGTCGAGCGCCAGGTAGAACGAACAGTTCATCACCGCCAGACAGGCGCCGAAGGCCAGCAACAGCAGCCGCGTCGAGCGATCGGCGCGGGCGAAGCTGCGCCATGGACGGGTCAGCGGTGTGAAGACGAGTGCTGCCGTGGCGATGCGCAGCCACGCCATGCCGAGCACGCCGACATGCGGGAAAAGCAGCACGGCGAATGCCGGCCCGAGATAGTGGAAGACGGCGCTGACGCCGAACCAGACATGCGGCGGCAGTTTTTCCGTCAGCCTGCCCAGGGTGGAGTTGCCGAGGGCAGGGGCCGCGGCGAGAGCTTGCGTTTGATCATCCACCGGATCAGTATCGCAGGCGGATTTGCCTGTTTATATGGGTGATGATTGGGCTCTGTCTGCTATCTTTGTCCCGGAAGCAAGGAGTTTTCCATGAAGCGCCTTCGAATTGAAAGTGCCGACCTCGATGCCGCGGATATGAAGATCCTGCGTCTGCTGGAAAAGGACGCGCGCACCAGCACGGCGGAGCTGGCACGCTCGGTCGGCCTGTCGGCGCCGAGCGTGACAGAGCGCATCAAGCGGCTGCAGGAAAGTGGCGTCATCCAGGCCTATTCGGTCAGGATCAACCCGGCGGCACTCGGCCTGCCGCTGTCGGCATGGCTGCGCATCCGGCCGGTGCCGGGGCAACTGGCCGTCGTGGCCGAGATCATCCGCGAACTGCCGGAGATCGTGCAATGCGACCGGGTGACCGGAGAGGATTGTTTCGTCGCACTGGCGCATGTCGGCTCGGTGGCCGACCTTGAGCGTGTGATCGACCGCATCATCCCCTACGCGATGACCAACACGGCTATTATCCAGTCGTCGCCGGTGGTGGCACGCTCGGCCCTGGCGGCGTTGAGGCGCCAGGCTTGACTACAGGGAGGAGACCTATGCGTGGCCGCGCTTCATGCGCGCCTGCTTCAGGATGGCGCGCCAGCGGATCATGTCGAACGGGATCGGCTCGTTGTTGTTGGCGATGTGGAAGATCTCGTTGTTGACGTTCTTGAGCGAGCGCCAGAAATCGTAGTCGGTGATGCGCGGATCGGCAGCCAGCCTGTCCACCTCGACCTTGATGTCGGTTTTCATGCACTTTCCTCGAACCGGCGCCGCGCCGCCCGTGTCGCTACCTCGATGCGGATCGTTTTCGACCGACCCGCTGAGTCGCGCAACGGCCCAAATGGCTTGTTCCCGTTAAAACCTTGGTAAGGTTAACGTGGGCGCCGCGCCGCTTCAAGCGCCGCCGCCGGCCGATGGGAGGGTTCTGCGATTTTAGATTGCCGGTGTGGCTTTGAAGCCGGGAACGAGACGTGTCGGCTTCGCCCTATTTGCGTTTGATGCCGATCGAGCGGCCGGCTCGTTCCGGCATCGGCAGTGCCGAATGGGCGGCGCGCATGGCTTCGACCCTGGCCAGCACATCGGCGGGGAAGGGCGCCACCTTCGGCCCGGACATGTCGACATGCAGCGACAGCGATTCGGAAGTCGCGGCCAGCCAGCCGTCGACATGGCGGATTTCCTGATAGGCCCGCAGCCGCTTGTCGTCGTGGTCGATAAGCTGGAAGGAGACCGTGACCTGGTGCTCGAGGTGCAGTTCCTGCACGTAGCAGACATGGACTTCGGCCGTGTAGATGGTGAGGCGGCGATCCCTGGCATAGTTCGGTCCCATGCCCATTGCCTCGAAGGCGTCGTCCGAGCAGCGGTCGAACAGCACGTTGTAATAGGCCATGTTGAGATGGCCGTTGTAATCGATCCAGTCCTTCTCGATGTCCATGGGTTTTGAGACGAACGGAGTGGGGATGAGCATCGAAACTTCCTTGTTCTGGCGCTGGACAGAGCGTGGCTCCGGAGTGTTTTTCATTCTGACGCAATTCCGGACGGAAAACCGCTTCACACTTTTCCTGGAATTGCTTTAGGCATCCATAGCTGCATAACAAGCGTGGACGCTGGTCCATTCGCGGAGGAATTCATGGCTCTGAGCGACCTCAACCCGGTCGAACGCAACGAGGAAGGCATCGCCGCCGTGCTCGGCATCCTCAAGCAACAGCTTGGCGAGCGTTTCCAGACCGGCCAGGCTATCCGCTCGCAGCACGCTCACACCACCACCTATATTCCGACGCAGGCGCCGGATGGCGTCGCCTTTCCCGAGACGACCGCCGAGGTGCAGGAGATCGTGCGGGCCTGTGCCGCGCACCGCGTGCCGGTGATCGCCTTCGGCGTCGGCTCCTCGCTGGAAGGCCACACCAACGCGCCGGGCGGCGGCATATCGGTCGACACATCGCGCATGAACCGTATCCTGGCGGTCAATCCGCAAGATCTCGACTGCACGGTCGAGCCGGGCGTGACGCGCGAGGACCTTAACCGGCATCTGCGCGACACCGGCCTGTTCTTTCCGATCGATCCGGGCGCCAATGCCTCGCTCGGCGGTATGGCCGCGACACGGGCCTCAGGCACCAATGCGGTGCGCTACGGCACGATGCGCGAGAACGTGCTGTCACTGACGGCCGTGATGGCCGACGGCGAAACGGTGACGACCGGCAAGCGCGCGAAAAAGAGCTCGGCCGGCTATGATCTGACGCGGCTTCTGGTCGGCTCGGAAGGCACGCTCGGCATCATCACCTCGCTGACCTTGAAGCTGCAAGGCATCCCGCAGGCGATTTCAGGCGGCGTCTGCCCCTTTCCAAGCGTTGAGGCGGCCTGCAACGCGGTCATCGCGACGATCCAGATGGGGATTCCGGTGGCGCGCATCGAACTAGTCAACGCGTTGCAGATGCGGGCGATGAAGAATTATTCCAGGCTCGACTATCCCGAAAGCCCGTGCCTGTTCGTCGAGTTTCACGGCAGCGATGCCGGGGTTGCCGAACAGGCCGAGACCTTTGGCATGATCGCGGAAGAGAATGGCGGCGGACCGTTCCTGTGGACCAGCGTTGCCGAGGAACGGACGAAATTGTGGAAGGCCAGGCACGACGCCTACTGGTCGTCGCTGACGCTGCGGCCGGGCGCCAAGGGGCTGTCGACCGATGTCTGCGTGCCGATCTCGCGCTTCGCCGAATGCGTCATGGAGACCGAAGCCGACATAGCCGAGATGGGTCTGATCGCGCCGATCGTCGGCCACGCCGGCGACGGCAATTTTCACGTGCTGGTGCTGATGGATGTGAACGATCCCAAGGAGATCGCGCTGTCCGAAAAGTTCGTCGCGCGGCTCAACATGCGCGCGATCGCCATGGACGGCACCTGCACCGGCGAGCACGGCATCGGCCAGGGCAAGATCGGCTTCCTGCGCCACGAACTCGGCCACGGCGTCGACATCATGCGCACCATCAAGAAGGCGCTGGATCCGCTCGATATCATGAACCCGGGCAAGATATTGCCGGGGATGGACTAAGGGCCCGTTGGGCCTGCTTGTCCTGTGCGCCCTCGACAAGGGCCTGCAGCATCGGGCGGGTTGGCGCGAAGAATGTAGTGCCGGTGTGCGGCGTGGAGAAGTCGAGCAGCCGGTCGTAGGCGCCCGGCGGCTCGCCGATATACATGCGCTGCAGCATCTTCTCGATCACCCAGAGATACTTGCTATAGCCGATGAAGTAGGTGCCGAACTCGTTCTGTCCGGGCCTGCCGAACGGCATGTTGTCGCGCAAAATGTCGTACTCGTTGCCATCGGCATCCTCGATGGTGGCCAGCGACTTGTGTGATTTGCGCGGCGCGTCGTCATCGTCGATTTCGATGTTGTCGATCTTGGTGCGGCCGATGATCGCTTCCTGCTCGGGCGTGGGAATGCGCGCCCAGGCCTGGAGATCGTGCAGATATTTCTGGACGACGACATAGCTGCCGCCGGCGAAATCGGCGTCTTCCTCACCGACGAGCGCCGAGGCCGGCAGGTCGAGGCCGGTCGGGTTGGCGGTGCCGTCGACGAAGCCGAGCAGGTCGCGGGCATCGAAATAGCGAAAGCCGGAAACCTCGTCGACGACCCTCACGGTGTCTCCGAGATTGTCGAGCAGGATGCGCTCGAACTCGAAGCACATATCGGGGCGTTCGGAGCGGATGTGGAAGAGGAGATCGCCGGCGGTCGAAGGCGCCGAATGAACGGCTCCCTTGATCGGCGCGAACGGTTTCAGTTCCAGCGGCCGCCGATCTGGAGAAAGACGATCCCAGAGAACGCGGCCGATGCCGGCAATGCATGAAAGCCGCCCGGAGAGATCGCGGAACCCGACGGTTTTGACGAGATCGTCGAGCCCACCAAGCACGGAGGCAACCGTGGCGAGCGCGCTCTGCTCGCTGGCGACGGTGACGACAAGAAAGACCGCCGAAAGCGACAGCGGAGCATCGACGCTCTGCGCATCGATCGGCACGCGATCCCAGTTCTTCCCAGACATCCGAATTTCTCCGCTTTGCCGGGATTTGTTTCAGATCGCCGGAGATCGCGCAACACCGGATGAATTGCCTCTTTATCGACACGCGGATGCGGGTAGAGTGCGGCAGAATTTCAATCAACCCGTTCGGAGCTGATGCTCGCACGCCTGTTCGTGATCTTCGGTGGCCTTTTTGTGCTGGTGCTGTGTGCGGCGCTGGTGGTGCCGTATTTTATCGACTGGACCGGCTACCGCGCCCAATTCGAGCGCGAGGCGAGCGCCATTCTCGGCCGCAAGGTGACGGTGCAGGGCGACGCCACGGCAAGGCTGTTGCCGTTCCCTTCGGTGACTTTCTCGAATGTCGCGGTCGCCGGTGGCCCCAATGGCCAGCCGGCCATGACCGTCGAGACGTTTTCGATGGATGCGGAACTGGCGCCCTTCCTGCGCGGCGAAGTGCTGATCTTCGACATGCGGCTGGTGCGGCCGAAAGCGACCATAGATATTGCAAATGACGGCACGGTCGACTGGGCGATGCGGCCGTCCTCGCCCTTCGACCTCAACCAGATATCGATCGAGAAGCTGACTGTCACGGAAGGGCAGATCGAAGTGCGCCATGCCGCAGGCGGGCGCAGCCACCTGTTTTCCGAGATCAATTCGACCATCTCGGCGAAATCGCTGGCCGGCCCGTGGCGCATGGACGGCACGCTGCGGCTGGACGGGTTGCGCACCACGGTCGCGGCGTCCACCGGCAAGGCGGAAGGCACCGGGCAGATGCGGCTGCGGCTGAAGGCCGGCCCGGACGCCTACCCGCTGGTCATCGAGACGGACGGCAATGCCGGCATCGTCAATGGGGCTGCCGTCTATTCCGGCCAGTTCAAGATCTCAAATCCGGACAAGAATGGTGCCGACAAGAACAGCGCCGAGTTGCGCGGCACCGATGGCGAGACGGTGAAGGTTAGCGCCGGCAAGCCCGATCCGGGCTTTCGGCTGAACGGCAAGTTCTCGCTCGACCACCAGAAATTGGGCGTCGACGAGTTCCGCTTCGAGACCGGGCCGCTCGACAAACCCTACACCGCCGATGGCAAGGCTTCTGTCGATCTCGGGCTGAAACCGAGTTTCGCCATCGAGGCCAATGGCGCGCAGGTGCAGTTCGACGAGGCGGTGGGCGCCGAAGCCGGCGCCGGCCTGACGCTGGATCAGCGCATCGCGGCATTTGAGCAAGCGCTGCTCGATATGCCGAAGCCGACCATTCCCGGCACTGTCGAGGTCAAGCTGCCGGCGGTGGTTGTCGGCGACACCACGGTGCGCGACGTCCATCTTTCCGCCGAGCCGGTCGATGGCGGCTGGTCGGTGAAATCGCTTGCCGCGACCTTGCCAGGCCGCACCACGCTGGAAGCCGATGGCATGCTCGTGCTCAATTTGGAGGGTCACTTCGGCTTCAACGGCTCGCTGCTGCTGGCCGTGGCGCAACCCTCCGGCTTTGCCGCCTGGCTGTCGAAGGATGTCGACGAGGCGATCCGCCGTCTGCCGGCCGCCGGCTTCAAGGCCAAGGTCGACCTCTCGCAGAAGCGCCAGGCCTTCAGCGATCTTGAACTGATCCTGGGCAAAGCGAAGTTTTCCGGCCGCATCGATTCCAGCCAGCCCGACGATGCCAAGCCGTCAGTGCTGATGCGGCTCGAAGGCGGCGAGCTCGATGTCGATGGGCTGGCGGCCTTCGCCTCGATCTTCGTCAGCGACAAGGGCGCCAATCGCTTTGCCGACCGCGACCTCGATTTCCAGATCAAGGCAGGGCCGGTCAATGCCGGAGGGTTGACGGCCGACACGGTCGACACCGCGCTCAGGCTGCGCGACGGGCTGCTCGAAATCGACCGGCTGTCGGTGGGCGGGCTGGCCGGCGCCTCGATCAGCGCTACCGGCCGGATCAAGGATTTCCCGGCGAGCCCAACCGGCAAGCTCGATGCGTCGGTGGTTGCCGTCGACCTGAAGCCGCTGATCGACGTCGCCGCCCAGCACTATCCCGACAGCGCCGTGCTCAAGGGACTGGCGAGCCGTGCTGCTGCCTATCCCGAGCTGTTCCAGGATGCGCGCATCGACCTGGTGGCGAGTGCGGCCGACAATGGCGACGGCACCACGGGCCTTGCGGTGAGCGGGCAAGGCAGGGCCGGCGGCTCGGCCTTTTCGGCGTCGCTGTCGGGGAAGGGGGCGGTGGACAAGCTTCTCGAAGCGCCGGTGGCGCTGACCTTCAACGCCAAGAACCCTGACGCCACCGCGCTGCTGGCGCTCTACGGCCTGCCGGCGCTGCCGCTTGGCATGCTGGGCGAGGCAAGCACCGACATTCAAGCCAAGGGCACGTTTGGCGGCGGCCTGGCGACGAATTTCAGTCTTGCCGGCAATGACTTCAAGGCCGGTTTCGAGGGGACGATCGCCGACACGCCGCAAGGCCTCGCCGCCAAGGGCAAGCTCAGCCTCGACGCCGCCGACATCGAGCCATGGCTGATGACGTCAGGCATCGGCCTGCCCGGCATGGGCGCGGGGATGTCGACATCGCTCGCCGCGCAGGGCGACTATGGCAACGGTCTGCTGGTGCTGGACGAGCTCACCGGTGCCATCAACGAAGCGGCGGTGTCAGGCGACGTCAATATCGATGTAAAGGAGGGGGTCGACGGCAAGGACGGCGTGCCGCATCTGGCCGGGGCGCTGGCGCTCGACGAACTCGATCTCGATCCGATGGCGGTGGCGCTGTTCGGCGATTCCGCCTTTCTTGCTGACAAGAACGGGGCCGACAAGGACGGGGCAGGCAAGGATGGGGCAGGCAAGGGTGGCGTGTGGCCGGCGACACCATTCAGCGAGAAATCCAGCCTGCCGTTCACCGCCGACCTCGACCTGACGACGGCAGCACTTGCCGTTGGGCGGTTCGCCACGGCCTATGACGCCGCTTTTTCGCTCAAGCTCGACCAGGAAGGCATCCGCGTTTCGGATCTCAAGGCGAAATTGCTTGGTGGGGCGCTCACCGGCCTGTTCGAGCTGAAGAACAATGACGGGACCGGGCTGTTCACTGGCCAGATGAAACTGGCGGGTGCCGATCTGACGACCGTGCTGCCTGATGCCGGCATCAGCGGCATCGGCGATTTCTCGACGGCGCTGTCAAGCAGCGGCAAATCGGTCGAAGGGATGGTCGCCGCCTTGTCTGGCTCCGGCACAGCGGCGCTGAAGAGCTTGCAGGTCGCCGGCGTCAATCCCGATGCGTTCCCCGCGTTCCTTGCCAAGGCGGACGCGATCGGGCGTGACATCGATGCGGCCAAGACCGCCGGCTTCGCGCCTGACATCGCTGCTGATGGCAGCTTTGCCGCTGGCGATACCGACATAGCCTTCACGATTGCCGGCGGCACGCTGCGGGCGCCGCCGGTCAGCCTGGAAAATCCGGCGGCGACCTTGTCCGCCGACGTCACGGCGGATCTCAACGCGGCCACGGTGTCGGCCAAGGGTGCGATCACCTACCGGCCGGGCGACGAGGCGCTGGTCGGCTCCGAGCCGGTCGTGAATTTCACCGCCGAGGGTCCGTTCGGCGCGGTCAAACGAGTGTTCGACAGTGAGCCACTGGCGCAGTTCCTGACCCAGCGCGCGCTGGAAAAGGAACAACAACGCGTCGAGGCGATGCAGGCCGCGCTGCTCGAAAAGCAGCGGCTGCGGCGCGAGGCACGCTATTACGCGGCGCTGCAGACCGAACGGGACAAGGCCGTCGAGGAATTGCGCAGGCAAGAGGAGGCGGCGCGGCTGAAAGCCGAGGCTGATGCCAAAGCCAAGGCCGAAGCGGAGGCCCAGGCGAAAGCCGAAGCCAAGGCCGAAGCGGAGGCCCAGGCGAAAGCCGAAGCCGACGCCAAAGCTCAGGCCGACGCGGACGCCAGGGCCGCTGCCGAACAGCAGGCGGCCGACGAGGCGGCCAAGGCACAGGCCGACGAGCAGGAGCGGCGGAAGGCGGAAGAGGCGATGCGCCTCGCCTCGCAGGAAAAGGCAAAGCTCGAGGCTGAACGCAAGGCCGCGCAGCAGGCTCCGAAGGTGGAGCGGGCACCGCTGCCGGAGGCCAACGACAATCCGCCGCCGGCCAAGCCGAAGTCCAATCCGTTCACAATCGACAATCTGCTGAAGTCGCTACAGTAGGCTGAGCTTTTTGGGCCATACGACTACCCGCCATCCCGATCGAGCAGGCGCCGCAGCATCGGTTCGATGCGTGACAGTTCGTCGAGATGCGCCGCCGATAGCTCGGCCAGGCAATCGTCGGCGCGCTCGGTCAGCTGCAGCAGCACGCGGCGGTGGTCGTCCTTGTCCTGATCCCTTGTGACCAGCCCCGCCTCGCCGAGGCGGTTGACCAGTTCGACGGCGCTGTGGTGGCGGATGCGCAGGCGTTCGGCGAGATCGCCAACCGTCACCGGGCCGCCGCCGGGGAATCCCTTGATCGCCAGCAGCGCCTGGTGCTGGCGCGGGGTCAGGCCGGCGTCTTCCGCCTGGACCTGGCTGAATTCGAGGAACCGGCGGATCAGGTAGCGAAACTCCGATAGCCGCTGGTAATCGGCCTGGCTGATGGCGGGGCGTTGTTCTCGTGGCTGCGACATATCCGACATGTGTTCGTTTTCCGGCGAAAGCTCAAACGGATTTCGGGCGAAACCGGCTTGAATATTTATATCGTGTTACGATAGATAGCCACCGATAGGCCCGGCTGGCCGCTTCGACCGTGCCGCACCTCAGACATACCGCCGCCGCCAGGAAGCAAACTGCCATGAAGACCCATCACTCCAATCCGGAGCATCTGCGCGATTTCACCACGGATGCCAGGGTGCTGCTCGTCGCCGCCATTGCCGTGGTGGTGGCGACAGCCGGACTGGTTGCCGGCATCGCGCTTTTGAAGCTGATCCGGCTTGCCACCAACATCGCCTATTTCGGCGAGTTCTCGCTTGCCGACCTGAAACTCGAGAACACGCCGCTTGGGCTTGCCGCCGTCATCGTTCCGGTGATCGGCGCGCTGATCATCGGCCTGATGGCGCGCTTCGGCAGTGAGAAGATCCGCGGCCACGGCATTCCCGAAGCCATCGAGGCGATCCTGCTCGGGCGCTCGAAACTCGACGCCAAGGTGGCGATCCTGAAGCCGCTGTCGTCGGCGATCTCGATCGGCTCCGGCGGACCGTTCGGCGCCGAAGGCCCGATCATCATGACAGGCGGCGCGATCGGCTCGCTGATCGCGCAGATGCTGCCGGTCAGCGACAACGAGCGCAAGACGCTGCTGGTGGCTGGTGCGGCAGCGGGCATGACCACGGTGTTCGGAACACCGATCGCCGCCATCATGCTGGCGGTCGAACTGCTGCTATTCGAATGGACCCCGCGCAGCTTCATTCCGGTGGCGGTCGCGGCTGTTATCGCCGAGGTCGAGCGCACCATGCTGCATCTGCCCGGGCCGATCTTTCCGTTCCAGGGCGGCATGGAGGTGTCCTTTGTCGGCCTTGCCGGCTGGGTGGCGATCGGCGTTTGTGCAGGACTTTTGTCGGCACTGCTGACGCAGATGGTCTATGCCTGCGAGGACGGTTTTCAGAAACTGCCAATCCACTGGATGTGGTGGCCGATGCTTGGCGGCCTGGTGGTCGGCATAGGCGGGCTGATCGAACCGCACGCGCTCGGTGTCGGCTATGATAACATCACCGACATGCTGGACGGCCGCACAGTCGCGACAGCGGCACTCCTGCTGCTGGTGGTCAAGGCGATCATCTGGTCGGTAGCGCTCGGCTCGGGAACGTCGGGAGGTGTGCTGGCGCCGCTGTTGATCATGGGCGGGGCTATGGGCGCGGTGCTCGCCGGCGTTCTGCCTGCCGCGGATCCAGGTTTCTGGGCGCTGCTGGCAATGGCCGCCACGATGGGCGGTACGATGCGTGCGCCGCTGACCGCCACGTTCTTCGCCGTCGAACTGACCGGCAACACACATATGCTGGTACCGCTGATTGCGGCCTGCGCCGCGGCGCACGCCGTCACCGTGCTTCTGATGAAGCGGTCGATCCTGACCGAAAAGATCGCCAGAAGGGGACACCATCTGGTTCGCGAATACCGCGTCGATCCCTTTGCCTTGACCAGGGTGCGGGAGGTGATGACGTCACAGGTCGAAAGCGTGCCGGCGACGATGACGCTGCATGGCGCAGCAGCCTTCCTGACCGCGCCGGAAACACGGCATCCGAGTTTTCCGGTGGTGGATGAGAACGGGCATGTGCTCGGCCTCATCGATCCGCCGGCGATATTGCGTTGGCGGCGCGCCGGCAAGCACCGCACCACGACGCTTGGCGCGTTGCTGGCCGGCAGCAAGGTGACGCTGGCCTATCCGGACGAATATCTCGAAGGCCTCTCCGACAAACTCCTGCTGGCCAACGTCTCTCATCTGCCCGTCGTCACCCGTGAGGGCTTGCAACTGGTCGGTTATGTCGGTTGGAAGGATCTGATGCGCGTGCGGTCCAGGAAGCAGGCCGAGGAGCGCGAACGTTCGACCTTGCTTGGCTTCGGCACCAGGCGCAGGAAAAAGGAAGACGTGGTCGAAAGCCTTTAGATACTCTCTCCTCGCTTCGCCCATTCGAGGACATGGAGCCTCAACGCCGAGGACAGGTTGGTGTCGCGGGGCCGCGTCTCGTCGACTTCGGCGACAAGAGCAGCGAGCGTCAGCTCTCTGGTCGCCGCGATCGCGACGAGGTCGTCATAGAAGGGCTTTTCAAGCGAGTAGCTGGTGCGGTGACCACGAATGGTCACCGAGCGCTTTTCGACCGCGCTCACTGGTGACAGCTCACTGGTCGTCTTCGGCGCCGGATGGCTCACGGCGGTGCCCGGCGACGAAGTTTTCGGCCTTGTCGGCGACTATGCGGTCGCGTTGCTTCTCTGCCTTGGAGCGACCGTACAGTGCCCGGTTCTGTTCGGCGACGCGCACTTTCTCGTCCCGCGCCTTCTGCTTGCGAGCCTGGCGGAGATTGACGATATCAGCCATGGCGTGAACCGCAGGCTTATTTCTTGCGGAAGGCGTCGAGCGAGACCACTTCGGCGCCCTTGGTGGCGGCATCCGCAGCCGCGGGCTTCTTCTCCGGCTCGGCGGCGGCCTTCTTCTCGGCCTTCGGCTTTTTCTCGGAGACGATGGTCAACGGCTCCGGAGTTGGCGCAGCCGGTTCCTCGGCTGCCGCGCCATCCGTCTTGACGTCGAATTCGAGTTCGAAATTGACCGAGGGATCATAGAAACCGCGCACGGCCGAAAACGGGATTTCGAGCTTTTCCGGCACATCGGAGAAGGACAGGCCAACCTCGAAGCCGGTATCGGTCACCTTCAGGTCCCAATACTGGAACTGAATGACGATGGTCATCTGCTCGGGATAGCGCTCGCGCAGCCGCGAGGACACGCGTACGCCCGGCGCGCCGGTCAGGAAGGTGATGAAGAAGTGGTGGTTGCCGGGGAGGCCGGTGCGCGCGACCTCGGCCAGGACCTTGCGCATGACGCCGCGCAACGCCTCCTGGGCCAGAATGTCGTAGCGGATGTGGTCGTCGGCCATGTGGCGGTCGGGTTCCGTTGAATCGTCCGCATAGCTGTAATCAAGCTTGAGCGCGGCGTAAACCGCATATAGATCACCCTCGCGCGGAAGCGAAGACTATTGCCAGCGATTTGATCGCTCAGGCGCTGGCGAGCGCGCTTTGCTTTTCAACAGAGGTCGCGGAGCGGCGCTTGCCGAAGGCGCGCAGGAAGGTGCGCACGCCATTGGTCGCGGATTGCAGCACCTCGTCCTCGCTCGGCGAGCCGCCAAGCATGAAGGTGGTCTGCAGTTCGGCGTTGACGAGGCCAAGGAACTGGCGTGCCGCCACGTCCGGGTCCTCGATCGTGAGGTAGCCGCCATAGGCAAGGCGGGCGAAGCGGGCGGCGATTGCCGGCCATGTCCTGCCCGGTCCCTGTTCGCGCCATTCGGCAAACAGTTCGGGATAGCGCTCGCCTTCGGTCTGGATCAGCTTGCGCAGGAATTTTCCATCGCGGTTGCAGATGCAGTTCTGGTTCAAGCGCACGGCAAAGCCGATCAGGTCCGCTTCGAGATCACGGGGCTGGTCGGGGAAGGTGGCGATGGTGGCGAAGATGCCGGCATTGCAGCGTTCGGTGAGATCGCGCACAACGGCAACGAACAGTTTCTCCTTGTCGCCATGATGGTTGTAGACGGTCTGCCGCGAGACGCCGGCTTCGGCGGCAATCAGGTCGATGTTGGCGCCGGCGAAACCTTCGCGGCAAAACACGGTGGCGGCGGAGTCGACGATCGACAGGCGCTTGGCCTCATGACCGCGTGGCGGGAAAATGTCAGGAGAAACGTGCAGCTTCATAAAAAACTATATAGAGGTGATTGACGATTTAGACAAGAGTGTCTAAATTTGTGGACACAAGATAAAGAGATTTCGCGTGAAAGAGACGAATAGAATTCGCTCTCGATGTGTCGGAACCTCACGGGATGGAACGTCCTAGGTTAGACGTCGCCTGGCGGCGGCAACCAGATTTGAAAGAAGCCTTTATCATGAGTCCCAAATTCCTCCGCATCGCGGTCGTGCTCGGCTTGTTGTCCGCTATCGGCCCGTTCGCCATTGACATGTATCTGCCCGCGCTGCCTTCGATCGGCGCGGATCTGCATGCCGGCACCGCTGCCGTGCAGATGAGCCTGTTGATTTTCTTCCTGTCGATGGGTTTTGGCCAGATCGTCGTCGGGCCGATCTCCGACATGGTCGGCCGCAAGCTGCCGCTTTATGGCGGCCTTGCGCTGTTCATGGTCGGCGGCATCGGTTCGGCAATGGCGCCGACCATCGAATGGCTGATCGCTTTCCGCTTCCTGCAAGGGCTTGGCGCCAGCGCCGGCATGGCCGTTCCGCGCGCCATCGTGCGCGACCTGCACACCGGCAATGAGGCCGCCAAGCTGATGTCCTTGCTGATGCTGGTGTTTTCGGTGTCGCCGATCCTGGCGCCGCTGACCGGCAGCGTGATCATCGAGAGTTTCGGCTGGCGCGCCGTGTTCTGGACGGTGACGGGCGCGGCTCTGCTGGCCACCAGCCTTCTGGCGACATCGCTCAAGGAGACGCGGCCGGTTGAAGATCGCGCCGGGTCTTCGTTCGGCACTGCGCTGTCGGCCTATCGCTTCCTGATGGGTGACCGTAACTTCCTCGGCCTGACAGCGATCGCCGGCTTCGGCATTGCGAGCTTTTTTGTCTATCTGTCGAGCTCGTCGTTTATCCTGATCGACCATTACGGCCTGTCGCCTTCGGTCTACAGCGTGTTCTTCTCGATCAATGCGGTTGCCTTCATCGGCATGTCGCAGATGACGGGGCTGCTGGCCGAGCGGTTCGGGCTGCGGCGCGTGGTGCGCGTCGCGGTGACCGGCTATGCGACGACGATGGTGGTGCTGTTCGCGGTTATGGCGACAGGCATCGACCGGCTCGACGTGATGGCGGCGCTGCTGTTCGTCGGCTACGGCTTCCTTGGCCTGGTCATCCCGACCACCTCGGTGCTGGCCATGGAAGAACATGGCGAGATTGCCGGCACGGCGTCGGCGCTGATGGGCACGCTGCATTTCGCCATCGGCGCACTCGCCATGGGCGTCGCCGGCGTGTTCTTCGACGGTACGCCGCTGCCGATGGTGGCCGGCATCACGCTGTGTGCGGTGATCTCGTTCACGCTGGCCAAGTTCACGCTCGGCCGCTCGCGCGAGGCCGTCGAGGCGCCGGCGGAATGACGACTTTCGATGAGAACAAAGGCCGGGTCATGCCCGGCCTTTTTCATGCCAATCCTGTCTCGGCCAGCACGAAGCGCAGCCGCGCCTCGACAGATGCCAGCGGCAACGGAATCATCTCATAGCCCAGTTCCGTGTAGACGCCGACCAGCGCCTGGTGGGTACGCTCGGCCTCGTCGAGCGTCTGCTTGCGCTCTTCGTCCTGCGCGAAGATCTCCGGCCAAAGCGGGGCGACGAAGACGCGCTGATGATAGCGGAAGCGCTCGGCGGCAGCGTTGGCGTGTTCGGGTACCGGCAGGCCGCTCAGCCTGAGATAGCCGAGCGTGTCCGGGACGCCACGATCGAAAAAAACAGGACGCCCGGTCTGTTTTCGCGCGATTTGATATGAGCGCATCTCCCATGACAGCATCAACTCGGCAAACAGCTGGCGATCGTGCCAGGGCAAAGCGGGTCCGCCAATGGCGGACTGGTCGCGGATAATGCCGCGCCCGGCTTCCACCGAAGTGGCAAAGCCTGCGTGGCGCAGGGCTTCTATCAGGGTGGTCTTGCCGGAGCCGGGACCGCCGGTCAGCACGAAGAAGCGATCGGAATCGTGTTGCATGTTTTTGTCCATGGAGAGGGAGCATCCGGCAGGGCGCCTTCGCGGCGAATCTGCCACTGCGCATGCTGCATATCGGAGGAGGGGAGAAGTGGAGGTTTCTGTTGCCAGGTACCTCCGAACCCCGCCTAGAAGTGCGAACCTCTAGGGCTTGATTTGAAGCTATCGCACCGCTTACGCGGCGAGACGTGCTTCCGCATAGTTGTCATTTGCAACTACAGGTTTAGCCCGATGACGGTGGTACCATGCCGGGCAAAAGTACGATCTTTACACCTTCGTCGATCCTATTTCGCCCCCAGCAAAAACCGCTCTGTCATCAACAGCGGCTTTTGGTGGAGGCGCCGGGTACCGCCCCCGGGTCCGAACGGCTTATTTCATCGCCCATTTATCGCCATAGTCGGTCAAGCCGACAAACTGAATATAGGGGGCGATCGCAGGAAATGAAAGGCCGCAGTGGCACTTTGTCCCCGTGTCAAAACCGCAAGTCCCAAGGGTTGACTCGGGCGCGGTCTCAACCGAAGCTTTGCCACGGTGAGGAGTTACCGACCTAGCGCACAAGTTGCAGCAGCGCGCCACAGCCCTCATCGATCGGATCCGTGGCGCCGACGAGGGGAATTTTGATGGCCGACTATCTTGCAGACGTGAAGAAATACGACGCCGGCGCCAGTGCTGATGCGGTTGAAAAGATCGTCAAACACCTGGGCATCGCGCTCAGGAACCGCGATTCCTCGCTGGTATCCTGCACCGACCCGAAGGAACTCGGGCGTGTCAGGGACAACTGGGTCGCCAAGAAGCTCGGCATCAGCGATGCAGCGAAGGCCGATGTGTCCATCGAGAAGACCTGCAAGGCGATGGCGGCCGATAACACCAAGAGCCGGGTTACCTTCTACTACCTGGTTGCGAAGGACCTGGGTAAGCTCGGCTCCCTCTGACGATCGCACGTTAACTGCAGGGCTGGCGCGGCCTGCGCGCCAGCCTGTTGGTGGGGACTGGCTGGCTTCGGGCAGGGTTTGCGCGCCGCTTTCTGGTGTTCGGACGCCTGTCCGTCAGCTATGATGGCTGAACAACCGAATCGAGCCGGAACCGATGCGCCAGTATCTCGACCTCCTGCAGCACGTGCTGGACAACGGCGCCGATCGCGGCGACCGCACCGGCACCGGAACGCGCTCCGTCTTCGGCTACCAGATGCGTTTCGACCTGGCGCGCGGCTTTCCCGTCACCACGACCAAGAAGCTGCATCTCAAATCGATCGTCCATGAGCTTCTGTGGTTCCTGGCCGGCGACACCAACGTCAAATACCTCACCGACCATGGCGTTTCGATCTGGGACGAATGGGCCGACGAGAATGGCGATCTCGGCCCGGTCTACGGCAAGCAGTGGCGTTCCTGGCCGGACGGCCATGGCGGCTCGATCGACCAGATCGCGAATCTTCTCAGGGAGATACGTAAAAACCCTCAATCGCGGCGGCTGATCGTTTCGGCATGGAACCCAGCCGAGGTGGAAGCGATGGCGCTGCCGCCCTGCCACTGCCTGTTCCAGTTCTATGTTTCGGAAGGGCGGCTTTCCTGCCAACTCTACCAGCGTTCCGCCGATATCTTCCTTGGTGTGCCGTTCAACATCGCGTCCTATGCCCTGCTGACCTTGATGGTGGCGCAGGTCACCGGGCTGAAACCCGGCGATTTCGTCCACACACTTGGCGATGCGCATCTCTACTCGAACCATTTCGAGCAGGCGCGCGAGCAGCTGCGGCGCACGCCGAGGACGCTGCCGACGATGTGGATCAATCCGGAGGTGAAGGACCTGTTCGCCTTCCGCTTCGAGGATTTCCGGCTGGAAAATTACGTCGCCGATGCAAGCATCAAGGCGCCGATCGCGGTCTGAGTCCGAGGCTTTACTCTACCCTGAATCACGCGCCGATCAGTCGATGCCGACCATCACGTCTGAGGCCTTGACCGCGGCATAGGCCTGTTTGCCTTTTTCGAGCTTCGGCGACGGCCTCATGGTGATTGAGGCGGTGACGATTGCGCCGCCAATGTTGATCCTGACATGCGAGGTGACGGCTCCCTTCTTTGGCGGTCTTACGAGAACAATCTGTATCGTACAGACGCTTCAGGAGGCGCCGGGCCTTCCCTTGTTATATTCATGCGGATATATCGGTTGGCAGGCTTCGGGTCGATCGGATTTCAAACCAGGGAGAGTTTTCCATGACGCGCAAAGGTTTTGGATCGAGGGCGATCGCCATTGGCGGTTTCGCTGCGGCGCTGATGGCAGTCGTGCCGGCAGCACATGCGGAAGACAGGGTGGTGGTGTTTGCCGCGGCCAGCCTCAAGGACGCGCTCGACGCGGTGAACAAGGCCTGCGAGGCCGATGTCGGCGAGGCGGCGACTGTCTCCTATGCCGCGAGCTCGGCGCTGGCCAAGCAGATCGAGGGCGGGGCGCCTGCCGACGTCTTCATCTCGGCCGACCTCGACTGGATGAAATATCTCTCCGACAAGAAGCTGACCAGGCCGGACACCGAAGTGAAGCTGCTGGGCAATCAGATCGTGCTGGTGGCGCCGAAGGACTCGGCGGTCGACACCAGGATCAAGAAGGGCTTTGATCTCGCCAAGCTGATCGGCGACGGCAAGCTCGCCATGGGCGATTTCAAGGCGGTGCCGGCCGGTAAATATGGCAAGGCCGCACTTGAATCGCTCGGCGTCTGGTCCTCGGTCGAGGGCAAGGTGGCGCAGGCCGAGAATGTGCGCGCGGCACTGAAGCTGGTTTCGACGGGCGAAGCAGCCCTTGGCATTATCTATGCCACCGACGCGCATGCTGAAAAGGGCGTCAAGGTGGTCGGCACCTTCCCGGAGGATTCGCATCCGCCGATCATCTATCCGGTTGCCCAGACCGCCGATTCGAAGGACAAGGACACGCCGGCTTTCCTGAAGTGCCTGCAGTCGGCCAAGGCGGCCGCGCTGTTCAAGGATCAGGGATTTACCGTGCTCGCGCCGAGCAACTGAGTTCCAAGGGGCATTATGAACTGGCTGCTGGACCTCACTCCCGACGAATGGAATGCGGTCCGGCTGTCCATCAAGGTGGCGACGGTGGCGATGCTTGCCAGCCTGCCGCCGGGCATATTGATCGCACTGCTGCTTGCCCGGGGACAATTCTGGGGCAAGACCGTTCTCAACGGGCTGGTGCATCTGCCTCTGATCCTGCCGCCGGTGGTGACCGGCTACCTGCTGCTGCTCACCTTCGGCCGGCGCGGCCCGGCCGGCGCTTTCCTGGCAGAGCATTTCGGCATTGTCTTCTCCTTCCGCTGGACGGGTGCGGCGCTGGCCTGCGGCGTCATGGGCTTTCCGCTGATGGTGCGGGCGATCCGGTTGTCGATCGAGGCGGTGGACCGCAAGATGGAAGCGGCGGCGGGAACGCTCGGCGCCAATTCGCTCTGGGTGTTCGCCACCATCACGCTGCCGTTGATCCTGCCCGGGCTGATTGCCGGCGCCATCCTGGCCTTCGCCAAGGCGATGGGCGAGTTCGGCGCCACCATCACCTTCGTCTCCAACATTCCCAATGAGACGCAGACATTGCCGTCGGCGATCTACACCTTCATGCAGGTGCCGGGTGGCGATGAAGGGGCGCTCCGCCTGACGCTGATTTCCATCGTCATCTCCATGGCCGCGCTGGTGGCTTCGGAGGTGCTGGCGCGGCGCGTCGGCCGGCGACTGGACATCGAATGAGCGTTCTCGTCGACATAAGTCATCGGCTGGGTGGTTTCGCCATCGAGGCCCGCTTCGAAAGCGCCGGGCGGCTGACGGCGCTGTTCGGAGCGTCGGGGTCGGGCAAGACGACGCTGATCGACATGATTGCCGGGCTGATCCGGCCCGACAAGGGGCGCATCGAGGTCGACGGCCGTGTGCTGGTCGATACCGGTGCCGGCATTTTCGTGCCGAAGCACAAGCGCCGCATCGGCATGGTGTTCCAGGACGCACGGCTGTTTCCGCATATGAGCGTTGCCGGCAATCTGCGCTACGGCCGCTGGTTCACACCGCCGGCGGAGCGCTACGCCGATATCGATGCCGTCGTCGACCTGCTCGGCATCGGGCCGCTCATGAACAGGCGGCCGGCAAAGCTCTCGGGCGGCGAGAAACAGCGCGTGGCGATCGGCCGGGCATTGCTTGCCAGCCCCAGACTGCTGCTCATGGACGAACCGCTGGCCTCGCTCGACGAAGCGCGCAAGGCCGAAATCCTGCCCTATGTCGAAAGGCTGCGCGACGAGACGAAAATCCCGATCGTCTATGTCAGTCATTCGGTCGCCGAAGTGGCGAGGCTGGCCAGCGACGTGGTGATGCTGGCGCACGGCAATGTCATTGCCAGCGGGCCGACCGGGGCGGTGATGCAAAGGCTCGACCTGTTGCCGGCGGAGGAGCGCGGCGAGGGGGGCGCCGTGCTGGACACCAGGGTGCTGCATCACGACGAGACTTTCGGCATGACCGTGCTCGGCTCGGCCGCGGGCGAGCTCCGGGTGCCACAACTGGCGATGAAAACAGGTACGCCGGTGCGCATCCGTATCCGCGCCCGCGATGTGATGATCGCCACCGAAAAGCCGAGGGGCCTCAGCGCGCTCAACATCCTGCCGGGAACCATTACCGCGATAATCCCGGGCGAGGGCCCGGCGGTCGAGGTCGGCATCGACTGCAATGGCGCAACCGTGCTTGCCCGCATCACCGAACAGTCGCGGCAGGCGCTGAAGCTTCATCTTGGCGGTAAGGTTTTCGCGGTGATCAAGACGGTGAGCTTCGACCGGGCCAACACCGGCGCCGGCCTGTCCGCCGAGGCGGATGGATGATCCCGCTATGTCTTTTTGGAATAGCGGTTTCGCCAGGGAGCTTCTAGTATGAGGTTGGGGTTTGACCGCGGAGAGTAATGATGCCGTCGCTGAGCTTGCGGATAAATCTCGATCCCGACGGGCGCGTCGGGCCGGGCAAGATCGAACTCCTGGAACAGATCGCCGCCTTCGGCTCCATCTCGGCCGCCGCGCGCGGCATGGAGATGTCCTATAAGCACGCCTGGGACCTGGTCGAGGACATGAACCGGGTATTCGGCAAGCCGCTGGTGGCGGCACAGACCGGCGGTCGCAAGGGCGGCGGCGCGCAACTGACGGCGGTCGGCCTGGCAGTGGTCAGCCGTTTTCGCGCCATCGAGCGCGCGGCCGCGGCCGCGGCAGCGACGCATATGGAGGCGCTGCAGGCGGAGATTGAGGCTGGGTGAGGAGGAAGGGAGTAGGGGAGTAGGGGAGTAGGGGAGTAGGACTTATTGCTCTTCACCGGGCTTGCGCAGCAAATAGCTGTCCATGATCCAGCCCTTCCGCCGACGAGCTTCCTCTCGAACCTCTGCGATCTTTGTGCCGATGTCACCGATCCTGCCGGAGAGAGTGATCTCGTCTTCCGTTCCGAGATAGGCGCCCCAATGGATGACGACATCCTTGTCGGCCAGCGTGTTGAAAGCGCATTTGCCGTCCAGCAGGACGACCGCGCTCCCGGCGTTGTCCGGCATGCCTTCCTTGGCCAGGCGGCGGCCGGTGGTGATGAGGACGGAATCGCCGATGCGGTTCAGCGCCATCTTGTGACTGGCGGCAAGCGCCTGGACGGCGGTGATGCCGGGGATCACCTCAAGCTCGAACGCCACATTGCCTCGCAGGCGCACGCGCTCGAGGATGCGCAGCGCGCTGTCGTAGAGCGAAGGGTCGCCCCAGATCAAAAAAGCGCCGCAGCCGTCGCCTGCAATCTCGTCGCGGATCAGGCCTTCGTAGATCGCGGCGATGGCCTCATGCCAGTCATCGACGGTCGAGCGGTAGGAGGTCGCCGGCCCATCTTCTACCGGGAGGTCGCGCAGCGGCACGTCGAATTCGACGCGGCGTGACTTCGGATTGGTGACGAAGCGGTCGCATATCCGGCGGCGCAGTTCCGCCAGCTCATTTTTTTTCGCGCCCTTGTCGGGGATGAACAATACATCCGCCTGATTCAGGCCTGATATGGCCTGAACGGTCATATGGTCGGGATTGCCGGCGCCGATGCCGATGACGAGAAGCTTGCGCATGGGGCGAACTCCTGCCCGATCGGGACTTGTTAGTCCAGACCGCGCTGGCGCGTGTCCAGACCGCGTTGGCGCGTGTCCAGCTCCCTTTGGTGCGTCCGCGGATACGGAAGGGCTTTGAAACGCCACATTGAAACGGCTAGGGTCCTGCAAGCATTCTAGCCGAGGGGGCTTCCATGTTGCGATATGTTCTGACCGCCGTGCTGGCCCTGTCGCCCGCGCCCGCCTTCGCCAATGATTCGGTTGCCGAACTTGGCACCGGCGGCCTGATCCTGTCGCGCAGCGATGCCGTGGCGATGCAAAGCGAGGATCTTTTCATCTCGCCGGAAAAGGTGACGGTCGGCTACGTCTTCCACAACAACACAGACAAGGATGTCGAGGCAATCGTCGCCTTCCCGATGCCCGACATATCGGGCAATCCCGAAGAAATCCCGGCGATCCCTGAAAATCAGAGCGACAATTTCCTCGGCTTCGAGGTGACGATCGACGGTGTCGCCGTCAAGCCGCAGCTCGAGCAGAAAGTGTTGGCGCTCGGCATCGACATCAGCGCCGAGCTGAGGGCGCAAAACGTGCCGTTCTATCCTTTCGGCGATGCGGCGAAGGCGGCACTGGCCAAGCTGCCGCAAGCGGTTGTCGATGACTGGGTGAACCGAGGTATCATCATCGAGGACACCGGCAGCGACGGCACCGAGACGACCAAGGTCTACACGCCGTTCTGGCAACTGCGTTCGACCTACTGGTGGCGTTCGACCTTTCCGGCCAACAAGGACGTCCATGTTTCCCACCACTACAAGCCGAGCGTCGGCGGCACGTCTTCAGTGAGCTTCTTCTACGACGGCAAATTCCAGGGTCAGTATGCGGCCTACAAGCCCCGCTATTGCATGGACGACACATTCGAAAATGCCGTGCGCAAAGCGGCCAAGGACGACCCTGACGGCTACCCCAAATATGTCGAGAACCGCATCGCCTATATCCTGACCACCGGCGGCAACTGGGCCACCGGCACGATCGGCAGGTTCAAGCTGACGATCGACAAGGGCAATCCGAAAGCCCTGGTCTCGTTCTGCGGTGACAATGTCAAAAAGACCGGACCGATGACCTTCGAGATGACGACGGATGATTTCTACCCCGAGCGCGACATCGACGTCCTGATCCTCGAGCCAACGGACGACAATTGATGCACGTCGCAATCTACGTTGCCATTGCCGAGAACGGCGTGATCGGGCGGGACGGCGGGCTCCCGTGGCGGCTCTCCACCGATCTCAAGCGCTTCAGGGCCGATACGATGGGCAAGCCCATCATCATGGGCCGCAAGACCTATGAGGGCATCGGCCGGCCGCTGCCGGGCAGGTTGAACATCGTCGTCACCCGCGACAAGACTTGGCGTGCCGAGGGCGTCGAGGTGGCACATTCGCTCGAAGCCGCGGTCCAGTTGGCGACGGTGCGCGGGCGCCGCATGGCCGATGTGGACGAGGTGTGCGTCATCGGCGGCGGCGAAATCTATGCCCAGGCCATGCTGCTGGCCGATCGCCTGCATGTCACCCATGTGCTGGCAGCGGTCGACGGCGACGCGCATTTCCCGCCGATCGATCCGGAGTCCTGGCGCATTGTCAGCTCGCGGGAGTTTCCCGCTGGGGAAAAGGACAGCCACGCGACGCGCTATTCGGTTTACGAGCGGCGCCGAGAGAGACATTGACTGAAAAAAGGGGCATTGAAGGAAGACAAAGGGTCGCGACCGGACAAATCGGACGAAGTCGGCAGCGCATCGCGTTGAAAGCGCCTCGTGGCGTCCCTATAGAAGAACAATACTGGATTTTGCGCCGTAATACCGGCGCTTGAGGGAATTCCAAGCGAAAGGACATTCATGCCCTGGAACGACAAAAGCGGCGGTGGCGGCGGCCCGTGGGGTGGCGGCGGCAACAATCAGGGACCCTGGGGGCAGGGTCCAAAGGGACCGAGCGGGCCACAGGGCTCGCCTCCAGATCTCGAAGACATCATCCGCCGCGGCCAGGACCGGCTGCGGCGCGCTCTTCCGGGTGGCGGCGGCGCGAGCCCGGCTATCTTCGCACTGATCGCGGCTGCACTTGTGGTGCTGTGGGCGTTCAAGGCGGTTTATACCGTGCAGCCCGACGAGGTCGCGGTCGAACTGCGCTTCGGCAAGCCGAAGACCGAACTGTCGCAGCCTGGCCTGCATTTCCATTGGTGGCCGCTCGAAACCGTCGAGACGGCCAAGATTTCCGAGCAGCTCGTCGATATCGGCGGCGGCGGCGCGACGAGTGGCAACACGTCCGGGCTGATGCTTACCGGCGACCAGAACATCGTCAACGTCCAGTTCTCGGTGGCCTATCAGGTCTCCGACCCGAGGGCGTATCTGTTCGACGTGTCCGATCCCGACGGCATGCTGCGGCAGGTTGCCGAAAGCGCCATGCGTGAAGCCGTCGGCCGCCGGCCGGCGCAGGACATCTTCCGCGACGACCGCCAGGGCATTGCCGCCTCGGTGCGTGAAATCATCCAGTCGACGTTGGACGGCTACAAGGCCGGTCTCAACGTCAACGCCGTCTCGATCGAGGATGCGGCACCGCCACGCGAAGTGGCCGATGCGTTCGACGAGGTGCAGCGCGCCGAGCAGGACGAGGACAAGTTCGTCGAGCAGGCCAATCAGTATTCCAACCAGAAGCTCGGGCAGGCGCGCGGCGAGGCCGCACAGATCCGCGAAGATGCGGCCGCCTACAAGAACCGGGTCGTGCAGGAAGCCGAGGGTGAGGCGCAGCGCTTCATCTCGGTCTATGACGAATATGCCAAGGCGCCCGATGTAACGCGCAAGCGCCTCTACCTGGAAACCATGGAGAAGGTTCTGAAGGATTCGAGCAAGGTCATCGTCGAGCAGGGCAACGGGCAAGGGGTCGTTCCCTATCTGCCGCTGCCGGCATTGCAGCCGAAAGCGCCGGCACCCGCTGCGCCCAGTGGCGCTACGGGAGGTAACCAGTGATGGCCAACCGTCTTCCCATCATCGTCGTCGCAGCAGCGGTTATCCTGTTCCTGCTCTATTCCTCGGTCTTCGTGGTCAATGCGCGCCAGCAGGCGCTGGTGCTCAGGTTCGGCGAGATCGTCGACGTCAAGAGCGAACCCGGCATCTACTTCAAGGCGCCGTTCTCGTTCTTCGACGCCGACACCGTGCAGCTGATCGAGAACCGGGTGCTGCGCTTCGACCTCGACAACATTCGCGTCCAGGTCTCGGGCGGCAAGTTCTATGAGGTCGATGCCTTCATCGCCTATCGCATCTCGGATCCGCGGGTCTTCCGCGCCGCGGTGTCCGGTCAGATCGAATTGGCCGAGGCCCGGCTCAGGACGCGTCTCGACGCTGCCTTGCGCCGTGTCTATGGTCTGCGTGATTTCGAGGCAGCACTCTCCGAAGAGCGCGGCGTGATGATGCGCGAAGTCCGCGACCAGCTCAGGCCCGATGCCACATCGCTCGGCCTGCAGATCGAGGATGTCCGCATTCGCCGCACCGATCTCACGGCCGAAGTCTCGCAGCAGACCTTCGACCGCATGAAGGCGGAACGCCTGGCGGAAGCTGCCCGGCTGAGGGCGCGCGGCAATGAGGCGGCACAGCGCATCACCGCCCGCGCCGATCGCGAAGTGGTCGAGATTGTCGCCGAAGCGCAAAAAGAGTCGGAAATCTTGCGCGGCGAGGGCGAGGCCCAGCGCAGCGCCACCTTCGCGGGAGCCTATCAGCGCGATCCGGCTTTCTTCGACTTCTACCGGTCGATGAATGCCTATGGCACGGCGCTGGACAACACCGGAACAACGATGGTGTTGTCGCCGAACTCGGAGTTCTTCCGCTTCTTCCGCAATCCCGACGGCAGCGAGGGGCCGGCAAAGCCTGCTTCGCCTGCGCCAAACGCTCCGGCGACGGCACCCGCCGCGCCGGCGGCACAGCCCAGCACCGGCCAGTAGCGGCCGGTGCAGGATTTTCTTGCCGCCATGGGCCTCGTCCTCGTCATAGAGGGTCTGGTCTATGGCGGCTTTCCCGGCCTGGCCAGGAAGCTTGCCACCGAAGTGCTGTCGCTGCCCGAGAACGCGCTGCGGATTGCCGGGCTGGCGGCGATCGCGATCGGCGTCGGCATCGTCTGGCTGGTACGAGGCGCATGACGGCGGCGATGATTTATCCTCTGCCGATAGTCATAGCCGCAAACGTGCCGTATTTTTTGCCAACATGGCGTGACGTGGCGTTTTCGTCGAAGCGCTTTTCTTTTCAAGAATACCGGGAGGCCTCTCGATGACATCCAATAAAATTCTGCGCGCGGCGCGGCGGACATTCATCGCCGGCGCGGCGGCACTGCTTGTCAGCGCCGTCGCTGTCCCGTCCTTCGTGACGCCGACATTTGCCGCCGATGGGCCCGCTTCGGTCGCCGATCTGGCGCAAGGCCTGCTCGGCGCGGTGGTCAACATATCGACCTCGCAGACGGTCAAGGGTACCGAAGGCCCGGGCGCGGTGCCGATGCCGCAATTGCCCGAGGGTTCGCCCTTCCAGGATTTCTTCGACGATTTCTTCAAGAACCGCGGCGGCGACAAGGACAACGGCGCGCAGAAGGTGCAGTCGCTGGGCTCCGGCTTCGTCATCGATGCCGAGCAAGGCATCGTCGTAACCAACAACCATGTCATCGCCGACGCCGACGATATCGAGGTCAATTTTTCCGATGGCGTCACCTTGAAGGCGACGCTGGTCGGCACCGACACCAAGACCGATGTCGCCGTGCTCAAGGTGGATCCGAAAGGCCACAAGCTGACGGCGGTGAAGTTCGGGGATTCCACCAAGATGCGCGTCGGCGACTGGGTGATGGCGATCGGCAATCCGTTCGGCCTCGGCGGCACGGTGACGGTCGGCATCGTCTCTGCCCGCAACCGCGACATCAACTCCGGCCCCTATGACGACTTCATCCAGACCGATGCCGCGATCAACCGCGGCAATTCCGGCGGACCGCTGTTCAACAGCGCGGGCGAGGTCATCGGCATCAACACGGCGATCATTTCGCCTTCCGGTGGCTCGATCGGCATCGGTTTTTCCATCCCCTCGCAGCTCGCCTCGGGTGTCGTCGACCAGTTGCGTCAGTTCGGCGAGACACGGCGCGGCTGGCTCGGCGTGCGCATCCAGCCGGTGACCGACGACATCGCCGAGAGCCTCGGCATGGCGACCGCCAAGGGCGCACTGGTTGCCGGCGTGATCAAGGGCGGCCCGGTCGACAATGGCACCATCCAGGCGGGCGACGTCGTCATCAAGTTCGACGGCAAGGATATCCATGAGATGCGCGATCTGCCGCGCGTCGTCGCCGAAAGCCCGGTTGGCAAGGCGGTCGATGTGCTCATCGTGCGAAAGGGTGTCGAGCAGACCGTGAAAGTGACGCTTGGCCGGCTCGAGGATGGCGAGAAGCTCGCCAGCAGCGAGGAGGGCAGCAACACCGATCAGGACAAGGGCGACAAGGCTCCGGCCGTTTCCACTGCTTCGGTGCTCGGCATGACGGTCGGCGAACTGAACGACGAGACACGCAAGAAGTTCAGCATTGCGGCCGATGTTTCGGGCGTCGTCATCACCGACGTCGCCAAGGACTCGGCAGCCGCCGAACGCGGCATCCAGCCCGGCGAGGTGATCACCGAGATCGCACAGGAATCGGTTGCCACCCCCAAGGATGTCATGGACCGGATCGGCGCCTTGAAGGAACAGGGGCGCAAGAATGCGCTCTTGATGCTGGCCTCGAAGACCGGCGAGCTCAGGTTCGTGACGATCCGGATGGACTGAGATCCGGAAGATCCGGCGAAATCCTCATCTTGAATGGAAAGGGCGGCTAGCGGGCCGCCCTTTTTCTTGCCTGCCAGTCTTGGCGTGACAGTCTGTACAGGACATGGCGCTTGAGCGCGGGGTGGCTGTCGGGAATGCCGGGGTGGTCGAATTCGGCAGACGGATCCGCGCTCATGCCGAGGCGCTCCATGACGGCCGTGGAGCGGTGGTTGTTCTCGACGGCAAAGGAGACAATCTCGCCAAGGCCCAGCCTTTCGAAACCGTAGGCCAGCCAAGCCTCTGAGGCTTCGGTGACGTAGCCCTTGCCCCAAAATTCCGGTGCGAGACGCCAGCCGATCTCGATCGTACCGGCTGGCAGGACGTCGATATCTTCCGTCCCGGTTATCCCGACAAAACCGATACATTGGCCCGTGGCCGCAATCTCGGCAGCGGCGAAGCCATAGCCGTCCTTATCGATCCACGCGCGGACCTCGTCCATCTTGGCATCCGCCTGGGCGCGGTCGCGGCGGAATGGAAAGAACTCCATGACCCGGTCGTCGGAGTTGATGCGGTGGAACAGGTCGCGGTCGCGATCCTCCCAGTTGCGCAGGATCAGGCGTTCGGTCCGCATTGGTTTCATTGCACAAACTCCTCCTGCCTGTAGCCTTGCATATAGAGCAGCGCGGTCAGGTCGCCATGATCGATGCGGACCTTGGCCTGTGCCGCTACCGTCGGCTTGGCGTGAAGCGCGACACCGGTACCGGCCAGGCGGATCATGTCGAGATCATTGGCGCCGTCACCAACGGCGATGGCGTCGGTGGGTGTCAGGCCGAGGCGCGCTGAAATTTCGATCAGCGCGTCGGCCTTGGCGGCTCGGCCGAGGATCGGCTCGCCGACCAGCCCGGTGAAGCGGCCGTCCTGTTCGAGCAGGCGATTGGCACGGTTCTCCTGGAAGCCGAGCATGGCGGCGATGCGCGTCGTGAAGACCTCGAATCCGCCAGACACGAGTGCCGTCCAGGCGCCATTGGCGCGCATGGTCCGGACCAGAACACGGCCGCCCGAGGCCAGCGTCAGGCGATTGGCGACGATGCGATCGACCACGGCGGCGTCGAGGCCCTTGAGCAGCGCCACCCGCTCGCGCAAAGCCGGTTCGAAGGCGATCTCGCCATTCATGGATCGCGCGGTAATCGTGGCAACCCGATCCTTGACGCCGATCTCGTCGGCCAGCTCGTCGATGCATTCCTGGTCGATCATGGTCGAATCCATGTCGGCGATCAGGATTTTCTTGCGGCGGGTTTCTGCCTCCTGGATGATCACGTCGACCGCTTCGCTGGCGAGTGCCGTGCGCAAGACGGCACTCGTAACGGCGGCGTCGGCTGCCCCGGGCAGGACGAGATCGCAGGCAATACCTTCAGCCAGCCAGACAACAGCGCTTGCGCCGACCGACCGTGAGGCCATATTCGCAAGCGACAGCGACAAAGCGCGCTCAGTGGGACGGGAAACAAGCGTGGCGATGAGCGGCATGGAACATTCCGGCGGGCAGGCGGGCGAGGGCCGCGTGAAGAACGCGATCCTGATAGCCGGGCCGACCGCCAGCGGCAAGTCGGCGCTTGCGCTCGATCTGGCCGAGCGCAGGGGTGGCGTGATCGTCAACACCGATTCCATGCAGGGCTATTCGGTGCTCGACGTGCTGACCGCGCGGCCGGAGGCGGCCGACCTCGCCCGCGCACCGCATTTTCTGTATGGCCATGTCCACCCGGCGACACCCTATTCCACCGGCGCCTGGCTGCGCGACGTGAGGAAGTTGATCGACGACGGCACATTCTCCGAACGGCCAGTGATTTTTGTCGGCGGCACCGGCCTCTACTTTCGTGCGCTGGCCGAGGGCATTTCGGAAATGCCCGACATTCCGCAGCGGGTCCGCGACCGTTGGCGCTACGAATTGAAGGAGCAGGGCGCCGTCAAGCTGCACAGCCTGCTGCTGCGCGAGGATTCGGCGGCCGCCATGATGCTCAAGCCGACCGACAGCCAGCGCATCGTGCGCGCATTGGAGGTTCTCGATGCGTCTGGCCGTTCGATCCTGGAATGGCAGGCAGAGCGCGGCCAGCCGCTCATCGACAGGGAAAGCGCGCGTTTCTTCGTGATCGAGCCGGAACGGGCGGCGTTGGTCGGACGCATCGACAAGCGCTTCGACCAAATGCTGGACAAGGGCGCGCTAGACGAGGTCAAGCGGCTTGCGGCACTTGGCCTCGATCCCGAATTGCCGGCGGTGAAAGCCATCGGCGTTCGCGAACTGCAGGCGGCTATGGCCGGAGAGATTGGCTTTCCCGAGGCAATCGAACGCGCCAAGATCGCGACCAGGCAATATTCCAAGCGGCAAACCACCTGGTTCAGGCATCAATTGGGGCCGGAATGGCTGAGGTTGCGCCCCGGTGATGATCTGGAAACCACGATCTTAACGCTTGCTTCCGATGCAACCTGAAAAGTTTACCTGCAAGGAAAGGTTCCCGTTGGGGTTGTCCGAATTAACCCTCCGTAAGCCCGCCCATGCCATAAGGTCGGTGGGCACTTTTCCAACGGGGAGCAGATGCGTTTCCACAAGGCGGAATCAGCGTTTTTCGTCTTTATATTCGTGATCCTGGCCGCCGGCCTGGTGACGCTGCATGCTTATGGACTTCTGCAATCCTTCGCCGACGAGTTGCATACGGCTTCGGGTCTGGACAAGGTCATCTATCTCAACAAGCTCTTGTTTGCGACCGGCGTGCTCCTGGCCACCGCGCTGTTCTTCGGCATTTTCTTCATCTATCCGCTGATCCGCAAACAGGCGACGGAGGAAGGCAAGCTGCGCGCCATGACGGTCTCGCTCAGCGCGCGCTCGGAAACATTCGAGCATGCGGCGCTGACCGATGGCCTGACCGGCATGCAGAACCGGCGCTATTTCGATGATGCGCTGAAGGAGTATCTCGAGGAGTTCCGGCGCATCGAAAAGCCCGTCGGGCTGATGATCCTCGATCTCGACCATTTCAAGCAGGTCAACGACACCCACGGCCATGACGTCGGCGACGAAGTGCTCAAGGCCGTCGCGAGCTGTCTCAAGGATATGACGCGCTACCACGATGTGGTGGCGCGGTTGGGCGGCGAGGAGTTCGCCGTGGTCACGCCGAACATGGACGCCGAGCTTCTGGGCAAGTTTGCCGAGCGGATCCGCAAGGCGATCGCCAACATGTCGGTGCTGTCAGGCAATGTCCGCCTGAAGATCACCACCAGTGTCGGGCTTGCCGTATGGGACCGCAAGGAAACAGCGGAAGAGTTCTATCGCCGCGCCGACCGCCAGCTTTACGAGGCGAAGAGGCAGGGCCGCAACCGCGTCTGCGCCTAAAATCCCGAAGAAGAATTCATGAGGCCGGTTGCCTGACGCGGCTTTCTCGACTTCCGGTGCTCACGGACTGAATGTCCGCTCCGCTCCGGCTTCTCGAAAACCACGCCATTCAACCCGGCCTGATGAATTCCCTTTCGCGCTTACCCAAGCTGGTTTGACGATGGAGTCCCCGGTGCGGCTTACCGGCCGGTCGTCAGGGAACTGCAGGCTCAATCGTTTTGCGGGCGCAGGCCGAAGGTTGCGGGTTTGAGACCGTAGCGCATGTCGAAATCGTCGTCCGACGGCGCGCGCGCGGCGGGTGGCTTGCGGTAGTCGGGATCGCCGGCCTGGCGGCCTGAATCGACGACCTCGGCGAAGGCCATCGCCTGCTGGGTTGATTTAGGCACGTTGCGCAGTCGTTCCACGATCGCCACCAGATCGACATCGTCGCCCGGCTTCGACGTGGCCTCTTCGCGTTTTGCGGTGCCGGGGAGCAGTTCGCTCGGCAGTTTTTCGAACTTCAGCCGCATGGTCGTCGCCACGCCTTCGCCGAAGGCGATGGCTTCGCGCTGGCCCATGGAGGACAGGAAGGCAAGCGTCGAGGCGGAAGAGTCGGCAATCGCCGAGCGGATGATCGCCTGGTCCTGCTCATTGGCGAGCCGCATGGCAAAGAAGGTCGAGCATTGCGACAGGATGGTCGGGTCGAGCTCGCCAGGGCGCTGGGTGACGACGCCGAGATAGCAGCCATATTTGCGGCCTTCCTTGGCGATGCGCGAAAGCGCATGCCTGGTCGGCGCGAAGCCGAGACGCGGGTCGGCCGGCATATAGCGGTGCGCTTCTTCGCACAAAAACAGAAGCTGCAACTTGCCCTCGCTCCACAGAGCGAGGTCGAAGGCCAGGCGCGCCAGCACCGAGCAGACCGAATTGACCACTTCGGACGGCATGCCGGCCATTTCGAAGCAGGTTACCGGGCGGCCATGATGCGGCACGCGGAAGATGTTGCCGATCGTCTCGTGGATGGTGTCCTCGATCAGGCGCGAGTTGAACATGAAGCGGTAGCGTGGATCGGCCGCCGCCGATTCGATGCGCGTCTTCAGCGATTTGAGCGTCGGGCGATCGGTCTTGCTTTCGAGCATGCCCATGCGCTCATCGATCTGCTTGAGCAGGTCGGCGATGCGGTAAGGCACCGGCGTATCGGCGGTCAGCGCATCGCTGCCGCGCCTGATATAGGAGCCCGAATTCGGGTTGCGGTAGAGATTCTTGGCGGCCGGGATGAGGTCGCGCAAGGCGTCGATTTCTTCCGGCTCGGTCTCGCGGCCCCGGAACAGCACCTCGGCGAATTCCTCGAGCTTGAACATCCAGAACGGCAGATCCAAGGTTTTGGAATCGACCCTGACGCAGTATTCGGGCAGCGATGCAGCGAACTCGTTGTGCGGGTCGAGGATCAGGATACGCAGATCCGGCCGTGCCGCTATCGACTTGCGCAGCAGCAGCGAGACGGCGGTGGATTTGCCGACGCCGGTTGTGCCGACAATGGCGAAGTGACGCGCCAGCGTATCGTCGATGGCGATGTTGGCGGCGATCGTCTCGTCCTGCGCGAGCGTGCCGATGGTGATCGAATGACGCCCGGCGAGGTCATAGACCGCCTGCAGGTCGCGGGTGCGGATGCGATGCGCTACGGCGCCGATATGCGGATAGGTGGTGATGCCGCGGTCGAAGACCGGTTTGGCGCCGGGCTCTGCTCCGTCACGGACTTCGCCGATCAGTTCGATGCTGACCTCGATGGCGTTTTGGCCCTCATTGCTCCAGGCGCGGTCCGACTTGCCGATCCCGTAGACCAGGCCGACGGTTCGCGTCGATCCGAGATTGATGGAAATCATCTTCCCGACCGTCCACAGGCCGGTCACCGCGCCGTCGGCATCGTCCGCATAGGCGCTGATGGTGGCGCGCGCGCCATCGCATTGCACGACATTGCCGAGGATGCGCTTGTCGTTCTGCTCGGCCTGGCGGCGCTCCTGCGAGGTCGGTTCCCCGACGGAGGCTTCGCGTTCGACATACATGGACAGGCCAATCCCCATTTCCCTGGAGCATCGATCCTACCGGAATGGGGTTAAGGCCCGATGAGGTCGGATGGTGTAGAGAGCATTAAGGAGCCCGTGAAAATTGTCGCAAAGCGGCTCTTCTCCGGCGTGTACGTTTTCGCTATAATAGACATATGGATGATATAGCGAACGACATTTCCTCGACGATCGGCCGCAGGATACACGCCGAAAGAATCGCGCGCGACTGGTCCCTGGCGGAACTCGCGGAGCGTTCCGGCGTCTCGAAGGCGATGCTCAGCACGATCGAGCGGGGCAAGACCAGCCCGACGGCGGCGCTTCTGGTGCGCATCGCGTCGGCCTTCGGCATGACGCTGTCGACCTTGATCGCACGCGCGGAGTTGCAGGGCGGCGGGCTGTTGCGCGAGACCGACCAGCCGGTGTGGCGCGATCCCGATACCGGCTATGTCAGGCGGCATCTTTCGCCGGCTTCCGACATGCCACTGGAGCTGATCAAGGTGCATCTGCCGGCAGGGGCCAGGGTCAGTTTTCCGGCTGCTTCATATGCCTTCATCAAGCAGCAGATATGGCTGATTTCCGGGCGGCTCGAATTCGTCGAAGGTGAGACAGTGCACAGGCTCGAACCAGGCGACTGCCTGGCGCTTGGGGCGCCGTCGGACTGCACCTTCCATGCCCTGGAGCCCGGTGCCGACTATCTGGTCGCGCTGGTCAGGGGCTGACACAATGGCAAGAAGACCAAATCGCTCCCACAATGGGGGGCCGCCTCTCGATGAATACAAGGGCCCGCCATGGGGCAAGGGCGATCCTTACATCTTCCTGGCCTGGCAGGCCGCCCATGCCAAGGCGTGGAAGGCGCCGAGCCACGAGGTGATGCTGCTGCGCATGGACAGAGCCGAGCGGCTGGGCCTGACCTATGAGGAGTACACGCTCGAGATTCTCGAGCGCGGGCGGCATCTCGGGCACGAAGACACCGAACGCATCAGCGCCATCAAGGCGGCGCGAAAGCGACGCCGCGTGCGCCATCTGGAGTGACAGCGATGCGTCAGCTTCTATCACAGGATGTCCTGCACATGAATTCGATCGAGATCGCAACCCTTGACCCGGCTGCCGAGACGCAGGATATGCTGGCCGAATTGCTGGTCGCAACGGTGGCGGCAGGCGGATCGGTCAGCTTCATGCATCCGTTGGCGCCGCAGGCGGCAAGGGCCTTCTGGGAGAAATCACTGGCTGCGGCGGCAAGGGGCGAACGAGTGCTGCTTGGCGCCTGGGACGGCAAGAACCTCGTCGGTACCGTGACCTTGCTGCTCGACTGTCCGCCCAACCAGCCGCACCGGGCCGAAATCGCCAAGCTGATGACATCAATCGATTGCCGGGGCAGGGGCGTGGGAACGCGCCTGATGCGGGCCGCCGAGAGCCTTGCCGTGGAGAAAGGCCGCACGCTGCTGGTTCTGGACACGGCGACCGACGAGGGCGCCTCAGGCCTCTATGAGCGGTTGGGCTTCACGCTGGCCGGTGAGATACCGGACTATGCCCTAAAGCCGCACGGTGGGCTGACCGGCACGCTGATCTACTGGAAGCGGATCGGGCCATTCTCGTAACCGGTCATGCCAGCGCGGAGAGGCGCGACAGCAGCCACTGGCGAAAATCCTGTTCGGCACCGGTCAGGCGCGCTGTCGACGCCTTGGTCAGGAAATGCCCCGATGTGCTGGAGAGTTCGTAGTCGGAAAGCCTGACCAGCGTCTTGCTGTCGAGTGCCGCATCGACCAGCGGCCGCGAGCCAAGCAGCACACCGGCACCGGCGCTCGCCGCCTCCATGGCGGCAACGAAGCTATCGAAACGGTGCGATCGCCTGGGGTGGCCGGCCAACCCGGCGGCGGCGAACCATTCCGCCCACATCTCGCGTGCGCCGGCAACCAGAAGCAGCGGCAAGGAGGTCCAGTCGGCGTCGCTGACGAGGCCCGGCGACGCCACCGGCACGAGCCGCTCGGCGGTCAGCCTGTCGGCCTCGCGACCAGGAAAAGACCCGTTGCCGAAACGGATATCCAGCACCGAGCCCGGCAGGTCGTAATCGGTCGGGCGATGGATCGTCAGCAGATCGAGCTGGATGCGCGGCAGTGCCTTTGCGAGATCGGGCAGCGCCGGAACCAGCATCAGCAAGGCAAAGGAGATCGGCGCCCGGATGGTCACGGTCTGGACCGCGCGCGGCTCGAACAGTTCCGCGGTGCTGTTGCCGATGGTGGCGAAGGCCGACTGGATGTGCGGCAGATAGGCGGCACCCTCCGGCGACAGCGCGACGCCGCGCGCCAGCCGCGAAAACAAACGTGTCTTCAGCCGCTCCTCAAGAAACCGGATGTGCTGGCTGACGGCCGCCTGGGTGAGGCCAAGCTCGCTTGCCGCCGCGGTGAAATTCGACAGCCGCGCCGCCGCCTCGAAACTGCGCAGCCAGTCCAGAGGCGGCAAGGGTGGGTTTGCTCGAGTCATTAGTGTTCTGCGGTCATTGGCCAAAAAATGATAATTTGAGTTATGCCTGTCGCGCGATCACCATGCAATCGAAACCCTGCGGATGAGGCTGCGGGGGACGCAAAGGACAGGAACGGATCTCATGCTCACCCACGCGCTGATCGGCGACGAAGGCAGAACAATCGACCTTGGCTGGCAGGACGGGACGCGCAGCCGTTTTCATGCCGTGTGGCTGCGCGACAATGCGCTGGACGACAAGACGCGCAGCGCCGGCAACGGCCAACGGCTGATCACCATTCTCGACATTCCCGCCGGCACCAGGATCGGTGCCGCATCGGTCAAGGGCGGCGCCCTGGAAGTCAGCTTCGTGCCCGAGCAGAAGACGGTCAGCTTTCCCGCGTCATGGCTGCGCGCCAACACCTATGATCGCGGTGAGGCGCGCCGGCCTGGCTGGACAGGCGAGGATATCGTGCGATGGACCAAGGCCGCCATGCAGAATTCGGTGCCGCGCGCCGGTTATTCTGCTGCCAGCGGCGACCAAGCCGTTTTGCGGCAATGGCTGTCGGCCGTGAAAGCCTATGGTTTTGCGGTGATGGACGATCTGCCGGCCGAATCCGGGGCGCTGTGCAAAGTGTCCGATCTTTTCGGCTATATCAGGGAGACCAATTACGGCCGCTGGTTCGAAGTGCGCGCCGAGGTCAATCCGAACAATCTCGCCTACACCAATCTCGGCCTCCAGGCGCACACCGACAACCCCTATCGCGACCCCGTGCCGACGCTGCAGATCCTGTCCTGCATCGAGAATACGGTTGAGGGCGGCGAATCCAGCGTCGTCGACGGGTTTGCTGTCGCGGCTGCGCTGCAGGCTGAGAACCCGGAAGGTTTCCGGCTGCTGAGCTCATGCCCGGCGCGCTTCGAATATGCCGGCTCTTCCGGCGTTCGGCTTCAGGCGAAGCGGCCGATGATCGAGCTCGGGCCCGATGGCGAGCTGATCTGCATCCGCTTCAACAACCGCTCGCTGGCGCCGACTGTCGACGTTTCGTTCGCCGATATGGAAGCGTACTACGCCGCCTATCGCCGGTTCGCCGAACTGATCGAGGATCCATCCTTCGAGGTGACGTTCAAGCTGGAAGCGGGGCAGGCTTTCATCGTCGACAACACGCGCGTCATGCATGCGCGCAAGGCATTTTCCGGTACCGGCAAGCGCTGGCTGCAGGGCTGCTACGCCGACAAGGACGGCCTGCTGTCGACGCTCGCGGCGATCGAGCATGGGTTCAAGGAGGCGGCGGAATGAGCGGCCAGGATTTGAACGCGGACACCATCGTCGAGTTCATCGCCGATATCTTCGAGCGCCGGGGCGCGGAATCCTATCTCGGCGAACCCGTCACCATGTCGGAGCACATGCTGCAGGGCGCCTGGTTCGCCGAAAAGGACGGCGCGCCCGACGAGCTGGTTGCGGCGGCGCTGCTGCACGACATCGGTCACTACACCAGCGAGTTCGGCACCTATTCGCCCGAGGATGTAGAAGACAAGCATCATGACGAGGCCGGCGGCGAGGTGCTGGCACCGTTCTTTCCACCGGTCATCGTCGAATGCGTCAGGCTGCATGTCGCGGCCAAGCGCTATCTCTGCGCTACCGACCCGACCTATTTCGGCAAGCTTTCGCAGGCCTCGGTTCATACGCTGTCGCTGCAAGGCGGGCCCATGAGTGCCGAGGAGGTTGCCGAGTTCCGCAAGAACCCGTTCCATGAGGAAGCGGTCCGGGTCCGCATCTGGGACGAGAGCGGCAAGATCGCCGACATGAAGACACGGACATTTCGCGATTACGTGCCGCTGCTGCAGCGGGTAGTGACCCAGTTCGCGGCGGGCAAGCCGGCGTAATCCCTCGAGAAAGGAGGCAGGGTGCAAGCCGTGCCTCCTTCTTTCTTTCGGCTGGCTTTGCCGGAATGGCGCTCGGCTATCCCTTATGGTGAACCTGCTGCAGCCCATAGACCGGCGTCGCGATGCCTTCGTGCCGCGCCTTCAGTTGCAGCGACAGGAATTGCGAATAGTGGCGCGACTGATGCAGGTTGCCGCCGTGGAACCACAGCGCTTCCTGTTGCGTCGGCTTCCACATGTTGCGCAATTCGCCTTCCCAGGGGCCGGGATCCTTGGTGGTGTTCGAGCCGAGGCCCCAGCATTTGCCGACCTTGTCGGCGGTTTCGCGCGATATCAGATCGGCGGCCCAGCCGTTCATCGAGCCGTAGCCGGTGGCGTAGACGATGAGGTCCGCAGGCAGTTCCGACCCGTCGCTGAGCAGAACCGAGTGCTGCTTGATCTCTTCGACGTCGACGCCGCTCTTCAGCTTGATCGAACCATCGATGACCAGCTGCGAGGCGCCGACATCGATGTAATAGCCAGAGCCGCGCCTGAGGTACTTCATGAACAGGCCGGATTCGTCGTCGCCCCAGTCGAGCATGAAGCCGGCCTTTTCC
Source organism: Mesorhizobium sp. CO1-1-8 (assembly GCF_020164875.1). Lineage (NCBI taxonomy): Bacteria > Pseudomonadati > Pseudomonadota > Alphaproteobacteria > Hyphomicrobiales > Phyllobacteriaceae > Mesorhizobium > Mesorhizobium sp. CO1-1-8. The sequence goes on along the minus strand of NZ_JAIUGZ010000005.1, from coordinate 241,366 downwards.
AGCCCGTTGTAGAAGGCCGCGTCGCGTTTCTTCATCTCGGCATAGGCCGGGATCTGGAACTCGTGCAGGATCTTGTAGGGCAGCGACGCGAAGATGAGATCGGCCTTGGCCGTGGTGATGCCATTCTGCAGCGCCTGCTCCGAATAGAGCGAACCCAGTCCGATTTCCATCAACGTGTCGGACCGGGAGATGTGGGTACTGGAGCGCTGCACCATGGTGACGTCGGCGCCGGCTTCCCAAAGTGCCGCAGCGATGTCATGGGCGGAATTGTTGGAGCCGATGACAACGGCCTTTTTGCCGGCATAGGCGTCGGGACCCGGATGCTTGGAGGAGTGGTGCTGGTCTCCCTTGAAGGTCTCCATGCCCTTGAATTTCGGCAGATTGGCCTTGCCGGACTGTCCGGTGGCCAGCACCAGTTGCTTCGGCTTCAGCGTGATGTCCTTGCCGTCGCGGTGGACGATAACGGTCCATTCCTTCGTCTTGTCGTCATAGGAAGCGCTTTTGGCCTCGGTCGAGGACCAGTAGTTCAACTCCATCACCTTGGTGTACATTTCCAGCCAGTCGCCGATCTTGTCCTTGGGCGAGAAGACCGGCCAGTTCTTGGGGAAGTCGATATAGGGCAGATGGTCGTACCAGACCGGGTCATGCAGGCAGAGCGACTTGTAGCGCTTGCGCCAGCTGTCGCCGGCGCGCTCGTTCTTCTCGATGATGATGGTGGGAACGCCAAGCTGCCGCAGCCGCGCGCCGAGCGCGATACCGCCCTGGCCGCCACCGATGATCACCGTATAGGGCTGCGTCTTGAAGCCGAGCTCGGCGGCCTCCCTCTCGCGTTCTTCCTTCCATGTCGGACGGTTCTTGCCCGAGCCGTGCCTGGCGCCCATCGGCCGCGCGAAGCCTGCCGGCTCCTCGTGGCCTTTCAGTTCGGCCATGGTGGTCAGCAGCGTCCAGATCTTGCCGTCCTTCAGTCTGATATGACCGAAGCCGCGTGCCACCTCCGTCTCGAAGCTGATCCAGCCCTCGATCAGCCCGCCGCTCTCGGTCGCGTCCTCGCCCTTGGCGATGGCAAAATTCGATGGCTTGGTGTTCGACAACTGGCTTTTCAGCATGTCGCGGACCTGGTCGCGGCCTTCCATGGTCTTGATGTTCCAGGTGAAGGTAACGAGGTCGCGCCAGTAGCAATCCTCTTGAAAGCAATCGACCGCCTTCTCGATGTCATTGGCAGCAAGCGCGGCGCCGAACTGATCGAGCAGGTCGGACAATTTCTTGCCAGGGGCCTTGTCGAGCATCAGGTTTCCTCCCGTGAAATCCAGATCGTCATGGTGGTGGCTCCGCCGGGCTTGCCGCCGGACGATCAAGTATCGCCAGAGATGGCGGCCCTCGTCACGCCCCACCATAGTTTCCAGCGATTTCAATCGTCTATCCTCGAAATGGGATCGCCAGGCGGTTTCGGAATCGCCCGGGCGCCGGAAACGAACGTCCCATTTGTGAATACCGCGCCGGTCGCGCAAAATTGATGGGCAAATGCCGCAATGCGGTCACCGAGGCCGATGACAACCGATCGGTGAGAAGCCGGGAACCGGTGGCGGGCAACAGGGCGGTTCCCGGATTTTCTGGATGCGGAACTCTGGAGCCCGTTATGATCATCATACCCTTTATCGAAGCGTCTTCACGTCACTCTCTCAGCCGGCGTGGGCGTGCTGCAGCAATGGCCGCGATCATGGCCTTGAGCGCGACCCTGACCGGCCCGCTGGTGCTGCCCGGAACGCAGGCGCATGCGGCGGAAATTTCCGTCACCGTTCGCGAAAGGCTTTCGAACTATGGCGGATGGCGAACCTCCAGCCGCTTCGGCGATGTCTGGGTTCCCTCGGTCCGTGCCGAATGGCGGCCCTACACTGAAGGCAGGTGGGTCTGGACCGACGACGGCTGGTACTGGCAATCCACCGAGCCATTCGGCGATGTCGTCTATCACTATGGCCGCTGGGCGTATGATCCGGATTTCGGCTGGGTATGGATATCAGGCGATCAATGGGCGCCGGCCTGGGTGGTCTGGCGCCAGGGTGGCAATGATGTAGGCTGGGCTCCGGCGCCGCCCGACGTCGGTGTCGCCTTCGACGACGCCTGGTGGTGTTTCGTGCCTGTGGCGGCGATCGGCGCGGTCGATCTGGTCAGGGTGGTGCGGCCGGTTCAAGAGAACGTCGTCATCGTGCGCAACACGACGATCATCAACCAGACGGTCGTGGTCAACAATGCGCCGCATGTGCGGCTTGGCAATCAGGTGGTTGCAATCAATGCCGGACCCCGGCTGCAGCAATTCCCGAAGCCCGTCATCGAATCGATCAAGGCGGCAAGACTGGTTCCTCCGCCCAAAGGCGTGTTTGCCAGTGCACGGCTCGATGCTTCCAGGGGCGCGGAGATCAAGAAGCTGGTCGGCAATGCAACCGGGAACGGGCAAATCGTGGCGGGCCCCAAGACTGCGAGCGGCGGCAAGGCCATTTATCCGGGCGCGGTGGCTGCCAGCAATCCGGTCGTCGTGAAGCCTGGCGACGCCGTGCGCAAGCGGATGGCCGCCGGCAACGGCGCGAAGGCCGATGGGGTCAAGCCGCATGCCGACAGGACCGCGGGCGATGGACGTATCGTTGTCAAAACGTCGGCCAAGCCGGGTCCGGCCAAGCCGGTTTCGGGGCAGCGTCCAGCACGCCGTGCAGGGCAACAAAAGCCGCATCAGCAGGCGTTGGCAATGCACATGCCCCAGCACCATGGCCCGGCAAGGATGGCACCTCACCATCCGCCAGCGAAGATGCAGGCCAGGAAGGTGTCCAAATGCGATCCGCGTGTTTCCCGCTGCAAGGCGCCGGGCTGATCGCCGCAATCGCGCCGGCATGCGGGTGTGCCGGCGCGATTTTTCCCGTTGACAGGCCGCCTTTCCCGCCCTTAGTGTCCGCCACCATGAAAACGGCACTCATTCTCGTAGGAAAGCGCGTGGGCAAGGCGGTGTAACCGCCGGGCAAAAACCCCCCATGCGCAAGACACAGGCTCCCTCGGGGGCCTTTTTTATTGCCTGAAACACGACTAAACGACCAGCAAACGCCCAATGGCGACAGTACGGGACCAGACCGATGAGCAACGGACAGAACGAGCGGCGAGAGATGACGGGCGCCGAAATGGTGGTGCAGGCGCTGAAGGACAATGGCGTCAAGCATGTTTTCGGCTATCCCGGCGGCGCTGTCCTTCCGATCTATGACGAGATATTCCAGCAGGACGAGGTCGAGCACATCCTGGTGCGCCATGAGCAGGGTGCCGGCCATGCCGCGGAAGGCTATGCGCGCTCGACCGGCAAGGCGGGCGTGATGCTGGTGACGTCGGGTCCTGGCGCCACCAATGCGGTGACGCCGCTGCAGGACGCGCTGATGGATTCGATCCCGCTGGTCTGCCTGACCGGGCAGGTGCCGACCTCGCTGATCGGCTCCGACGCTTTTCAGGAGTGCGATACGGTCGGCATCACGCGCCCCTGCACCAAGCACAACTGGCTGGTGAAGGACGTCAACGAGCTCGCCGCCACCATCCACGAGGCCTTCCATGTCGCGACCACCGGCCGCCCCGGTCCGGTCGTCGTCGATATCCCGAAGGACGTGCAGTTCGCCAAGGGATTCTATGTCCCGCCGCAGATCGCGCCGCGCACCAGCTACCAGCCCAAGGTCCAGGGCGACCTGGAAAAGATCAAGGCGGCGGTCGAGCTGATGGCGGGAGCCAGGAAGCCGATCATCTACAGCGGCGGCGGCGTCATCAATTCCGGTCCGGAGGCGAGCCATCTGCTGCGCGAACTGGTCGATCTCACCGGGTTCCCGATCACCTCGACGCTGATGGGCCTGGGTGCCTATCCGGCATCGGGCAAGAACTGGATGGGCATGCTCGGCATGCACGGCACCTATGAAGCCAACATGGCCATGCATGATTGCGACGTGATGATCTGCATCGGCGCGCGTTTCGACGACCGCATCACCGGCAGGCTCACTGCATTCTCGCCGAACTCGAAGAAGATCCACATCGACATCGATCCGTCGTCGATCAACAAGAACGTCCACACCGAAGTGCCGATCATCGGCGATGTCGGCCGGGTGCTGGAGGATATGGTGCGGCTGTGGCGGGCGGGCGCCAAGGCCGACAAGAAGGCGCTCTACCCCTGGTGGGAGCAGATCGCCAAATGGCGTGCGCGCGACTCGCTCGCCTACAAGATGAACAACGACGTGATCATGCCGCAATACGCCATCGAGCGGCTCTACGAACTGACCAAGGGCATGGACACCTACATCACCACCGAGGTCGGCCAGCACCAGATGTGGGCGGCGCAGCATTATCATTTCGAGAAGCCGAACCGCTGGATGACGTCGGGCGGGCTGGGCACGATGGGCTACGGCCTGCCGGCGGCACTCGGCGTGCAGATCGCGCATCCGGACGCGCTGGTCATCGACATCGCCGGCGACGCTTCGGTGCAGATGACGATGCAGGAGATGAGCGCTGCCGTGCAGCACAATGCACCGATCAAGATTTTCATCCTCAACAACCAGTATATGGGCATGGTGCGGCAGTGGCAGCAGCTGCTGCACGGCAACCGGCTGTCGCATTCCTACACGGAGGCGATGCCGGACTTCGTCAAGCTGGCCGAGGCCTATGGTGGCCACGGCATTCGCTGCGAGAAGCCTGACGAACTGGACGACGCGATCAAGGAGATGATCTCGGTCAAGAAGCCGGTGCTGTTCGATTGCCGCGTGGCGACGCTCGCCAACTGCTTCCCGATGATCCCGTCGGGCAAGGCGCACAACGAGATGCTGTTGCCCGACGAGGCGACCGACGAGGCGGTGGCCAACGCCATCGATGCCAAGGGCAGGGAACTGGTGTAGCCGGCAGAAGAAAGGCAGGGTATCGCGAGAAAGCCCTGCGCAAACAGAGAATTAGCTCAAGAGCTTGAAAACGAGATTGATGTCATGAACGCACAGCTACAACCGACCGGCTCTGCCTATTTCATCGCCAAGGAGACGGAAAAGCCGGAAAACCACACGCTCTCCGTGCTGGTCGACAATGAGCCGGGCGTGCTTGCCCGGGTCATCGGCCTGTTTTCCGGGCGCGGCTACAACATCGAGAGCCTGACCGTCTCCGAGACCGAGCATGAAAAACACCTGTCGCGCATCACCATCGTGACGCGCGGCACGCCGCATGTGCTGGAGCAGATCAAACACCAGCTCGAGCGCATCGTGCCGGTTCACCGCGTCGTCGACCTGACCGTGCGCTCGCATGAATCCGGCCAGGAGCGGCCGCTGGAGCGCGAACTGGCGCTGGTCAAGGTCGCCGGCACCGGCGAGGCCCGCGTCGAGGCGTTGCGGCTGGCCGATGCGTTCCGCGCCAGCGTCATCGACGCCAACACCGAGCATTTCATCTTCGAGATCACCGGCAAGGGCTCCAAGATCGACCAGTTCATCGCCATCATGAAGCCGCTCGGCCTGGTCGAGATCTGCCGCACCGGCGTGGCCGCATTGAACCGCGGTCCGCAGGCGATGTAGGACTTCGGCGGGACTGGCACCGAACGCGCCGGCCAGTTTCCATAGTGAGGCTTCAGGTGCTGACTTGTCAGAGGGAGGATATCCATGTCGCTCGACGCTTTCCTTGCCCTGCTTGTCTACGCCTTCGTGACCTCGATCACGCCGGGGCCGAACAATCTCATGCTTCTGGCATCGGGAGTGAATTTCGGCATCGTCAGAACCGTTCCGCACATGGTGGGCATCAGCATGGGTTTCCTCGTGCTGCTGCTTGCCGTCGGTCTTGGCCTCGGCGCTGTGTTGACGGCGTTTCCGGCGCTGCATACCGCGCTCAAGATCGCCGGCGGGGCCTATCTTCTGTACCTCGCCTGGAAGATCGCCATGTCGCGCACGCTGACCGGCAAGGGCGAGACGAAGGCGCGTCCTATGCGGTTCATCGAGGCAGCCGCATTCCAGTGGGTCAATCCCAAGGCGTGGGTGATGGCGATCACCGCCATGGCCGTCTATGCCAATGCCGAGCACCCGTTCCTGTCGGTGGTGTTGATCGCTGTGGCGTTCACCATCGTCAATTTGCCGAGCGTCTCGGTGTGGGCGGGGTTCGGCACCGCGTTGCGCGGTTTCCTGTCGGATCCAGTGCGGCTGAAATGGTTCAACATCGCCATGGGCGTGCTGCTGGCGGCGACGCTTTGGCCGATGCTTAAATAGGCCCGGGCGCATCATCTGATCGTCGGGAGACGGGATCCGGACTCGTCCGGATCGGGAGCCAGGCCGTGTTGCACATCCATTGTGCAGTGCACATTAAATCTTCGTAATGCCGCCTTTTGGCCCTTTTCCGACAAAGGCGTGTCCTATCTATTCGGCGAAATCGCGGCAACGGGCCGTGATTTGCGCTAGAATAGATCCATCGGACCACGACGTGTCGGGTGGAGAGGGCCTTTGACCATGCGTGGAAAAGTCGTTCTTTCGTTGCTGGCCGTCGCCTGCCTGGGTGCGGCCGGGTGGCTCTATCTTTCGCCTGATGCGCTGGGCAAGGTTCAACAACTCGTTGGCGCAAAGCAGGTGGCTGTATCGGACAAACCGACAGCGGCTTCCGCCAAAAAAGACTCCAGCGCGGCGCGCTCGGCCTCCATCCTTTCGGCCGTCGCCTCGACAGCCGATTTCCCGATCCGGCGCTACGCCATCGGCTTCGTTTCCTCTCCCGCCGTCGTAAACATCAACGCGCGGGTGTCCAGCCAGATCGTGTCCATCGACGTCAAGGACGGGCAGATGGTCAGGGTCGGCGACGTTTTGTTTTCGCTCGATGACCGGGCGCTGAAGGCGCAGCTTGCCAAGGATCAGGCAGCGCTCGCCAAGGATCAGGCGATGCTCGCCAGCTCGCAGTCCGATCTCCAGCGCGCCAAGGATCTGGTCGCCAAGCAGGCCGGCACGCAGCAGACCTACGACCAGGCCGTCGCTGCGCAGAAAGCTGCCGCGGCGACTGTCGATGCCGACAAGGCGACAATCGACGCCGACAATGTCCAGCTTGGCTTCGCCACGATCACGGCGCCGATTTCCGGCAGGCTGGGTGCTGTCAGCGTCGCCGTCGGCGATCTCGTCACCGTCAGCAATGGCAACAGCAGTACGGCGACCCCGCTGGTGACCATCACCCAGATGGACCCGCTGCAGGTCAACTTCAACCTTCCCGAGAGCAACCTTGCGCTGCTGCACAAGGCGCTTGCCAATCCGCAGCAGGGCGCGGTGACGCTGACCAAGGATGGCGACCCGACGCCGATCGGCAAGGGTACGCTCGATTTCGTGGACTCCAGCGTCGACACCGCGTCGGGCACCATCGCGACGCGGGCAAGCATTCCCAACGCAGATCTTTCGCTATGGCCCGGCCAGTATGTGAATGTCGTGCTCGACGCCGGCATCATGCCGCAGATGACATCGGTTCCTACCGTCGCGGTGCAGCCAAGCCAGAAGGGGCCGTTCGTCTATGTGGTCAAGCCGGACAACACGGTCGAGATGCGGCCGGTGCAGGTGGCGCTGACCGAAGGCGACAACAGCGCCATCAGCCAGGGGCTGAAAAGCGGTGAGAAGGTTGTCACTGAAGGCCAGACACGACTGAAGGACGGCGCTGCGGTGCATGAAGGCAAGGCCACGGCGAGTGCCGCCGCGCCCAAGGTGGCCGAGGCGACCAACGCTGGCGAGGCTGCCCAATGATTTCCGAATTCTGTATTCGCAGGCCGGTCGCCACCCTTCTGATGTCGTTCGCCCTCGTGCTGGGCGGGTTGTTCGCCTACAAGTTCCTGCCGGTGGCGGCACTGCCGAGCGCTGAATTTCCTGTGGTCAACGTCTCGGCCTCGCTGCCTGGCGCCTCGCCGGAAACCATGGCCACATCTGTGGCGACGCCACTGATCAAGCAGTTCGCCACCATCGCCGGCATCGATTCCATTTCGACCACCAACTCGCTTGGCCAAACCTCGATCGCCATCCAGTTCGTGCTCAACCGGGACATCGACGCGGCAGCCGCCGACGTTCAGGCGGCGATCGCGCGCACGCAGAAATCATTGCCGCCGCAGATGACGTCGCCACCAAGCTATCGCAAGGTCAATCCGGCCGACGCGCCGATCCTTTTGATGTCACTGGTCAGCGACACGGTTCCGCTGACCGATCTCGATGCTTTCGCGGAAAACGTCATCTCGCCGTCGCTGTCGACCATCGACGGCGTGGCGCAGGTCTCGATCTTCGGCCAACAGAAATACGCGGTGCGCATCCAGATCGACCCGACTGCGCTTGCGGCGCGCGGCATCTCGATCGATCAGTTGCAGGCCGCGGTTGCCTCGGCCAACAGCAACACGCCGCTCGGCGTGCTGCAGAACGACAAGCAGCAGCTCACCATCACCGCCAACACGCAGCTGACCGACGCCGCCGGTTTCTCCAACATCATCATCGCCACCAAAAACGGTCACCCGGTACGGCTGGGCGAGGTGACCCGCGTCGTCGATTCGGTGCAGACCACGACGACGGCTAGCTGGTACGATGGCACCCGCGCGATCATCATGGCCGTGCAGCGCCAGCCCGACGCCAACACTGTCGACGTCGTCGACAAGGTCAAGGCGATGCTGCCGTCCTTCAAGGACCAGATGCCGGCCGCCGCCGACATCAAGCTGCTTAACGATCGGTCCAGTTCGATCCGCCAGGCCGTCAGCGACGTGCAGTTCACGCTGCTGCTCACCATTGCCCTGGTGATCATGGTGATCTTCGTGTTCCTGCGCCGGGTGACGGCGACCATCATTCCGGCCGTGGCGGTGCCGATCTCGCTGATCGCCACGCTCGGTGCGATGTTCCTGTTCGGCTTTTCCATCGACAACATCTCGCTGATGGGCCTGACGCTCGCCGTGGGCCTCGTCGTCGACGATGCCATCGTGATGCTGGAAAACATTTTCCGCCATATGGAGGAGGATGGGCTGTCGGCCTTCGATGCATCGCTGAAGGGCGCGCGCGAAATCGGCTTCACCATCATCTCGATCTCGATCTCGCTGGTCGCGGTGTTCATCCCGGTGCTTTTGATGGGCGGCGTGATCGGACGCATCTTCAACGAGTTCGCCGTCGTGGTGACGGTCGCCATCCTGGCGTCGATGTTCGTGTCGCTGACGCTGACGCCGATGCTGTGCTCACGGCTGCTGTCGGTGACCAAGGCCGACCGCGACAAGCATGGCCCCGGCCACAAGCAGGACCTCGTCACACGCGGCTACGACAGGGTCTTGAGCTTCTGCCTACGGCATACCTTCCTGGTGTTCCTCGTCTTCGTCGGCACCGCGGCAGCGTCGGCGTGGCTGATCCAGACTTCGCCGAAGGGTTTCTTCCCGCAGGAGGACATCGGCCAGATATCGGTGACCACCATCGCACGTCAGGACATCTCTTTCGACGCCATGTCCAGGCTGCAAGGACAGGTCGCCAGCGTCTTCTCGCATTCGCCCTATGTCGACCATGTGGCGTGGTCGGCGGGCAGCGGCAACAATGCGCTCAACCAGGGGCAGCTTTTCGTCCAGCTCAAGGGCAAGGACCAGCGCCCCGATATCGAGAAGGTGCTTTCGGATCTGCGCAAGCAACTGGCCGGCGTGGCGGGTATCGAGACCTACATGCAGCCGGTGCAGAACCTGAGGCTCGGGTCGCGGTCGTCGGCCAGCGCCTACCAGCTCGTGGTTCAGGGGCTTGATACCGGCCTGACCGATATCTGGGCGCAGAAACTGAACGACGCGATGGCGGCCGACCATGCGAACTTCACCGACGTCACCAGCGATCTTCAGAACAATGCGCTGCAGGCGACGCTGGTGGTGGATCGCGACAAGGCCGCCCAGCTCGGTATCGACACCGACACGTTGCGCTCCGCCCTTTATGGCGGGTTCGGTACCGACCAGGTTTCGACAATCTTCGGTTCGGCCGACAGCTACGAAGTCATCACCGAGCTCGATCCCAAGATCGAGTGGTCGCCCGAGCGGATGCTGGCCATCCAGATGAGGACGGCGAGCGGCAGTCTTGTTCCGCTCGGCGCCTTCGCCCGGGTCGATCGCACGGCCGGCGCCCTGACTGTCAACCAGCTCGGCCAGCTTCCAGCCGTGACCATCTCCTACAATCTGCCGCAGGGCGTGGCGCTGGGCGACAGCGTGACGCGCATCAATGCGCTGAAGGAGCAGATCGGCATGCCGACGGTGATCTCGACCAGCTTCGCCGGCACGGCCAAGACCTTCCAGGATTCTCTTGCCAACCAGGGTTTTCTGGTCGGCGGCGCGATCCTGACTATCTATATCGTGCTCGGCATTCTCTACGAGAGCTTCATCCACCCGCTGACCATCCTCACTGGCCTGCCGTCGGCCGTGCTCGGAGCGGTCGTTGCGCTGCGCTTCGCCGGCATGGATCTGTCGGTCATCGCGGTGATCGGCATCCTGATGCTGATCGGCATCGTCAAGAAGAATGGTATCATGATGGTCGACGTCGCGCTTGAACTGCGACGAGAAGGCATGTCCGCGACCGAGTCGATCCACAAGGCCTGCCTGATGCGGTTCAGGCCGATCATGATGACGACGCTGGCGGCACTGATGGGCACATTCCCGATTGCGCTCGGCACCGGCGCCAGCGCCGAACTGCGCCAGCCGCTGGGCGTTGCCGTTGTCGGCGGCCTGCTGGCTTCACAGGCACTGACGCTGTTCGTGACGCCGGTGATCTATGTCTACATGGAGAATTTCTCGGGCTGGCTGGTCGGGCTTTGGTCGAAGCGCAAGGGCGAGCCGGGCCCGGCCGATGATGTTGACCAGCCCTCACTGTTCAAGGCCAGGGAAGACATGCTGCCCGAACCGCAACGGGCGGCGGCCGAATAGAGGCAACCGACGCCATATGCCGTTGGCCCAAGCCGTGGTGCTTGCGGCGCCATGATCGGAAACGTATTTTGCAGTCATGTCCCATGATCATGACCACGACAACGAACTCGATCCGTTTGCCGCCCGCGTGCGCGCGCTGGAAACCATTCTCACCCAGAAGGGGCTGATCGATCCGAGCGCGATCGACGTCATCGTCGATACCTATGAGACGAAGATCGGCCCGCGCAACGGTGCCAGGGTAGTGGCCAAGGCCTGGAGCGATCCTGCCTTTGCCGACTGGCTGAAGCGCGACGCGACGGCGGCGATCGCATCGCTTGGCTATACCGGCCGCCAGGGCGAGCACATGCAGGCGGTGTTCAACACGCAGGACACCCATAATCTCGTCGTCTGTACGCTGTGCTCCTGCTATCCTTGGTCGGTGCTCGGCCTGCCGCCTGTCTGGTATAAGGCGCCGCCCTATCGTTCGCGCGCGGTGATCGATCCGCGCGGCGTGCTGGAGGAGTTCGGGCTGACGCTGCCGGCGGACAGGAAAATTCGCGTCTGGGATTCCACTGCCGAGCTGCGCTATCTCGTCGTGCCGATGCGGCCCGAAAATACCGAGGGCTGGGGCGAGGAGCGGCTGGCGGAGCTGGTCAGCCGCGATGCGATGATCGGGACCGGCCTGGCGAGGCAGCCGGCATGAACGGGCCGCACGATCTCGGCGGACAGATGGGGTTCGGCCCCGTCGCGCCCGAAAAGGACGAGCCGTATTTCCATGCCGCGTGGGAAAGGCGGGCGCTCGGTGTGACACTCACCGCTGGCGCCATGGGGGCGTGGAATATCGACGAGAGCCGGCATGCACGCGAATCACTGCATCCGGCTGTCTACTATTCATCGAGCTACTACCAGATATGGATCAAGGCACTGGAGGAGCTGTTGAAGCGCCATGGCTTCGTCAGCGAGCGCGATCTCGAAGCAGGCAAGGCAGCCGATCCAGCAGCGACCCCCAAGAGGGTGCTGAAGGCGGAGAACGTGCCCGCAGTGCTGGCCAAGGGCAGCCCTTGCGACCGGCCGGTGGCGCAAGCGGCGCGGTTCAAGGCCGGCGATCCCGTGCGGACCAAGAACCTCAACCCGACCGGCCACACGCGGCTGCCGCGCTACGCACGCGGCAAGCTGGGTAGAATCGAGGCCGTGCGCGATGGGTTCGTGTTCCCCGACTCGAACGCGCATGGCCACGGCGAAAACCCCCAATGGGTCTACACGGTGGTTTTCGAAGGGCCGGAAATCTGGGGCGAGGGGGCCGACCCGACGCTGACCGTGTCGATCGATGCCTGGGAGAGCTATCTTGAGCCGGCGTGACTCGGACATGGCCGATTTGCCGCCGGGCGTCGATGCCGCTGTTTTCGCCGAACCATGGCAGGCCGAAGCCTTCGCCATGACGGTGGCGCTGCACGACAAGGGCCTGTTTTCGTGGAGCGAATGGGCGCAGGCGCTGTCGGCGCAGGTGAAAAAACCGGGTGCCGCGGCTGACGGCCATGACTATTACGAGCATTGGCTGGCGGCACTGGAAAGCCTGCTTGTTTCAAAAGGGCTGGCAGCCAGAGCCGATGTCGACGCGATGGCTGAAGCCTGGGAGCGCGCCGCACACGCCACCCCGCACGGCAAGCCGATCTTGCTGGAGAACGATCCCCGGCAGATCCGATAAAGGTGTGGGGTGGGTTTGTCTGTTCCCTTTACGTTCTTGTCCGTGCCTGATAGCCTGACCCGTCGGCGGCGCTGAAGCGTCCCGACGCATCGATGGTGGTGGCAGCTGTCTTGTCTTTCCCTTGCGAATCCGGTCTCTCGCGCTGATGGAATTCTCTCCCCAACAGGACGAGGCGTTGCAAGCCGTCGCCCGCTGGCTGAAGACCGGCCAGCCGCAGCTTTTTCGGCTGTTCGGCTATGCCGGCACCGGCAAGACGACGCTGGCGCGCTATTTCGCCGAACATGTCGACGGCCAGGTGCAGTTCGCCGCCTTCACCGGCAAGGCGGCGCAAGTTCTGCGTTCCAAGGGCGCGGTCAATGCGCGGACCATCCATTCGCTGATCTATCGGCCGAAGGGCGAGGAATCGGTATCGGACGAGGTCACCGGCAAGACCTCGATGTCGCCGACCTTTTCGCTCAACCGTCAAAGCCCTATATCGCGGGCCAAGCTGGTCGTCATCGACGAATGTTCGATGGTCGACGAGCAGCTCGGCCGCGACCTGATGAGTTTCGGCACGCCGATCCTGGTGCTCGGCGACCCAGGCCAGTTGCCGCCAATCTCGGGTGGCGGCTTCTTCACCGACCACGAGCCGGATTTTCTGCTCACCGAAATCCACCGGCAGGCGCGCGACAACCCGATCCTGCGGCTGGCGCTCGATGTGCGCGAGGGCCGTGAATTCATGCGTGGCGACTATGGCACGGCGCAGGTGATCGGCAAGGAAGACGTTACCCAGGAGCTGGTGCTCAAGGCGGACCAGGTGCTGGTCGGCACCAACCGCACGCGGCGCCGCTACAATCAGCGGCTGCGCGAGCTCAAGGGCTTCAACGCCGATTATCCGCAGGCCGGCGACAAGCTGGTCTGCCTGCGCAACGATCCGGCAAAGGGCCTGCTCAACGGCTCGCTTTGGAAGGTGATGACTTCGTCGCGCGAGACGGTGAAGCCCGGCATCAACCTTCTGGTGTCGCCGGAAGAGGACGATCCGGATCGCGGTGTCGCCAAGATCAAGCTGCTCAAGGCGGCCTTCGAGGATCCGGACGCCGATATCCCCTGGCAGCAAAAGAAGCGCTTCGACGATTTCGACTATGGCTACGCGCTGACCGTGCACAAGGCGCAGGGCTCGCAGTGGAACGAGATCGTGCTGTTCGATGAAAGCTGGGCCTTCAAGGAAACCCGCCAGCGATGGCTCTACACTGCCATCACGCGGGCGGCCGAGCGGCTGACGATCGTCAGGTAGGGGCGCCGGATGCTGTTGCCCCGATAGGCTGTGCGGCAAGCCACTGCCAGGCGGCAGCCTCGTCCTCCGCCTTGAAATGCCTGATTTCGATGGGCGGTGAGGACGGCAGAAAGCGATGTGCGTCCGCTATCCAGTCCGGTTCGCCGATGGTTGCGCAACGGCCGACATGTTCCAATGCATGGATGGCGCCCTGCTTCAGGGTCTCGTCCGCGATGTCGGCCCAGTCGACGCCATCGTGGTCGACGAGGCGCACCAGCACATCGACGCGCGGATGGAGGGCATAGGCTGCCTCCAGCAGCCCGAAAAGATTTTCACCGTCGGCCGCGGAAACGTGCCCGACAACATCGATGGCGAAAAGGTCGTCGCGGCTGGTCTCGAGACGGCGGATTGCCGGCACCTCATCGAGAAAATTCATCGGCGCTTCCTTTCCCGGCTCGTTCATCAGGGTTGGAACACCCGAAACCCCCAGTCTGTTCCACCAAAGGCATTACTGTTCCCCTCAAAGGCATTATAGGTGGGCGCGTCGAATGAACTCCGAGGCCGCCCGCATGCCTGCAAAGCTCTCCGTCAACCTCAATGCCATCGCCATGCTGCGCAATCGGCGCGACCTGCCTTGGCCCAGCGTCACCGGCCTCGGCCGCATTGCGCTGTCAGCCGGGGCGCATGGGCTGACGGTGCATCCACGCCCCGACGAGCGGCACACAAGACACTCCGATCTGCCTGAGATCCGGTCGCTGATCGACGACGAGTTTCCGCGCGCGGAATTCAACATCGAGGGCTATCCGACCGAGGATTTCCTGTTGCTTGTGGAAAAGCATCAGCCTGAACAAGTGACCTTGGTGCCGGACGATCCCGCCCAGGCGACATCGGACCATGGCTGGAACTTCGCCACCCAGGCCGCGTTCCTCACACCGATCGTCAAGCGTCTGAAAAAGGGGGGCTTTCGCGTGTCGCTGTTTTCCGATCCCGACCCCGATTGGGTGGCGGCCGCCCGCGATGTCGGCGCCGACCGCATCGAGCTCTATACGGGTCCATATGGCAGCTATCACACAGATTCCGCCAAAGCGGCCAAGGAGCTGGAAAGACTGGGAAAAACCGCCGACGCGGCGCTTGCCGCCGGGCTCCAGGTCAATGCCGGGCACGATCTGGTGGTCAGCAATCTGCCGGCACTTGCCAAGCGCATTCCGGCATTGGCCGAAGTGTCGATCGGACATGGGTTGACAGCCGACGCGTTGGAGTATGGCATGGCCGGCACGGTGGGTCGGTTCCTCAAAGCCTGCGGGTGGTAGGGGTTGAGCTTGGCACAGCAAAGCATGGCAGCCATCGTGTGCAATTGATATCGTGTCGCAGCATGCTAAGTGCACCGCACGCCTACCGGAGAGTGGTTCATGGCACTTGCCAGTAGCCATAGCGACGCCGAAACCGTCGTGTCGGGCCATCCCGAGGTCGAGCAGCATAGCACCAAGATTCTGATGCTTGGTGCGTTGGGTGTGGTGTATGGCGATATCGGCACCAGCCCGATCTACGCCTTCCGCGAGGCGCTTCATGCTTCTCCGGGCACGGATACACGCGGTGATGTCTTGGGTGTTCTGTCGCTGATCGTCTGGGCGCTGACCATCATCGTTACCATCAAATATGTCGCCTTCGTGCTGCGCGCTGACAACAAGGGCGAGGGTGGTACACTGTCCTTGATGGCGCTTGCACGCAGCGCCTATCCAAAGGGCGCGCGACTCATTCTCGGGATCGGGCTCTGCGGCGCGGCGCTGTTTTTCGGTGATGCGATCATTACGCCGGCCATCTCCGTGCTATCGGCGGTCGAAGGCCTGGAGGTGGTGACCCCGACATTGGATGCCTATGTCGTGCCCATCACCTTGGTTATTCTGGCCATCCTGTTCTCGGTGCAACGGTTCGGCACCGGTAAGGTTGCGGCAGTGTTCGGTCCGGTGACTGCGTTGTGGTTCCTGGCCATTGGCGTCGCCGGAGTCTATCACCTGATGGACGACCCGTCGGTACTGCTGGCGATCAATCCATATTATGCGGTAGCCTATCTGGTCGGCACACCGACTGCAGCGTTCGTCACGGTCGGAGCGGTGTTCCTCGCGGTGACCGGGGCGGAGGCGCTCTATGTCGATCTGGGCCATTTCGGACGCAAGCCGATCGTGCTCGCGTGGCTGGCGATCGTGTTTCCCTGCCTGCTGCTGAACTATTTTGGGCAAGGCGCCTTCGTCCTCGCAAATGGTGGCAGGCCCACCAATCCGTTCTTCCAGATGCTGCCGGACTGGGCGCTGATGCCGATGGTCGGTCTGGCCACCGCCGCGACCGTCATCGCCAGCCAGGCGGTAATTTCTGGCGCTTTTTCGCTGACTCGCCAAGCGGTTCAACTGAATCTTCTGCCGCGCATCGAGGTGCAGCACACGTCCGAAGTGCAACTCGGGCAAATCTACATGCCGCGCGTCAACTTGCTCATCGCGTTGGGGGTGATGCTGCTGGTCGTCGGCTTCGGCAGTTCGAGTTTGCTCGCCTCCGCCTATGGTATCTCGGTGACCGGCGAAATGCTGATGACGACAATCTTGCTGTTCGTGGTGATGCGCAAGCTATGGAAATGGAAGCTGGCTCTGGCCCTGGCACTGGCACTGCTGTTCGGCATTATCGATAGCGGCTTCTTCCTGGCAAACGTCGTGAAGATCTTCGAAGGCGGCTGGGTATCGATTACCGTTGCCTGCGTCATGGGTTTGGTCATGTCGACGTGGATACGCGGCAGCCGCTATTTGTTCGACAAGACCCGCCGCAACGAGATCCCGCTCGATTTTCTCGCAGGCAATCTGTTGAAGAAAAAGCCGCAACTGGTGTCCGGCACCGCCGTGTTCCTGACCAGCGATCCGCTCAGCGCACCAACCGCGCTGATGCACAGCCTGAAGCACTACAAGGTGCTGCATGAGCAGAACGTCATCCTTTCGGTGGTGACCGCACCGCAGCCGGTGGTGCCCGACAGCGAACGGGTCAAGATGGAGACGGTCAACGAGCTGTTCATGCGGGTGACGCTGACCTTCGGCTACATGGAGCAGCCCAATATCCCGCGCGCGCTGGCGATCTGCCGCAAGCAGGGCTGGAAGTTCGACATCATGACGACCTCGTTCTTCCTGTCGCGGCGTTCGCTCAAGGCCTCGCCCAATTCCGGCATGCCGGTGTGGCAGGACCGGTTGTTCATCGGCCTGGCGCGCACGGCGGCCGACGCGACGGAGTACTTTCAGATCCCGACCGGGCGCGTGGTGGAGATCGGCACGCAGGTGGCGATCTGATCGACGAGCGTGCGGTCCGTCGGTGGGGCTTTTCGGTAGCGTGGTTCGAACCTGCGAATGCCCATCAGTCGAAGGATTTCCGGCGAGCCTCGCGTGGCAGACATGGCTGCCATTACGCGACGGCACTTGATATTGCATTGCAGCAAGCGTAGAGCACCGCGCGCTTATCGGAGTGTCGTCCATGGCCCTTACCAATACTGGTAGTGAGGCAGAACCCGTCGAACAATCGAGCCATTCGGAAGTCGAACAGCACAGCACCAAGGTTCTGATGCTGGGCGCGCTCGGTGTCGTCTATGGGGATATCGGCACCAGCCCGATCTACGCCTTTCGCGAGGCGCTGGTGGCGTCGTCGGGCGGAGAAGTCGCCCAGCGCGGCGATATTCTGGGCGTTTTGTCGTTGATCATCTGGTCGCTGACCATCATCGTCACCATCAAATACATCATGTTCGTGTTGCGGGCGAACAACCGCGGCGAGGGCGGAGTGCTGTCGCTGATGGCGCTGGCGCGCGGCAGTTTCCCCAAGCGCTCGGCGCTGATGCTCGGCATCGGCATCGTCGGGGCATCGCTTTTCTTCGGTGATGCCGTCATCACGCCGGCGATATCGGTGCTGTCGGCGGTTGAGGGCATGAATGTAGTCACGCCGACCTTCCAGCCCTATGTCGTGCCGCTGACACTGGTTATTCTTGCCATGGTGTTCGCGGTGCAGCGCTTTGGCACGGGCGGGGTAGGATTGGTGTTCGGCCCGGTGACGGCGGTGTGGTTCCTGGCCATTGGCCTTTCCGGGCTCAACCACATCATCGCCGATCCGGAAATCCTTTGGGCGGTGAGCCCGCACTACATCGTCGCCTTCCTGATCAATTCGCCCGACGTCGCTTTCGTGACCATCGGCGCCATCTTCCTCGCCGTGACCGGTGCGGAAGCGCTCTATGCCGATCTCGGCCATTTCGGCCGCAAGCCGATCGTGCTGGCCTGGCTGTGGGTCGTGTTTCCGTGCCTGCTGCTCAACTATGCCGGGCAGGGCGCTTTCGTGTTGGCCAAGAACGGCGTCGTCGGCCATCCTTTCTTCGAGATGAACGAAGGCTGGACGCTGATCCCGATGGTCGTGCTGGCCACCGCCGCCACCGTCATCGCCAGCCAGGCGGTGATCTCGGGCGCCTTCTCGCTGACCAGGCAGGCGGTGCAGCTCAACATGCTGCCGCGCCTGGAAATCCTGCACACGTCGGAGAAGCAGTCCGGCCAGATCTACATGCCGCGCGTCAATCTCCTGCTGGCGCTGGTGGTGATGATGCTGGTCGTCGGCTTCGGTGAGTCCAGCAAACTGGCGTCGGCCTACGGCATCTCGGTGACCGGCAACATGCTGGTGACCACCGTGCTGTTGTTCGTAGTGATGACGCGGATCTGGAAATGGAAGCTGTGGCTGGCAGTCTCGCTGACGGCGCTGTTCGGCTTCATCGACGTCGGCTTCTTTGCCTCCAACATCGTCAAGGTGTTCGAGGGCGGCTGGGCATCGCTGGCCGTTGCCTTCACCATCGTGCTGGCCATGTGGACCTGGGTGCGCGGCAGCCGCTATCTGTTCGACAAGACCCGCCGCAACGAGATCCCGCTCGATTTTCTCGCAGGCAATCTGTTGAAGAAGAAGCCGCAACTGGTGTCAGGCACCGCCGTGTTCCTGACCAGTGATCCCTTGAGCGCTCCAACCGCGCTGATGCACAGCCTGAAGCACTACAAGGTGCTGCACGAGCAGAACGTCATCCTTTCGGTGGTGACCGCGCCGCAGCCGGTGGTGCCCGACAGCGACCGGGTCAAGATGGAGACGGTCAACGAGCTGTTCATGCGGGTAACGTTGACCTTCGGCTACATGGAGCAGCCCAACATCCCGCGCGCGCTGGCGATCTGCCGCAAGCAGGGCTGGAAATTCGACATCATGACGACCTCGTTCTTCCTGTCGCGGCGTTCGCTCAAGGCCTCGCCCAATTCCGGCATGCCGGTGTGGCAGGACCGGCTGTTCATCGGCCTGGCGCGCACGGCCGCCGATGCAACGGAGTACTTTCAGATCCCGACCGGTCGCGTGGTGGAGATCGGCACGCAGGTGGCGATCTAGGCATGTTTCTTGCGGATCGGCGAATGGACCATGCCTCACGGCACAGTCCATGTCACTCCGCTTCAGCCGGCCAGGGCGACCTTGTTCGCCTCGAGGAACTGCTTCAACGTCTTTGGCGTCCTGCCGGAAAGCGTCTCGATCGCGTCGGTCACCATGGCGATGCGGCCGGCGCGCGTGTTGGCGTCGAAGGATACGACCACCTCAGCGAAATCCTCGGGAACGCCTGATGCCTTCACGCCTTCGGTCAAGGCTTCATCCGAAACCTGGACGACATCGAGCGGCTTGCCGGTGACCTCGCTTACCAGGGCGGCAATCTCGGCCGTGGTGTAGGCCTGCGGGCCGGTCAAGGTGTAGGTCTTGCTTTCGTTCGAAACGGCAGCGAGGCCGGCGGCGATCGCTGCTGCCATGTCGTCGCGCGCACCAGGCGCAACGCGGCCGTCGCCGGCGGACGTATACCAGTGTCCCGAGGCGATGGCGTGTGGCAGCCCCAGGAACAGGTTCTCCTGGTACCAGCCGTTGCGGAAGATCGTGTAGGGAATGCCGCTCGCCTTAATGGCCTGCTCGGTGCTGTAGTGGTCGTCGGCAAACAGGACCGGCGACACCGGCTCCGGATTGGGCATCGAGGTGTAAAGCAGATGCGAAATGCCGGCGTTTTTGGCTGCGGCAACGGCGTTTTCGTGCTGCTTCAGGCGCCTGCCGCTTTTGAGATCGAGATCCCCGGTCGAAATGATCAGCACCTTGTCGGCGCCCTCGAATGCGGTTTCCAGCGAAGCCGCGTCGTTGAAGTCGGCGGCCCTGACAACGACGCCGCGCACCGCCAGATCGGCCACGCTTTCTGGATTGCGTGTGGTGGCGATGATGTTTGCCGGTGGAACTTTGTGCGTGTCCAAGAGATAGTTGATGACGCCGCGGCCGAGCTGGCCCGAGGCGCCTGTAACGAGAAGGGTTTCGGTCATGGAAGATCCTGACGTTGCGCCGCTAGGGCGGTTCGAGCGATGGTCTCAAAAAGAGACCAGCACTAAAATAGGAATTGACCTGGTGCCGTAAAGAAGGCAGTTTTTCGGGAGGTAGGCACACGCAGGGAACCAGCCATGGACGGCAAGGTCATCAATCTGAAATCGAAGTTGGAGGTCTACAAGGCCATCTCCGGCGGCGGCAATATTGCCAATTGTCCGGTTCGCGAGGTCATCCAGGGGGTGAGCGGCAAATGGAGATCGCTGCTGATGATGGCGCTGGCTGAAAAACCCTATCGCTTCGGCGAGTTGCGGCGCCTTGTGCCCGACATTTCGCAGCGCATGCTGACCCAGACGCTGTACGATCTTCAGCGCGATGGCTATGTGCATCGTGAGGTGTTCCCGACCAAACCACCGAGCGTCGAATACAGCCTGACCGATCTCGGGCGCTCTATGTTCGGCGCCTTTCATCAATTGATCCTGTGGGCCGAACTCAACCATGATGCGGTGCGCGCAGCGCGCGCCGATTTTGATGCGTCCCAGGCTTGAACGCCCGCTAGGCCCAGGCTTGAACGACCGCTAAAGCCCCGGGGTGCGGCTTGATTTCGTCGGGCTGCTGAAGGATTGTCCCCCAGTTCGGCTTGGGGGCATGGCATTTCCTACGACATCGCAATAGCAGGCGCCGGGCCGGCGGGGCTGGCCATGGCGCTCTATCTCAAGGGCGCCGGGCATCGGGTCACGGTCTTCGAGCGCTTCGATGAGCCGAAGCCGGTGGGCTCCGGGCTGATCCTGCAGCCGACAGGGCTGACGGTCCTGGCCGATCTCGGCTTGCTTGATGACATACTGGCGCTGGGCGCTCGCATCGACCGCCTGCATGGCGCCGATGCCACGAGCGGCCGTACCGTGCTCGATGTCCGCTACGATGCGCAACGCGGTGGCCGCTTCGGGCTGGCGGTGCACCGGGCGGCCTTGTTTGGCGTGCTCTTCCGCGCGACGCAGCGCGAAGCGATCGCCATCGAAATCGATGTTGAGATCGAGGCCTTGGAGACTGGCGAACGGCCGACGCTGATATGCGGCAACGGACGAAGGGCAGGGCCGTTCGACCTCGTCATCGACGCCAGCGGTTCGCGCTCGAAACTGCGCCGCGCAAGCACTCCAGGCGAGCCAAGAGCGCTCACCTATGGCGCGTTCTGGGCCTCGCTTGGTTGGCGCGGCGACGGTTTCGATGAGCACGCGCTGCTGCAACGCTATGACAGGGCGAGCGTGATGATCGGCGTGCTGCCGATCGGCCGGCCACAGCCGGGTGCTGAAAAGATGGCGGCCTTCTTCTGGAGCCTGAAGCCGTCGGACGCCGATGAGGTGCGCGTCCGGGGACTGAATGCCTGGAAGGAGAGGGTGGTCCGGCTATGGCCGCAGAGCGAGGCGTATACTAGCCAGATCGACAGTTTCGACCAGCTCTCGTTGGCGCGCTATGGCCACCACACGATGAAGCGGCCGGTTGGGCGGCGGCTGGCCATCATCGGCGACGCGGCGCACTCGACCAGCCCGCAGCTCGGGCAAGGGGCCAACATGGCGCTGCTCGACGCCGCCGCGCTCAGCCATGCGCTGGCGCGGGCGCCAAATGTGGAGGCGGCACTGGAAGCCTATGTGAGGGCGCGGCGCTGGCATGTCCGCATCTTCCAGGCGCTGTCGCTGGCATTCACGCCGTTCTACCAGTCGGATTCGGCGGCGTTGCCCTTCATCCGCGACCGGCTGGTGGCGACGGTGGCAAAAATCCCGCCGGCGCCGCAGTTTCTCGCCTCGATGGTGGCCGGTACGGTGATCGATCCGTTCAAGCGGATAGGGCTGGTCGAAGCGCGGTGGCTGGATCGTTTTGCTGGATGAGGCCTGAAAGGTACGATCCCCTGGCTTGCAGGAAGGCATGCAGGCGCTGCGGGTAGTCCGGCGCAACGGCGTGCTTGATCGACGGGCGTTCACTCAAGGCTTTGCGCCAGGCTCGGACGAGCGGTTTGCCGTCAAGGATGCCGAAATCACCGATCCGGTCGAAGGCATCGAGATAGCGGAAGACCGGACCGTAAACGGCGTCGACCAGCGAAAAGTGCTTGCTGGCGAACCAGGGGCCGCCAGGCTCGTCCGCCAACTCGGCTTCGAGACGATCGAACATGGCGGACAGCGCGCTGGATTCGGCCAGGAAGCCGGCGTCCGTCGAGGCCGAATAGAACCGGCCTATGGCGTTGAGGGTTGCCGAACCGAACTCGATCCAGGCGCGATGCCGGGCACGGGCGTAGGGGTCGGCAGGGTGGAGGGGATTGGCTTGCGTCTCTTCGAGGAATTCGAGGATGACGGCCGATTCGAAGATCACCGTTTCCTCGCCGTTTCGCTGCACGCGCAGCAGCGGCACCTTGCCGAGCGGCGAGATCGCCTTGAACCAGTCCGGCTTGTTGGCGAGGTCGATATCGACGCGCTCGAAGGGCACGCCCTTTTCGGCCAGCGATATCGCGGCGCGCTGCACATAGGGGCAGAGGTGATGGCTGACGAGAATGAGCTTGTCGGCGCGTTTGCAGATTTCGTGTTTCATCGGATCGGCTTTCCAAGGTTAATGCAATTGCATCTATGTAGATGCGCATGCATTAATCGTCAAGCTTGATGCAACTGCATCTATCGTCTAAGGCTGCGCCATGACCGAGAGAGCCACGCCTTCGCCCGAAGCCATCAAGGCCTGGGCTCGCCTGATGCGCGTATCGCGCCAACTGATGGAGAGCGCCGAAGAGGCGTTGAAGACCGCCGGTCTGCCACCGCTTGCCTGGTACGATGTGCTGCATGAGCTCGCCGAGGCGGGCGAGGACGGGCTGCGGCCGTTCCAGCTCATCGAGCGCACGCTGTTCGCGCAATACAACATTTCGCGCCTGCTGGCCCGGCTCGAGGCCGATGGGCTTGTCGAGAAACTGCCGGTGGCCGATGACGGCCGTGGCCAAACCATCCGCATCGCGGCCAAAGGGCGAGAGACACGGCGCCAGATGTGGGCTGTCTACGGGCGCTCGATCGCCGAACTGGTAGGCGCCAAACTCTCGGCGGATGAATTGACCATGGTCTCGGCACTGCTTGGCCGGCTGCGCCATCCGCCAGCCAGCGATTGAGCGAGGCTTGTCGCGCCAACGCCCATCCACTTTACAGATATTTTGCTCTCCTCCTCTTGCGTGCGGCCTCGGAATGCGCAATATGCCGAACCGTAACGTACGGTACGGCTTGCCCCAGTGACCGGCTGACCTTGCCTACCGAGAGAAGAGCGTGTTGCACAGCGTGCCCGACATCGACACCAGCGAAGCGCTGACGGAGCGGCAGAAGGCCGTGCTCGACGCCGCGTTGCGGCTGCTGGTCGAGGAGGGCGACCAATTGACCATGACCGCCGTGGCGCGCCGCGCGAGCTGCTCCAAGGAAACGCTCTACAAATGGTTCGGCGACCGCGACGGGCTGCTGACGGCGACTGTGCAGTGGCAGGCTTCGAAAGTGCGGGTGGCGCCGGTCGACGGCAAGGGGCTCGATCTTGCCTCGCTGACCGCAAGCCTTGAGCGCTTTGCCTCGGATTGGCTCAAGGTGATTTCGAGCGACACATCAATCGCGCTCAATCGGGTGGCGGTCAGTCATGCCGGTTCCGGCAAGGACAATCTCGGTGCCGTGGTGCTGGAGAACGGCCGCTTCGCATTGGCCAAACGGCTGAAGCCGGTGCTTGAGGCCGGCCGACGAACCGGGCATTTGGATTTCGCGGACGCCGAGACGGCGTTCCGCACCTTTTTCGGGCTGGTCGCCCGCGATGTGCAGATCCGTCTGCTGCTCGGCGACCGGCTGGAATTGACTGAGGCGGCGATCGGCGGCGATGCCGCGCGGGCGACGCAGCAGTTTCTCGCTCTTCATGGAGCAAAAACCGGGCCGCAGGGCCTCTGATTTGTAAAAACGGGAAGGAAGACAAAATGCGCGTCTATTACGATCGTGATGCCGATCTCAATCTGATCAAGGGCAAGAAGGTCGCCATCATCGGCTACGGCAGCCAGGGCAGGGCGCATGCGCTCAACCTCAAGGATTCCGGCGCCAAGGAGATCGCCATCGGCCTCAAGGCCGGCTCGGCGACCGCCAAGAAGGTCGAGGCCGACGGGCTCAAGGTGATGAGCGTGGCGGACGCCGCCAAATGGGCCGACCTGATGATGATGGCAACCCCGGACGAACTGCAGGCCGACATCTACAAAAACGAGATCGCGCCGAACATCCGCGATGGTGCCGCTATCGCCTTCGCGCATGGCCTCAACGTGCATTTCGGCCTGATCGAGCCGAAGTCGACGGTCGACGTCGTCATGATCGCCCCGAAGGGGCCCGGCCACACGGTGCGCGGCGAATACCAGAAGGGCGGCGGCGTGCCTTGCCTGGTCGCCGTCAACCAGGATGCCTCGGGCAATGCGCTCGACCTGGCGCTGTCCTACGCCTGTGGCGTCGGCGGCGGCCGTTCGGGCATCATCGAGACCAATTTCCGCGAGGAATGCGAGACCGACCTGTTCGGCGAGCAGGTCGTGCTGTGCGGCGGTCTGGTCGAGCTGATCCGGGCTGGCTTCGAGACGCTGGTGGAAGCCGGCTACGCGCCTGAAATGGCCTATTTCGAGTGCCTGCACGAGGTCAAGCTGATCGTCGACCTGATCTATGAAGGCGGCATCGCCAACATGAACTACTCGATCTCGAACACCGCCGAATGGGGCGAATATGTCTCGGGTCCGCGCATCATCACCGCCGAGACCAAGGCCGAGATGAAGCGCGTGCTGAAGGATATCCAGACCGGCAAGTTCACCTCGGAATGGATGCAGGAATATCGCGCCGGCATGTCGCGCTTCAAGGGCATCCGCCGCAACAATGACAGCCACCAGATCGAGGAAGTCGGCGCCAAGCTGCGGGCGATGATGCCGTGGATTTCCAAGAACAAGCTGGTCGACAAGGCCAAGAACTAAGCGAAATTCACAAGCGCTCGAAAACAGCAGCTTTCGTGAACAAAAAACGGCGCCATGTGGCGCCGTTTTTTCATTTTGTCGGTCAGCTCAGCTGCAGGCCAGTTCATCGATAGGGTGAATAGCACTGCTGGCGCGGGCCGTTATAGGGCTGGAAGGTATTGTCGTAGGCCCGGTACGACCGGTAGCGGTTGTAGCACCATTGGACATGAGCGCTGGAAAGCCGTCCCGCGCGGTAGTAGCGGCGCGGCGCCGGCCGGTCATAGTAGTCATAGTTGTTATACATGCTGCCGAGGCCGAGCCCCAGGCCAAGGCCCAAAATCGCGGCACTCGCGCCATCATCGTAGTAACGGCCGCCGCGATAATGATGGCGATGATGGCGCCAACGCCAGTCGTCTCCGCCATTCCAGTTACCGCCGCCACCGTTCCAGTGTCGACGGCCGCCGTTCCAATTGCCCGATCGGCGCCATCTCCAATTGTCGTTGTTGAACTGGCGGTTGTTGCCGCCGGCCCAACTGTCGCGGACCGGCGTGACATTCGGCGCCGCCGTGCTGGTGGGGATAGACATGTCCGGCTGCATGATCGGCCCGGCGGCGGACGGTGCCGTGATGCCGGAGAGGATACCAAGGGCTATCAGCCCCGATTTGACCGTGGAAGAAAAGAGCGAATTCATTGCACTCTCCAAGAGTTACAGGCCCCACGCCCACCCGAGGAATGGGGCAACAATGGATGTTTGCATCTGAACGGCGGATGAACGGAAAGGTTCCGTCAACCATGACGCGAACGTACCCAGGACCAATCGATCTCAGATGGTGGTCCTGCGCGCTTGTTTTCCGAAGCACTTGCGGGCAAAGGTCATGACATGTCGCTGCGCCTTGCCACCTTCAACGTCGAGAACCTGATGAACAGGTTCGATTTTTCCGGCTATCGCAACCAGCTCAACGAGGATCGAACGCTGGCGCTGTTCGATATCCAGAGCGAGGCGGAATACAGGATGCTGGAGCAGGCCCGCGCCATCGCCCAGTCCGACGACACGCGCCAACTGACGGCGCTGGCAATCGCTGCCACCCGGGCCGACATCATCTGCATGCAGGAGGTCGACAACATCGAGGCGCTGAAGGCCTTCGAATATGGCTATCTTTTCAAGATGGTGGGGCAGGGCTACCGGCAGAAATACACCACATCGGGCAATGATTCGCGCGGGATCGACGTGGCCGTGATGATGCGCAATGAGACCGCGCAGGGCCAGCCGATCGAATTCGTGCGCATGACCAGCCACGCCTATGTCACCTACGAGCAGTTCGGGCTGCACACGCCGGAACTCGAGGCACTGGGCAATCAGGCCAATGAGCGCATTTTCCGGCGCGACTGCCTGGAGATCGACGTTACCGTGGGCGGTGTGCCGCTGACGCTCTACCTCGTGCACTTCAAGTCGATGGGCTCGCCGCGCAACGGGCTTGACGGGCGCGAGGCGACGATGCCGGTGCGCATCGCAGAGGCGCAGGCCGTGCGCCGCATCATCGAGGAGCGCTTCGGTGGGGACACCGCTGACAAAAGTGGGGCCGCCGACAAACGCTGGGCGATCTGCGGCGACATGAACGATTACCGCCAGCGCGTGAAGGTGGCCGGCGACGCGATCGACGGCTATCGCTTCGAGGTGGTCGACGAAGCCCTGTCCTGCATCAACGTGCTGACGGCAGGCGGCTTCTGCGAAAATGTCGTCGAGCGGCGGCCGGAGATGAACCGCTGGAGTTTTTACCACACGCGCGGACCGGAAGAGCGGCATCTGTGCCAGCTCGACTACATCCTGCTGTCGAAGGGGCTCGCTGCCAGCAACGCAACGGCTGTTCCCGACATCGTTCGCAATGGCCAGCCCTGGCGCACCATCTTTCCGCCGGGGCAGGAAGTGGAGCGCTTTCCGCGCGCCGGCTGGGACCGGCCGAAGGCATCGGACCATTGTCCGGTGGCCATCACCCTGGATATGGCCTGAGCTGCGTTAGAGCGCGAGATGAGCTTCGACCTGCCCCGCAATGTCATCCTGCCGGTCGACGACATCGACGTCCGGCTCGATCCCGGTCCGCACCCTTTCGCAAGGGACAATGCAGCGGCGATCGCCGAGAACTGGCAGCACGAAATCGCTGCCAATCCGGCGCTGTTCGACGGCATGGTGGTGCTGCTGTCGCAACTAGCCTACCGCGACAGCCGTCTCGTCGGCCGCTGCCATGCGGTCAACTACTCGACCTTCATGCTGTGGCGAAAACGGCGCGAGAATTCGGGCGCCGAGCATGCCTATTCCCATGCCATGCTGGTGGCCGGCGACAATGCGCTGGTGGCGATCCGCATGGGGCCGCACACGGTGAACGCCGGCAGCGTCTATTTCGCCGCCGGCTCGTTCGAGCCTGTCGATTTTCGCGACGGACTGGTCGACGTCGATTTCAACATGATCCGCGAGGTGCGCGAGGAAACCGGTCTCGACCTGTCAGGCGCTGAACGCGGCAAGCGCTGGCATGCCCTGTCGACCAACAGCGGCACGGTGATCTTCCGCCGCTATCACCAGACGGCCCCCGCCGACGAGATCGCCCGGCGCGTCTCGGCCTTCGTCGCCACCGAGACCGAGCCGGAGATCGAGGGGCCGGTGATCATCCGCCATGCGGCAGACCTGCCGGATGGGCTCTCGGCGCACATGAAGCCGCTGATCGAGTGGCATTTCGCAAACGGGAATTAAGGGCGCGTCTTGTTCTGCGCCGCGTTGCGATCGTTGCGGGCGGCGACGAGGAACAAGATGAAGCCGATGCCGAGCAAGCCGCCCATCGCCATTCCCATGGTCTGGCCGACGACTGCCTGGAAATCGGCTGTGACGCGATCGGGATTGGCCATGCCGTAGCGGGCGAGATACCACCAGAGGCCTGCGAGGAAGGCCTCGATGATGACCATCGCCAGGATCAGTCGCGCCTTCTTGCTCATGCGTTATTCGCCCCGACCAGAGATATCTTTGCCTTAAAGCCTGGGGATCGCCGAGTCGATCGAATCTGCATCGAAATGAGGTCGGTTTGGCAGTGAAGGCCGCCGGCAATGCAGCGCGCGCTGGGCCTCCCCTTGCATACCGCCAATCCGTCTGCTAATACTGAACCATATGGTTCAGTAT
This sequence comes from Mesorhizobium sp. CO1-1-8, assembly GCF_020164875.1. Classification (NCBI taxonomy): domain Bacteria; kingdom Pseudomonadati; phylum Pseudomonadota; class Alphaproteobacteria; order Hyphomicrobiales; family Phyllobacteriaceae; genus Mesorhizobium; species Mesorhizobium sp. CO1-1-8. The sequence continues at coordinate 213,035 of NZ_JAIUGZ010000005.1, read as the reverse complement.
TCTCGGATCCGCTTAGATGCCTCGTTCGCCGCGCTCTCGGACGCCACCCGACGCGGCGTTCTGGAGCAGCTCGGCCGTTCGGACGCTTCGATCACGGAGCTTGCCGAGAAATTCCACATGACCCTCACGGGCATGAAGAAGCATGTCGGCGTCTTGGAGCAGGCGGGGCTCGTCACTACGGAGAAGGTCGGGCGCGTGCGGACCTGCAAGCTCGGCCTACACGGACTGGAGGAAGAGGCGGCATGGATCGAGAGGCACCGTCGGCTCTGGGACGCACGCTTCGACGAGTTGGACAAGGTTGTCGAGGAATTGAAACGGAAGGAGAAAGTCGATGGACGAAAGAAGAGATAGCAAGCCCAGCCCTATGAAGAACCGCACGACGGTGGAACGGAAGTCTGAGCGTGAGCTCGTCGTTACGCGAACCTTCAACGGTCCGGCGCGCATCGTTTTCGAGGCGTGGACCAAGCCCGAGCTGTTCAAACGGTGGTGGGCGCCGAAGTCGATGGGCATGTTCCTGCGTTCCTGCGAGATGGATGTTCGTGTCGGGGGCGGGTACCGCTTGGTGTTCGGCCACGATGCCTCAAACGCTGCCGAGTTCTTCGGTAGGTATATCGAAGTGACACCGCACTCGCGCCTGGTCTGGACCAATGACGAAGGTGGTGACGGTGGCCCCGTCACCACGGTGACCTTCGAGGAAAAAGGTGGCAAGACGCTGCTGGTCCTGCACGAACTCTATCCCTCGAAAGAAGCTCTCGACGCTGCCGGCACCGGGGCGGCGGATGCGATGGACGAGCAGTTCGAGCAGTTGGACGAGCTTCTCGTCACGCTGGGCACGGGCGAGGGACGGTCATGAAGTCGTCCGTGCGTGGAACAGCTTTGACCGGTCGTTGATCGGACTGCGACAGCGTTGTCAGCAAGCATCCAAGGTTGTGGATGGGGGTCGCTTTGGCGGAGTTGGCCTGGGCTTACTCGTGCCTGAGCGCGTCGATCGGATCGAGCCTGGCGCCGCGCAGCGCCGGGAAGAAGCCGAACACCATGCCGATTAGCGCCGAGAAACCGACGGCGAGCAGGATGACCGCCGGGCTCGGCGAGAAGGGGATGGTCAGCATCGCGGAGGCGAAGCCGGCCAGCCCCAGGCCAATCAGGATACCGATGATACCGCCGAGCAGCGACAGCACCGTCGCCTCGACCAGGAACTGGATGAGGATGTGCTTTTCATGCGCGCCGATTGCGAGCCTGATGCCGATCTCGCGGGTGCGCTCGGTGACCGACACCAGCATGATGTTCATGATGCCGATGCCGCCGACCAGCAGGCTGACGCCAGCGACCGCGCCCAGCATGCCGGTCATGGTGGTGGTGGCGCTGGCCATGGCGTCGGCGATCTGGGTCATGTCGCGGATGGCGAAATCGCTTTCGCGGTCCGGCGTGATGCGGCGTGCATCGCGCAAAATGTCCTCGACGCGCGGCTGCAACTCGCTGGTCGGCGTTCGGTCATCGGCGGCGATGTAGATGTTGTCGATGTCGCGGTTGCCTGCGATGCGGCGCTGATAGGCATGCAGCGGCATCAGCACGACATTGTCCTGGTCCTGGCCGAAGCCGGTATAGCCCTTGGGCTCGAGCAGGCCGATGATCTTGCAGGAGGTGCGGTTGACGCGGATGATCTCGCCCTCCGGATCGCCGGCGCCGAAGAATTGCTGGCGCACCGTCTCGCCGATCAGGCACACGCCGGTGCCTGAGCGGGTTTCGGAATCGCTGAACGGACGGCCCGACACCAGCTTCCAGTCGCGCGCATCGAGATAGGCGCTGTCGGTGCCGGTGACGCCCGAGGTCAGGCTCTCCGTGCCGAAGATGACCCGAACCTGCTTTTGCGAGGCCGGCGAAATCGCGCGGGCACCGCTGAGATGCGCAACCAGCGCCGCCAGGTCCTTTTCGGCCAGCGGACGCACCGCCTGATCGAGCCCGCCCGGAGCGCCTGGGCCGGCCGGACGGCCTGAGCGGACCACCAGCAGATTGCTGCCGAGCTTGGAGATGTCGGCCTTGACCTTTTGCGTGGTGCCGGAGCCGATGGTGAGCATGGCGATGACGGCGGCAACGCCGATGACGATGCCGAGCAAGGTCAGGAACGAGCGCAGCACGTTGCGGCGGATCGAGCGGAGTGAGAGGCGGACGGTTTCCCAGATCATGGTTCTGCCATTTCCAGGTTCGCGGTGTCCGAGGCGACGTGGCCGTCGAGGAAGCGGATGGTGCGCTCGGCATATTCGGCGACATCAGCCTCATGCGTGACCATGGCGATGGTCAGGCCAAGCTCGGTGTTGAGCCGGGTCAGCAGCTCCATGATCTCGTGCGTGCGCGCGGTGTCGAGATTGCCGGTCGGCTCGTCGGCGACGAGCAAGGTCGGGCGGGTGACGATGGCGCGTGCGATCGCCACGCGCTGCTGCTGTCCGCCGGAGAGTTCTGCCGGCGTGTGGTGCTCGCGGCCGACAAGGCCGACCTCCGCCAACGCCTGCATGGCAAGGTCGCGGCGCTCGCGCGCGGCGACGCCGCGATAGATCAGCGGCAGTTCGACATTTTCGGCCGCCGTGGTGCGGGCCAGCAGATTGTAACCCTGGAAAACGAAGCCGACATAGAGGTTGCGCAGCATGGCACGGCGGTTGCGGTCGAGGCGGCCGGCGTCGATGCCCATGAAGGAATAGGTTCCGGCCGTCGGCGTGTCGAGGCAGCCGATGATGTTCATCGCCGTCGACTTGCCGGAGCCGGACGGACCCATGATGGCGACGAATTCGCCGCGCCCGATCGCAAGGTCGACGCCCGCCAGCGCATGCACCTTGGCCTCGCCCTGGCCATAGCTTTTCCAGACCTTGTCGAAGGTGATGAGGGTCGCGCCCGCAGCCACGGCATCAGCTCCGCTGCTGCGACGCGGTTATGACTTGCGCGCCTTCGTCCAGTCCCGAAAGGATCTCGGTCAGTTCGCCGTCGGTGGAGCCGATCTTGACGTTGACCGGGTGCGGACGCCCGTTCTCCAGCACGTAGAGCGTGCGCGAACCGTCGGTGGGCACTGTGGCGGCCTGGCGCTGGCGATTGCCGCCGGGGCGGCCCATGCGGCCGGTGAACAGGTCGCTCAGGCTCCAGCCGCGGGCGGCCTGCTGGGCAGGGCGATAGCGGAAGGCGGTGGCCGGCACGGTGAGCACGCCCTTGGCCTGCTTGGTGACGACCGAAACGGTGGCGGTCATGCCGGGCCGCAGCAACAGCTCGTTGTTGTCGACCTCGAGCCGCGCATTGTAGGTGACGACGCCGTCGGTGGTGACGGAGGCATAGGAGATATCGCGGATCTCGGCATCGAACGGCCGCTCCGGGAAGGCATCGACGGTGAAGCGGGCGTGCTGGCCGGACTTGACCGCGCCGATGTCGGCCTCGTCGACCGCCGCCACAAGTTCCATGTTCCTAAGATCGGCGGCGATGATGAACAGCACCGGCGCCTGCAGGGAGGAGGCGACCGTCTGGCCGGGATCGACCGAGCGCGTCAGCACGATGCCGTCGATCGGCGCATAGATGGTGCTCTTGGCAAGGTCGGTCTGCTGCGCCTTGAGGTCGGCCTGGGCGATGGCGAGGTTGGCCTGCGCACTGTCGAGCGCTGCCTTGGAACGGTCGCGCGTGGCGGTTGCTGCTTCAAGCGACTGGTCGGTCGCCATGCCACGCCTGGTCAGTTCGGCGGCGCGCACCAGCGCCTTCTCGTTTTCGGTCAGCGTAACCGTGGCGTCCTCGACGTTGGCGGCGGCGGCCTTGGCCGAAGCTTCGGCGCGCTCGATCTGAACTTCGAGTTTCACCGTGTCGAGTGTCGCCAGCACGTCACCCTTCTTGACCTGCTGGTTCTCCTCGGCCGAGACCGAGCGGATGATGCCGGACAGTTCGCTGGAAATGTCGACCTGGGTGAGCGGCTGCAGCGTGCCGGTCGCCGACACCGCAACGGTGAGGTCGGCCTTGGCGGCAGGCACTGTGGTGTAGTCAATCCTGGCCGGCGAGCCGGCATACCACTGATAGACGCCAAGCGCGGCAGCGAGCGCGATCAACGCCAGCAGCGCATAGAGCCAGCCGCGCCGGCGCGACTTGCGCCGCCCCGTCTGGTCGAGCCCGAGCGCCGTCTCGATGGCGGAATCCGATTCCGTCTTTGGCAGATTGACAATCTGGTCCACGCTGGACCCCTATAATGCGCAGTGTCCCTATCTGTGCACAGATCAGGCTTACTGGTTCAAATATCAAATTAAATTTCGCCCATGTTTGGATTGAGGCAGGAATGAAAACCCGGAATTACTTGCTTTACGATGTGTTTACGACCGAGCGACTGGCCGGTAATCCTTTGGCTGTCGTGCTGGACAGCAAGGGATTGGACACGGCCGCGATGCAGGCCATCGCGCGTGAGTTCAACCTGTCCGAATCGGTGTTCGTGCTGCCGCCGGACAATCCCAAGCACAAAAACCGCATCCGCATCTTCACGCCCGACTATGAAATGCCATTCGCCGGCCATCCGACGGTAGGCGCCGCGATCGCGCTGGCCGAACTGGCTGAGGAGGGCGGCGCCGGCATTTTCGTGCTGGAAGAAAATATCGGCCCGGTGCGTTGCGCCGTCAGCAAGCACGACGGCAACACCTTCGCCGAGTTTGACCTGGCGAAGCTGCCGGAGCCGCTGGAGCTCGAGGCCGACCCGGAGGCGATCGGTGCAGCCCTCGGGCTGACGCCGCATGAGATCGGCTTCGAGAATCACCGCGTCGCGTTCTGGTCGGCGGGCGTGCCCTACGTCACCATTCCGGTCGCCAATCTCGAGGCGGCGGGCCGCATCCGGCTGGACAACCAGGCCTGGTCGGAACTGGCGCCGCGCAAGAGTGAGTGGGCCTTCGCTAGCCCCTATGTCTACTGCCGCGAGACGGTGAACCACGAAAGCGCCTTCCATGTGCGCATGATCGTGCCTGGCACGCCTTCCTATGAGGATCCGGCGACCGGCTCGGCGGCAGCGGCTTTTGCCGGCGCCATCATGCATTTCGACGCGCCGACCGACGGCATTTCGCAGCTGTGGATCGAGCAGGGGCTGGAGATGGGCCGGCCATCGCGCATCCGTCTCGAACTGACCGTGCAAGGCGGAAAACTGGCCTCGGCGCGCATCGGCGGCAATGCGATCAAGGTGGCGGAGGGCAAGCTTTTCGTCTGATCGAACGCCTGCTTGGTCGATTTGTCGGGAAATGATTCCGGCAGGGCTGGACAGGACCGATGGTGGCGGCTATATGCCCGCCAACGCCGGTTTTTGCCGGCCGAGTGGGTGCGTAGCTCAGTTGGTAGAGCAGCTGACTCTTAATCAGCGGGTCCACAGTTCAATCCTGTGCGCACCCACCAAATTCTAACAAAATCAGTTTGTTGGACGAGGTGAGGGACCCTGACGGATGCAGGCGGAAGTTCGTGTCCGCACTATATCCAAATATTTTGGGCCGGCACCCACACTTTTCCGCATCATGCTCTAGACGCGTGTCATACCATTCTCCCGGCTGCCAAAATGTCGTGCTGGCGGCGGCCGGTCAGTGCTTGACCCTCGGTCTGATCCACAGCCCACTTCGATGATTCCCACCAGTGCGCGGACAAACTCAACCATATCGTTTGCCGTGATGGCTGCCTTGTCGGGGGTTTGCCCGATGTGCTCGGCGGCTTCGCAACATGCGCGCCGGATGAGATCGTAGTGTATATCCCTTTCATCCTCCGGCAATGCCGCCAACTTCATGGCTCGGCTATGAATCAACCGCAGCAATAGTTCGAGAGCTGCTTCGACACTCATGCGTTTGCTCCGCATTGGTCGAGCGTCCCGGCGCTTGAGGGCGCGCGTTTGGAACGTCCGATGAGGAGGCGTTTCCCGTCCTCGTATGGAAGGCTGCATCACAGTCGTTAATATATTCTTTCTTGCTAATATACCCTTCGTTGAGCCTGCAGAAAGGCCGAGTGGCGCCGGTGACTCTTCTTGCGGTTGAAATTTCACTCAGTCCGAGCAAGGACATCGCGAACTCCCCTGTTTTTGGGGCTCCGAAAATTTATGAGGGTTTGTACATCAAGGCGATCCGCGCATTACTTCTCCGAAACGCCAGCCTCGGCAAAACTTGCCATGCGGGCATGGCACTCCAGCGCTGAACGGACGATGTTGACGGCGAGGCAGGCGCCGGAGCCTTCTCCGAGCCGCATGCCGAGATCGAGCAGCGGCGGCAGGGCGAGCGCTTCGAGCAGGCCGCGATGGCCCGATTCGGCCGAGACGTGCGCGGCAATGGTGTGGGCGAGGCCGGTCGGATGCAGCTTGGCCAGCGGGGCCGCGGCGGCGGTGCAGACGAAGCCGTCGAGCAGTACGGGGATGCCCAGATGGCGGGCCGCCAGCGTCGCGCCGAAGATGGCGGCGAGTTCGCGGCCGCCGAGCGCGGCAGCGATAGCAAGCGGGTCGGCGAGGGTGGCGGCGTGGCGCTTCAGGCCGGCTTCGATGGCGACCACCTTGCGCTTCAGGCCGGCGTCGTCGACACCGGTGCCGCGCCCGGTCCATTTTTCCGCACCGCCGCCGAACAGAGCGGCTGAAATGGCGGCCGCCGGCGTGGTGTTGCCGATGCCCATTTCGCCGAAGCAGATGAGGTCGAGATCTTTTGTCACCGCGTCATAGCCGGTCGATACTGCGGCGAGAAACGCCTTGTCGTCCATCGCCGGCACTTGCGTGAAATCGCCGGTCGGACGGTCGAGATCGAGCGGGATGACGTCGAGTTCAGCGCCGGCCATGCGGGCAAGCTGGTTGATGGCGGCGCCGCCGCCGGCGAAATTGGCCACCATCTGCACGGTGACTTCCGAGGGATAGGCCGACACGCCTTGCGAGGTGACGCCATGGTTGCCAGCGAACACGAAGACTTTGACGCGGTCGAGTTTTGGCATGTCGCGGCCCTGCCAGCGCGCCAGCCACGCGGCGATCGTCTCCAGCCGGCCAAGGCTGCCTTGCGGCTTGGTCAGCGTGTCCTGGCGGCGCGCAACTGCATTGGCGGCAGTGTCGCTGCCGGCCGGCAGGTCGAGGCAGGCGACGCGCAATTCACTAAGCGATTTGAAGGGCATGGGGGCAAAGTCTCCGAAAGGGAATCAGGCCAAGGGATCAGGAAAGCGCCACGGAAGCGACGAGCAGCACCGCGATCTCGCTCGCCTGCTGCAAGGCGCCGATCGTGTCGCCGGTCTGGCCATCGATCTGGCTGAGGCAAAGGGCACGGAAGGCGGCAAACAGCAGGCCAAGCAGGATCAGCGCGAAGATGGCGCCGCCCAGCCCAAGCAGGAGCAGCGGGATCGCGCCGAGCACGGCGCCGGCCACGGCGGTTTCCTGCGAGACCGTGCCGGCGTCGGCCGAAAGGCCATCGATCCGCGCCGGGGGCAAGAGATGCATGAAGGCGCCAAGCAGGCCGCGCGAGGCCGCGTGCGCGGCCAGCAGGGCGAACAACGCCTGTGTGGGGTCGACGAGTTGCGAAAGCGCGCTCCAGCGGATCAGCAGCGACAGGCCCAGTGCCATGGCACCGTAGGCGCCGATGCGGCTGTCGCGCATGATCTCGAGTTTGCGGCCGCGCGATTTGCCGCCGCCAAAGCCGTCGGCGACGTCGGAGAGGCCGTCTTCATGCAGGCAGCCGGTGGCGAGCACTGTTGCGACGAGGGCGAGGGCGGCCGCCGGACCCATGGCGAGGCCAAACCGTTCCGCAGTGGCAAAGACGATGGCGCCGATCAGACCGACGACAAGGCCGGCGATGGGGGCGGCCCAGATCGCGGCGGCAAGGCTGCGGCCGCGGAAATCGAAGACGGGCAGAGGCAGACGGGTGAAGAAGACCAGGCAGAGCGCGATGTCGTCGACGATCTGCCGCGGTGAAAGAGCCAGGTTCTTGAAGTTCATGCTCTAGCCCCTCGCAATCGCGTGGAAGAAGGTGCCGCTGACATGGCCGCGCCGGTAGCCAGAGGCGCCGATCGGATTGCCCTGGCCGTCGGCCAGGTCGGCGAGCGGCTCGTCATTGCCGGTGGCAGTCATCTGCGCATAGTGGAATTCGTGGCCACGGATCAGGGCGCCGGCCGAGCCCAGCGGGCAATCGGCGCGCAGCCGCGCCTCTCGGTAGCCGAGGTTCATCTTGCGTTTGGCGAAGCTGGTGGAATGGCCGAGCAGGCCGAGCATCGCATGGGTTTCGCCTGACGCGTCCTCCAGCGCTTCGCCCAGCACCATGAAGCCACCGCATTCGCCATGGACCGGCTTCGTCGCGGCGAAACGCGCCATCCCGGCGCGGAAATTCGTGGCCGCTGCAAGGCGGGCCGCGTGAAGTTCGGGATAGCCGCCGGGCAGCCAACAGACGTCGCAGTCCTCGTCGGGTGCTTCGTCGGCGAGCGGCGAGAACGGGACGATTTCGGCACCGGCCTTGCGCCAGTACGCCGCGACATGCGGATAGAGGAAGGTGAAGGCGGCATCCTCGGCCAGCGCGATCCGCTGACCGGGTGGCGCGAGCGCGTCGTCGAAACCGCCGGGCGCTGGGGTGAAAGGTGTCGCCAGGGCCATGATAGCGTCGAGGTCGAGCGACTTTTCCGCCATGTCGGCCAGCCGGTCGAGATGCGCCATCAGGTCGTCATACTCACCGGCCTGGACGAGGCCGAGGTGGCGCTCGGGCAGGTTGAGCGTGGGGTCGCGCAGGATGGCGCCGACGACCGGCAGGCCGATCGCCTCGATGGCGTCGCCCGACAGCCGGCGGTGACGCTCGCTGCCGAGCCTATTGAGCACGACGCCCGCCATACGCACGTCCGGATCATAGGTGGCAAAACCCTTGGCGACGGCTGCTGCGGTGGTCGACTGGCCGGAAACGTCGAGCACTAGCAGCACCGGCAGGCCGTAGAGCCGCGCCAGGTCGGCCGCCGAACCGGTGCGGCCTTGAGCTGCCGGAATGCCGTCGAACAGGCCCATGGCGCTTTCGAGGATGACGAAATCGGTATCGTCGGCGGCCTGTGCGGCGAGCGCGTTGAGCAGCGATGGCGGCATCGCCCAGCTGTCGAGATTGACGCCGGAAAGGCCCGTGGCGGCGGTGTGGAAGCCGGGGTCGATATAGTCGGGGCCGGATTTGGCGCCGCGCACTTTCAGCCCGCGCCGGGTCAGCGCGCGCAGGATGCCGATGGCGACGCTGGTCTTGCCGGAGCCGGAGCGCGGCGCGCCGATTATGATCGCGCGCGCCGTCATGCTTGCCCCGCCAGCGCCGCGCGCATGGCAACGATGCCGCCGACGATGATCAGCGCCGGGGAGGCGAGGCCGGCGGCCGCGGCTTCCTCGGCGATGGTGGCGAGCGTGGCAACGACGGTCCGTTCCTGCGGCGTCGTCGCGGCGACGATCACTGCCGCCGGCGTTGACGGCGCCAGCCCGCCATCCAGCAGTGCGGCTGATATCAGCGGCAGATTGGCCATGCCCATATAGACGACGACAGGCTGGCCGGTGCGGGCGATTGCCGCCCAGTCGAGATCGTCATCGGTGCCGGCGGCATGGCCCGTCGCCAGGATCACCGCCTTGTTGATGCCGCGCATGGTGGCCGGGATGCCGGTGGCGGCCAAGGCACTCAGGCCGGATGTCAGGCCGGGCAGCACGCGGAACGGGATGTTTTCGCGTGCCAGCGCCAGAGCTTCTTCGCCGCCACGGCCGAAGATGTAGGGGTCGCCGCCCTTCAGCCTGACGACACGGCGGCCGTCGCGCGCCAGCCGCACCAGAAGGGCGGTGATGTCGTCCTGTTTCATCGACGGTTTTCCGCCGCGCTTGCCGGCGAAGAAAAGCTCGGCATTTTCGGCAACGGCGACAACATCAGGCGAGACCAGCGCGTCATAGACCAGCGCATCCGCCTCGGCCAACGCCGCCAGCACTTCCAGGGTCAGGCAGCCGGGGTCGCCGGGACCGGCGCCGGCCAGCCAGACATGGCCGGGCTCAAGCCGGCGCGGCTTGAAGTTTAGCCGGGACAACGCCTGTTCGAGCGTGGCGTTTTCGCCGGTATTTTTGGTGCTGCCGCTCACAATCCGTCCCGTCCGCGAAAACGCCGCTGGTAGTGGGCGTCGTACAATGAACTCTCGCCAAAACCTTCCGCCGCCAGCGAGCGGCCGACGAAGATGATCGCCGTGCGCTCCATCGGATCGGCTGCGAGCAGCGCTTCGATGGTGGCAAGCGTACCGGTCAGCACGCGCTCGTCCGGCCAGGAGGCGCGGAAGACGATGGCCACCGAGCAATCGCCGCCATAGTGCGGCGTCAGTTCGGCGACAACACGGTCGATGGCGTGGATGGCCAGATGAATGGCCAGCATGGCGCCGGTGCGGCCGAAGCCGGCCAGCGTTTCGCCGGGCGGCATTTGTGAGGCGCGCCCGGAAATGCGGGTCAGCACCAGGCTTTGCGCGACTTCGGGAATGGTCAGCTCGCGGCGCAGTGCAGCGGCAGCGGCGGCGAAGGAGGGCACGCCCGGCGTCAGCGTGTAAGGGATGCCATGCTTTTCCAGCCGCCGGATCTGCTCGGCAACGGCGCTCCACACCGACAGGTCGCCGGAATGCAGGCGGGCGACATCGTGGCCGGCCTTATGCGCCGCGACATACTCGGCCTCGATCTCGTCGAGGGACATCGGTGCGGTGTCGATCAGTTTTGTCCCCGGCGCGCAGTGCTGCAGCAATTCGGGCGCGACGATTGAACCGGCATGGAGGCAGACAGGGCAGCTGGCCAGCAGCCTTGCGCCGCGCAGCGTGATGAGGTCGGCCGCACCCGGGCCGGCGCCGATGAAATGAACGGTCATGGCGCATCTCCGCTGATGGCGATGGCGCAGGTGACCGGGCCGAGCACCGTGTGGGGGCCGAGCAGTTTTGCCCCAGCGCCGGCAACGGCGAGGGCTGACGCCTCGGAAACCGAGGGCGTGCCGGTGAGTTCTTGCGAGAGATGGCGCGAGGCGGCCCCCCCATCCGGCCCTTCGGGCCACCGTCTCCCCGTTGGGGAGAAGAGACTGGCTGCGGCGCCGATAGTCTCCTCTCCCCTCGGGGAGAGGTCAGCCGAGCGAAGCGGAGGCTGGGTGAGGGGGAGCGGCGGTCCGGAGCTGACGACATCGACCACTATCACCGGGAGGTTGAGTTCACGGCCGGCAGCGAAAATAGCTCCTTCGTTGCGTTTGAATTCAGTCGTGGCCAGTGCGGAAAGAGCCGTCATCGCCAACCCATGCGCTTCGAGCGCGGTTTCTATCGCGGCAAGCACGTCCTCGACACGCACACCTTTTCGGCTGCCGATGCCCGCGACCATCATGGCTTCACCCAGATCCATTGGGTGACCGGCATGGCCGGCCGCCATGCCTGCATCGCGCCGACGGGCGAAGCGCGGGATATGTTTATCCGCGTGAGATCGCCGCCGAGCGAGACATGGCGGGCAAGAAGCAAGGTTTCCATCTCCAGCGTCACCGCGTTGGCGACAAGACGACCGCCGGCGCGCAGGGCCTTGATGGCAGCGTTCAACACGCCGGCATCGCTGCCGCCGCCACCAATGAAGATCGCGTCCGGCGTGTCCAGCCTGGCAAGTGCCTTGGGCGCGCTGCCTTCCACCACGACAAGGCCGGGAACGCCACAGGCGGCGGCGTTGCGGCCAATGCGGGCGGCGCGGATCGGGTCGGCCTCGACGGCAATCGTGCGCATCGAGGGATGGGCCAGCATCCATTCGATGCCGATGGAACCGGAACCAGCGCCGATGTCCCACAGCAACTCGCCGCGCTTCGGCGCCAGCGCCGACAGGGTGATCGCGCGGATTTCGCACTTGGTGATCTGGCCGTCATGGTCGAACAGATGATCGGCAAGGCCTGATGTGAGCGGCAGGATGCGCGCATCCGGACCGGATTCAACTTCGACCGCCAGCACGTTGAGTGGATTGATGTTTTCGAGATCGAAGGCGTCAGCGCGGGCCGTGCGCCGGCTCTCGTTCGGCCCGCCCAGCGCCTCCAGGATCGTCAACCGCGAGGCGCCAAAGTCGAGTTCGGTGAGCAGGCGGGCGATTGCCTCAGGGGCTTGGGCATCCGAGGTCAGTGCCAAAATGCGCGCGCCTGGCTGCAGCAGCGGACGGATCAGGTCGAGCGGCCGGCCGTGCAGCGAGACAGTCTCGGTATCCTGCAGCGCCCAGCCGAGCCGGGCGGCCGCCAGCGAAACGGCTGACGGTGCGGGGATGACATGCATCTCCAGTGGTTTCACCTTGCGGGCGAGGGTGGCGCCGACACCATGGAAGAACGGATCGCCGGAAGCGAGCACGCAGACATTCCGGCCGGCAAGCGCCAGGACCTCAGTCATCTCGGCATCGAAAGGAACCGGCCATGAGCGCGGCTCGCCCTTGGCGAAGGACGCGACCAGCGCCAGGTGCCGCTTGCCGCCGAAGATGATTTCCGCGTCTGCGATCAGTCGCTTGGCCTCGTCGCCGAGACCCGCTAAACCGTCCTCGCCGATGCCGACGACTGTAAGCCATCTTGAGTTGAGCTTGGCACCGTGCGGACCCTTAGCAGGCATGATGACCCACCGCATTCTGATCCTTGGCGGCACCTCGGAAGCCCGGCAACTGGTTGGAAAACTGGCCGCGCACGCCGGCCTGTCGATTGCGCTGTCTCTGGCCGGGCGCACCGAAAGCCCGGTCGCACAAGGCGTGCCAGTGCGAAGCGGAGGTTTTGGCGGTGCCGACGGGTTGGCCGCTTACCTGCGGAAAGAGCATATCGATTTGTTGATCGACGCCACGCACCCCTATGCGGCGCAAATCTCCGCCAATGCCGCGCAGGCCGTGCGCGCTGCCGGCGTGCCGATCCTGGCTCTGCGCCGCCCGGGCTGGGAACCTGTCGAGGGCGATCGGTGGACGCTGGCCGCTACCGTTGCTGACGCGGTGCAAGCGCTTGGAGCGGCGCCGCGCCGCGTCTTCCTGGCGCTGGGCCGGCAGGAGGTTGCTGCGTTCGAAGCGGCGCCCCAGCACCATTACCTGATCCGCAGCGTCGACGCGGTCGACCCGAAGCTGGCGGTGCCGAACGCTCGATATCTGCTGGCGCGCGGACCGTTTCGGGAAGTCGACGAGCGAGCGCTGCTCCAGGAGCAGCGCATCGGAATCGTCGTGTCCAAGAACAGTGGCGGCGAGGCGACCTATGGCAAGATCGCCGCGGCGCGGGCGCTTGGCATCGAGGTGGTGATGATCCGCCGGCCTGATCTGCCGGATGTGCCTTCGGCTGAAACCGTCGAAGCCCTGGCCGCGATGGTCTATCATTTCGTCGAGCCCGCTGCCGAACGCGGCGTGTAGACCAGCGCCGGCTTCTCGCCGCGCTTGATGATCCTTGTTTCCGGCGAGCCGATGATGATGCAGGTCGCCATGTCGGCCTTTTCAGCCTCGACATCGGCCAGCAGATAGACCTCGATGCGCTCGTCCGGGCGGCCGGCGGCGCGACCGAAAATCACCGGCGTGGTGCCGGGCAGGATCGCGGCCAGACACTCGAAGGCGCGGCCGAGTTGCCAGGGGCGCGCTTTGCTGATCGGGTTGTAAAGCGCGATGACGAAGCCGGCGCCGGCCGCCGCCAGCAGGCGCAACTCGATCAGATCCCAGGGCTTCAGATTGTCTGACAGCGAGATGGCGCAGAAATCATGGCCAAGCGGCGCGCCGATGCGGGCGGCGACCGCCAGCATGGCGGTGATGCCGGGCACGACGGCTATATCGACCGCGCGCCATTCGGCCGGGCCGGCCTCGATCGCCTCGCAGACAGCAGCTGCCATGGCGAACACGCCGGGGTCGCCGCCGGAGACGACGGCGACGTCATGGCCCTCGGCGGCTTTGACCAAGGCGTCCTTGGAGCGGGCGAGTTCCTCGCGATTGTCCGAGGCCACGCGGGTCTGGTCCGGGCGCAGCTCCAGCCGGTCGAGATAGGGTTTATAGCCGTAAAAGAATTTCGCGTCGGCGACGGCGCGGCTGGCTTCCGGGGTGACCTGATCGGCATTGCCGGGGCCAAGGCCGATGACGGTGAGGCGGCCGCTCATGCTTGCGCTCCCAAAGCGCCGGGGCGGCCGGACCAGCCGGCGACCAGGACGATGGCGAAGTAGGGCGCCTTGTCGTCCCGCTTGTCGGCAAGTTTCATCGAGACGCTGCCGGCCATGGTGCCGCGCTCGACATAGACGGCGCGCGACAGCTTGGCCGTAGCTTCAAGTGCCCGCCTGATCTTGGGCAGGTTGCGGCCGACCTTCATGATGACGGCGGCATCGGTGTCGGCCAGCCGGCGCGTCAGCTCGAATTCGCTCATCGTGCCGGGCAGCACGGTCAACACGTCGTCGCCCTGGACGATCGGAACACCGGTCTGCGACCAGCAGCCGGACATGGCGGTGACGCCGGGAATGACTTCGGTCGGGAAGCGATGGGCGAGACGGACATGCAGATGCATGTAGGAGCCGTAGAACAGTGGGTCGCCTTCGGAGAGCACGGCAACCATCCTGCCTGCCTGAAGGTGTTCGGCGACCTTTTCGGCCGACTCCTCGTAGAAGGCCGTGATCTGCGAGCGGTAGTCGTCGTGATCCTTGTCGATTTCGGTGGTCACGGGATAGAGCAGCGGCAGTTCCGTCATTTCAGGCCGGAACTGCGCTTCGACAATGGCGCGCGCGTTGCTGTTGTTGCCGCGCTTGGCGAAATACGCCACGACGTCGGCCTCGGCCAGGATCCGCGCGGCCTTCAGCGTCAACAGTTCGGGATCGCCGGGACCGGTGCCGACGCCGACGAGACGGCCCCCTGAACTGGCTTCGGCAAGCGCGTTCACAGGCCGGGCCTCGCCAGTGAATTGAGCGCTGCGGCGGTCATGGCGCTGCCGCCAAGCCGGCCACGCACGATGGCATAGGGCACGCCATAGGAATTTTCGGCCAGCGCATCCTTGGATTCGGCGGCGCCGACGAAGCCGACCGGCATGCCGATGATGGCCGCCGGCTTTGGCGCGCCATCGCGCAGTTTTTCCAGCATGTAAAAAAGTGCGGTCGGCGCATTGCCGATGGCGACCACCGAACCGGCCATGCGCTCGCCCCAAAGATCGATCGCGGCGGCGGAGCGGGTGTTGCCGATCTCCCTGGCGATGTCATGCGTGCGCGGGTCGCGCAAGGTGCAGATCACCTCATTGCCGGCCGGCAGCCTGGCGCGGGTGACACCGTGCGAGACCATCTCCGCGTCGCAGAAGATCGGCGCGCCGGCGGCGAGTGCTTTGCGCGCGGCAGCGACGAAATCAGGTGAAAAAACAAAATGGTTTGATGCTTCGACCTGGCCGCAGGCATGGATCATGCGGATGGCGACATCGGACTCGGCTTCGGAGAAGCGCGACAGATCGGCCTCTGCGCGGATGATGGCGAAGGAGCGCTCGTAGATCGCCGTGCCGTCATGGATATAGTCGTAGGCGGCCATGCTCATTTCCGTTTTTCAGTTTGGGCCTGTCGGTAAGCCTCGGCGATTCCGGCCGGCCCGAGCCTTGTCAGGCAAGCGGCGGCGGCTTCGCCTTGGTATCGTGTGCTGCGGATCATTGCCGCGACGCCGCTGATACCGCGCGCGGCGTCATAGCCCGGCCTGTAGCCGGCAGGAAGGGCCTTTGCCGTCGCGTTCACGACAAGCCCGGCTCCATTTTCGCCGCCGACTATCGTCAGCGCCGCCGGGCCGGGGTGGGCGCAGCCCTTGGCGCAGCCTGAAATGTGGAGCGTGAAGTCGAGGATGTCGGCGTTTTCAGCGGCGATCGTCTCGGCAATGTCGCGCGTGGCGATGCGGCCGGAGGCGCAGGCTGGTGTGCCAGGGCACGCGGCGATGCGCGTGCGCGGGTCGGCGGGGGAGGTGACGAAGCCGAGGGTGGCGGCGGCGCGCTGGAGGGGTTGGTTGGCTGCCGGCGGAAGGCCGAGGAAGAGCAGGGCGCGGCCGGGGGCAAGACGGATTTCCGATGTGCCGAGGGCGAGGGCGCTTTTTGCGAGGTCGATAATCTTATCCGCGGGCATGCTGCCGTAAGGCAGGGCGATGCCCAGGGCGATAGCGTTGTCGCTCAAAGGGAAAAGGCCGATGGGTTGGCGATCCTGCACACCCCCCTCTGTCCTGCCGGACATCTCCCCCGCAAGGGGGGAGATCGGATGTCGTGTCGGCTTTCGCCAATCTCCAACGGTTGAAGAAGAGGCACTGCCGTGGAGGCTGCCAATCTCCCCCCTTGCGGGGGAGATGTCCGGCAGGACAGAGGGGGGTGTGACGGAGTGCCAACCTGCGAGAGAAACCAACTGTCTATCCGACAAATCGCGTGCGTGAGCCTCGCGACCCTTCTCGGCAACCATCCTGAGCACAGCAACAGCGATATCGCGCGCGGCATCGTCTTGCGCTGTGACAAGCGACCTTGCATTCCGCCCGTCACCCGCGACAGACACCAGCCAGCGAGTTCCCGCATCGATCCGCACCGCAGTCAGCCGCACATCGGCCGTGACCGCATCCATCGTCAGTTGCCCGCCGCCATCGACAATCACGGAAACCTTCGGCCCCAGCCGTTGCGTCGGCCCAGCCTCTTCAACCGCTGTCCTGATCCGTTCAGCCAGCGGCCGGGGATCGGCAATCTCCTGCGGGTCGATGCCGGCCAGCGGGCCGGTCTCGACCGGCACGCCGGTGCGCACCGCGATATCAAGCGCATCGACCTCCGCCGCCAACAGAGGCGCGCTGTCCGTGGTCAGTCCGCGTATCTGCAGACTGCCGCGCGCGGTGACTTCCATGATGCCGTTGCCATGCCGCAAGGCGGATTCGCAGAGCCCGATCAAAAGCTTCGGCGACAATTCTCCAGAAGATGGGCCTCCCGTGACCGGGTTGAGCCGCACCAAAAGCCCATCGCCGGTCTGCATCGGCGCCGACAGGGCCGGACAGGCGCCGCGGCGCGAGAAGGCGTTCATGCCGCCACCCCAAGCGCTTCTGCTTCGGCAATCAGGGCCGTAAGGTCGTCGTCGATAGAATTGCGCAAGGGATGCCAGAGGCCGCGCCGGCGCGCCGAGAGAAAACGCTCGGCGATGACTTTGGCAGCGGCCGGGTTTTCGCGCAGGATAAAGGCGCGGACGATGGGATCGCCGAGATAAGCATCATGAACCGCCTCGATCAGCGCACCTGAAATGGCATGCGTGGTTTCGGCAAAGCTGACCAGCCGGTCGACGGTTTCGGCGAATTCGGAGGCGCCACGCGGGCCGTGCCGCATCTGGCCTGATATGAAGCGTGGATTGATGGCGCGAGCGCGTACTACGCGCGATACGGCCTCGCCGACCGAGCGTGGTTTCGGCTTTTGCGGGTCCCTGGTGTCGAGCACGATGACGTCCGCATTCCTGCCGAGCGCCGCAAGGGCAGCCGAAAAGCCTCCGATGAAGGCGACGTCGGCGGAGCCTTCGAGGATGTCGCGGCCGGGATCGTCGCCGGTGTGGACGAGAAGATCGGCCACGGCGATGCGGGTTTCGAAGGCGCCGGGCGCGGAGACGCCTTCGCCCTCGGCGCCGCCATAGGCATGCGAGGTGGCGTCGAGATAGGCGCGGCCGATCTCTTCGCGCGCCGCCCAGTCGCCGCTGGACAAAAGGTCCTCGACGCCGGCGCCATAGGTGCCGGGCGAGGTGCCGAAGATGCGCGGGCTGATCTTGCCGTCAGCGCGGGTTTTTGCCGCGAGCGGGTTTTCCGTATCGTCCTCGTCGCGGGCGGCAACGGCGTTGGCGGCGGCATCGATCAGCGCGATCTGGGTCGGGAACATGTCGCGGAACAGGCCTGATATGCGCCAGGTGACATCGACGCGCGGGCGGCCAAGCGTGGCCGGCGGCAGCACTTCGATGCCGGTGATGCGGCCAGTCGCCGAATCCCATTGCGGCCGGCAGCCCATCAGCGCCAGGCCTTGGGCGATCTCCTCGCCGCCGGTGCGCAGCGAGGCCGAGCCCCAGAGATCGATGACCAGCGAGCGCGGCCAGTCGCCATGCGACTGCATGTAGCCGCGCACGACTTCCTCCGCCGCTGCCTTGCCCAGATCATAGGCGGTCGGCGTCGGCATGGTGCGCGGGTCCGACGTGAACAAATTGCGGCCGGTGGGCAAGACGTCGGAACGGCCACGCGCGGGCGCGCCGGCTGGACCGGCCTTGACGTGGCGCCCATCGAGCGCGGCGAGCAGCGCCGCCTTCTCGGCTGCAGCGCTTTGTCGCCGCATGGCGTCCGGCTCCTCCTCAGGGGCGCGGCCATAGATATGCAGCCCGTCCTTGATGGCAAAATCCTTGAGGTCGCAGAGCCATGCATCGATGCGGCGCAGAGCTTCGTCCGGCGCGTCGGTTCTGGCGACGCCGGCTTCGGTCGCGAGGCCGGTTTTTTGCGCGGTGTCGACGATCAGCTTGGCCAGCCGGTCGCGGCGGCGGCGGTCGAGCCCGTCGGCCTGCGCATATTCGTCGACCAGCCGCTCGAGCTTGTGCTGATCCTCATCCACCCCGGCGCCGGTCAGCGGCGGCGGCAAATGGCCAAGGGTGACGGCGGCAATGCGCCGCTTGGCTTGCGCCGCCTCGCCGGGGTTGGAGACGATGAAGGGATAGATGACGGGTAATGCACCGGTGACGATCTCGGGAAAACAGTTTTCCGAGAGGGCAACGGTTTTGCCGGGCAGCCATTCCAGCGTGCCATGGGCGCCGACATGGACCAGCGCGTGGACGCCGAGCGACTTTCGCAGCCATAGGCCGAAGGCGAGCAATGCATGGCGCGGCGGCAAGGTGGGGTCGTGGTAGTCGGCGCGGCGGTCGGCGGAGCGGCCGCGGTCCGGGGCGAGTGCTACGGTGATGTTGCCGAAGGTGGCGGCACGGAAGGGGAAGTGCGGCAAGGTCGGCGCGTGAACACCCCCCTCTGTCCTGCCGGACATCTCCCCCGCAAGGGGGGAGATCACGCTCTGATCTCCGGCTTCGCCAATCTCCAAAGTTGCAAGAGTAGCCCCGGCGCGGAAACTGCTGATCTCCCCCCTTGCGGGGGAGATGTCCGGCAGGACAGAGGGGGGTGCCTCGCTCAGACCTTCGACTTTGCCCCATGCACTCTCCACGATAGCAATTGCCTCAGCAGGCAAATCCTTGGAGAAGTCGAGATAGCCTTCCAACCCCAGCCCATCATTGCCCCGCTCCAACAAATCCAGCAGCCCACGCGGCGTCGCCGGAATCCCCTCAACGCCATAGCCCTGTTCGCTAAGGTCGTGCAGCATGGCCAGCACGCTGGACGGCACGTCGAGGCCGACCGCATAGCCGGTGCGGCCGGGGGCACTGGGATAATCCGGAATCAGGATGGCCAGCTTGCGCTCGGCGCGGGGCGTCTCACGCAGACGGATGAAGGCCGCGACGCGGTCAGCCACTTGCGCGACGCGATCCGGTTCCGGACGGTTGGCGAATGCGCGGTGGCCAAGTGCTGGATCAGTCTCGGTCTCGCCCTTGAAGGAAATGGCGCCGGCCAGGATGCGGCCGTCGAGCTCGGGGAGCACGACATGCATGGCAAGGTCGGCGGGCGCCAGGCCGCGCTGGTTGTTTTCCCAGACGTCGCGGCGGGTGGTGGCGACAATGACCTGGAAGACGGGCACGCCGGCGCGGTCGAACAGGGTTTCGACGCCGGGTTCGGCACCGGAGGCGAAAGCGGTGGCGGTGATGATGGCGGCGGGTTTGAGCGCGGCGAGTGCGGTTTCCACGAACGCCAGGGATGCCGGGTCCTTGAGGCTGGATACGAAGATGGGGACCGGGCTGATGCCACGCTGCCGCAGCGCTTCAACGAGGGCGTCGATGGGCGCGACATCGGCGGCCAGCAGCATCGAGCGGTAAAACAGGATCGGCACGACCTTTCCCTCCCCCTCGAGGGGAGGGTGGCCCGCAGGGCCGGGTGGGGTCGGTATGACCGGGCGCGGCGTCTCTTCAAGTCGACGCGCTTCGGAGAGGACTCCACCCCCGGCCTGCGGCCGGACCCTCCCCTCGAGGGGGAGGGGGACGACGCCGCGGTTCGGCTCATAGTAGCCAGCTTTTGGGACCGCGACAGGCTCTGCGACATCCGCATCCGAACCCGCCAGCCTCGCCAACCTGTGCACCAGCGCGCTCATATTCGCCGGGCCGCCCTCGCGGAAATAGTCGAGCAGGCCGTCGAGCTCTTCGCGCGGCAGCGTCGAGGCTTCGATCAGGCGCAGATCCTCGTCGCGGCATTCGCCGGGCAGCAGTGCCAGTTTTATGCCGCGTTCGCGGGCGGTCGAGGCGAGCTGGTCGCAGCCGTAGCGCCACCAGTCGTAGCCGCCGAGGATGCGCACGAGGATGATCTTGGCATGGCGGGCGACGCTGTCCACCCAGAGATCGACGGACATGGGATGGCGCAGGTCACGCAGCGCCGCCAGCCGCATCGAGGGCAGTCGGCCGGCGTCGGCCTTCCACGCTGCCGCCAGTCCGGCGAGATCGCTGTCGGTGAAGGACAGGGCCACGATATCCGCCGGCGTCTGCCGCAGATCGACCGGCTCGGCGAGGTCGTCGAGCGAGGCGGATGTCGTGGTGAGGATGTGCATCGCAACCCGTGTCCGAAATCAGCCGGCAAGTATACGCTCGATCGCCGGGCGGTTCAGCCCCTTCAGGCCGATGACGACGAGGCGCGAACGGCGGTCGTCCTGCGCGGTCCAGGCGCGGTCGTAATAGTGATTGACGCGCGGCCCGACGGCCTGCAGCAAAAGCCGCATCGGCTTGCCGCCGACCTCGACGAAGCCTTTTACGCGCAGCACGTTTTCTTCTTCGGCGACCGTGGCGACACGCTTTGCCAGTTCATCGGGATTGGCGATCGAGGCAATGTCGACAATGAACGTGTCGAAGTCGTCATGCTCGTGGTCGAATGCGCCGTCATGATGGGACTTGCGGTTCTCGATGTCGTCCTCGACGGCCAGACCGAGCCCGAGCAACACGGAGGGATCGACCTTGCCATGCGACGTCGGCACGATCTTCACTGCGCGGGCGGAGTGTTCGCCAATGATGGCATTGGCGCGGGCGGTGCCGGCGGCGTCCATCAGGTCGCTCTTCGACAGGATGATCAGGTCGGCGCAGGCGATCTGATCCTCGAACACTTCTTCCACCGGGTCGTCGTGGTCGAGTGTCTCGTCCTGGGCGCGCTGCGCCTGCAAGGCGTCCATGTCGTTGGCGACGCGGCCCTCGGCCAGCGCCGGCCCGTCGACCACGGCGATGACGCCATCGACTGTGACGCGGCTCTTCACGCTCGGCCACTGGAAGGCTTGCACCAGCGGCTTGGGCAAAGCGAGGCCGGAGGTCTCGATCAGGATGTGGTCGACCTTCGGCGTCAGCGACAGGATCTTGTCGAGCGCGGGCACGAAATCGTCGGCGACGGTGCAGCAGATGCAGCCATTGGCCAGTTCGACGATGTTTTCTTCCGGACAGGTGTCGATGCCGCATCCCTTCAGAATCTCGCCGTCGATGCCGATGTCGCCGAATTCGTTGACGATGATGGCAATGCGCTTGCCGCCGGCGTTTTCCAGCAGATGGCGGACCAGCGTCGTCTTGCCGGCGCCGAGGAAGCCGGTGACGACGGTGCAGGGAACGCGGGAGAGGGAAGCGGTCATGGTCAGTCCTTCAGCATGTCGAGGGGAGGGATGCGGGCAACGAGGCCGCGCTTGAGGCTATCGGGGCGGCCGCGCCATGGAATCAGGCCGTCCTTCGAAGTGGCGAAGAGTTTGGCTCCGGTGACGAGATCGGCGCCGCTGGTTGCGGTCAGGTCGCCGAAGACATAGCTCCAGCAACCGTCGCGCAGGATGGCGGCGCTCAAGCGGCGCTTGCAATTGCCGAGGCATTCGACGCTGCGGATGCGGATGTTTTCGCCGGATGCGGCGCGGCGCGTGTCGTCCGCCAGCAATTCGCCGGCGCGGGGATGAGCGTCGGAACCGGTTTCATCGCGGCAGGAGGCGCAGACGATGATGGTGACGCCGGCCAAGGCATCATCATGGCCGGACGAAATATCCGCTGTGCCAGCCGAAGAACTGCTGTCGTGGTCCAAAGATCGGGCTCCTTGCCCGGAAACCCGCCGGGCGATCGGATTCTACAGTCGCAGACGGCAGGTCTCCTGGCTCGCGAGTCATCGCCTTGGGTAGCCGCCTTCCCGGGAACTCCCAGTGGCTTTCGGCCTTGGCTCTTCGCTTACAGTTGCGGGGACAGCCGCGGATTTGGGATTTTGTCCCGCACCGCATTCCCTCTTGGCTCCTCTCGTTGAAGAGAAGAGACCGTCTGGAACGGATTTAGGCTTTTGCGGGCAGCGGTGTCAACGCGAGCTTACGACACGGTCAGGTCGGCCAGCGCCGGACCCAAGTCACCGGCGGACGTCACTTCGATGCGTTCGAGCCCGAGCCAACCTTGCATCTGCTTCAATTCCTCAAACAGCTGAGCAGCTGTTTCGGCCGGCGCACCGGGCTCAGCATAGGCCGCATGGACGCGTAGCACGCTTGCCGGGCGATCGGCCTTGAGATCGACGCGCGCCACGATCCTGTCGCCGAGCAGGAAGGGCAGGACATAATAGCCGTACTGCCGCTTGTCGGCTGGCGTGTAGATCTCGATGCGGTAGTGGAAGTCGAACAGCCGCTCCGTGCGCGAGCGTTCGAAGACGACCGGATCGAAGGGTGCCAGCAGGGCGCGAGCCTCGATTTTGCGTGGCAGGCGGGCGTCCCGGTGAAGATAGGCCGGTTTGTCCCAACCTTCGACGCTTACCGGCAGCAGTTCGCCGGTTTCAACCAGTTCCTCCAGCCTGCCTTTCATGTCGGCGGGCGACAGGCGAAAATAATCGCGCAAGTCGCCCGATGTCGCCACGCCGTGGGCGCGGGCGGAAATGCGCAGCAATTCGCGGTGCGCGTCCTCAGGCGTCGGCACCGGCAGATCGAGGACCGCCTGCGGCAGCACGCGTTCGGGCAGGTCATAGAAGCGTTCGAAGCCGCGCCGGTGCGCCGTGGTGATGCGCCCGGCCCAGAACAGCCATTCGAAGGCATGCTTGGCATGGCTCCAGCCCCACCAGCCGCCCGAACCTTTCTGGCCTTCCAGCGCGGAAGCGGCGATCGGGCCGCGCTCGGCGACCTGGCGGTAGATCTCCTCGATATAGGCGGCGTGTTCGCGGCCCCATTTGGCGAGGCCCAGATACATTTCCTCGCCGCGCTCCGCGCGCTCCATGCGCCAGCGCATCAGCGGGTAGGTCTCGACCGGCAGGAAGGAGGCCTCGTGCGCCCAGTATTCGAACACCGTGCGCTTGCGTGTAACCGCGGCATTGTCGAGGAGCGAGAGCGGGTAGGGGCCAAGCCGGGAATAGAGCGGCATATAATGAGCGCGCACCACCGCGCTGACGGAATCGATCTGCAACAGGCCGGTGCGGGAGAGCGTGCGGGCGAAATGCCGGCGGTCGGGAGTGCCGGTCGGGCGGGGATCGAGAAACCCCTGGGCGGCAAGCGCGATGCGCCGGGCCATGGGGAGCGAGATCTTTTCCTTCATGCAAGTATCACTTTGAAGTGTTCTGACCGAGGGTCGAATGGCTGATTCCAACCCATGCTAGCAGGGTTTTGGCGGCATTCATGTCAGGAGAGAAAAGTGGAGTAAAAAGAGAAGGAAATCAAACAGGAGCGGATCGGACCAGTTTGCCGCGATATGCCGTCCAGGTCGGTGTTTTGAACAAGGTTTGACTTGCTTCGCTGGAAGTGCTGCGCTAACCCTCGCCGCGTTGCAGCATAGGCCCTTAAAACGGTTCAGCGGTTAAACTGTCACGCTTCCGCATTAGGGTCCGGTGCTGTAATCAAAATGGATTGGCGCCAACGGAAAGCCGAGCATGAACGCACTCTTGAGCTCATACCTGCCCATCGTCCTGTTCATAGGCGTGGCGCTGGTTGTCGGCCTGGCGCTGCTGGCCGCGCCCTTCCTGGTGGCCTACCGCAATCCCGATCCTGAAAAGCTTTCCGCCTATGAATGCGGTTTCAACTCGTTCGACGACGCCCGCATGAAGTTCGATATCCGCTTCTACCTGGTGTCGATCCTGTTCATCATCTTCGACCTGGAAGTGGCCTTCCTGTTTCCATGGGCGGTGTCGTTTTCGAAGATCGGCATGCTCGGTTTCTGGTCGATGATGGTGTTTTTGGCGGTGCTGACCATCGGCTTTGCCTATGAATGGAAAAAAGGAGCGCTGGAATGGGATTGAACGACAGTTCAGGCACCCTCGTCGCGCCGAAGCCTAGGGGTATCATCGATCCCAACACCGGCAGGCCGGTGGGGGAGGATGATCCCTTTTTCCTCGAGATCAACAACGAACTGGCCGACAAGGGCTTTCTCGTTACCTCGACGGAAGCGCTGATCACCTGGGCGCGCAGCGGCTCGCTGATGTTCATGACCTTCGGTCTCGCCTGCTGCGCGGTGGAGATGATCCACACTTCGATGCCGCGCTACGACTCGGAGCGCTTCGGTGTTGCGCCGCGCGCGTCTCCGCGCCAGTCCGACATCATGATCGTGGCCGGAACGCTGACCAACAAGATGGCGCCGGCGCTGCGCAAGGTCTACGACCAGATGCCGGAGCCGCGCTACGTCATCTCGATGGGCTCCTGCGCCAATGGCGGCGGCTATTACCACTATTCCTATTCGGTGGTGCGCGGCTGCGACCGCATCGTGCCGGTCGACATCTATGTGCCCGGCTGTCCGCCGAGCGCCGAAGCGCTGCTCTACGGCATTCTTCTCCTGCAGAAGAAGATCCGCCGCACCGGCACGATCGAACGGTAAATCCATGACCGCATCCCTGAGCGAACTGTCGACCTATCTCGGCGAGAAGCTGCCTGGCCGCTTTAGTGACGCGGTGCTTGCCTATGGCGAGCTTACCGTTCACGTCGAGCCGCGCGACCTGGTCGAGGTGATGACCTTCCTGCGCGACGACGCGCGCTGCCAGTTCATCTCGATCATCGACGTCTGCGGCGCCGACTATCCGTCGCGGGTCAAGCGCTTCGACGTCGTCTATCATCTGTTGTCGCCGAAGCAGAATGTGCGCATCCGCGTCAAGGTGCAGGCCGACGAGGAAACCATGGTGCCGTCGATCACCGGCGTGTTCCCTGGCGCCGACTGGTTCGAGCGCGAGACCTACGATCTCTATGGCGTGCTGTTCTCGGGCCATCCCGATCTTCGTCGCCTGCTGACCGACTACGGTTTCGAAGGCCATCCGCTGCGCAAGGATTTCCCGCTGACCGGCTTTGTCGAAGTTCGCTACGACGACGAGGCCAAGCGCGTCATCTATGAGCCGGTCGAGCTAAAGCAGGAATTCCGCAATTTCGATTTTTTGTCCCCGTGGGAAGGTACGGATTACGTGCTGCCGGGTGACGAGAAGGCAAAGCAGTAAATGGCTGAAACCTCCGTCCGTAACTTCAACATCAATTTCGGCCCGCAACACCCTGCGGCGCACGGCGTTTTGCGCCTTGTGCTGGAGCTGGACGGCGAAGTCGTCGATCGCGTCGATCCGCATATTGGCCTGCTGCATCGCGGCACCGAAAAGCTGATCGAGGCCAAGACTTATCTGCAGGCGATCCCTTATCTCGACCGGCTCGACTATTGCGCGCCGATGAACCAGGAGCACGCCTTCGCGCTCGCCGCCGAGCGCCTGCTCGGCATTGAGGTGCCGAAGCGCGGGCAGCTGATCCGCGTGCTCTATTGCGAAATCGGCCGCATCATGTCGCACATCCTCAATGTGACGACGCAGGCTATGGACGTCGGCGCGCTGACGCCGCCGCTGTGGGGCTTCGTCGAGCGCGAAAAGCTGATGGTGTTCTATGAGCGCGCCTCCGGCTCGCGCATGCATGCCGCCTATTTCCGCCCCGGCGGCGTCCATCAGGATCTGCCGCAGAAGCTGGTCGAGGACATCGGCAAGTGGATCGATCCGTTCCTGAAGTCGATCGATGACCTCGATCAGCTGCTGACCGGCAACCGCATCTTCAAGCAGCGCAATGTCGACATCGGCACCGTTTCGCTGGCCGATGCCTGGGCCTGGGGTTTTTCGGGGGTCATGGTGCGCGGTTCGGGCGCTGCCTGGGACCTGCGCAAGTCGCAGCCCTATGAATGCTATTCGGAAATGGATTTCGACATTCCGATCGGCAAGAACGGCGACTGTTTCGATCGCTACCTCGTGCGCATGGAAGAAATGCGCCAGTCGGCGAAGATCATGCGCCAGTGCGTCGATCTCCTGCTCGGCAAGGAAAGCACCGGCCCGGTGTCGAATCTCGACGGCAAGGTGGTGCCGCCCAAGCGCCAGGCGATGAAGCGCTCGATGGAAGCGCTGATCCATCACTTCAAGCTGTACACCGAGGGTTATCGCGTGCCGGCCGGCGAGGTTTACGCCGCGGTCGAGGCGCCGAAGGGCGAATTCGGCGTCTATCTGGTTTCCGACGGCTCCAACAAGCCCTACCGCTGCAAGCTGCGCGCGCCGGGTTTCGCGCATCTGCAGGCGATGGATTTCCTCTGCCGCGGCCACATGCTGGCCGACGTCACCGCCGTTCTCGGCTCCCTCGACATCGTGTTTGGTGAGGTCGATCGCTAATGTCAGTCCGCCGTCTCGCAGAAGCCAGTGTCCAGCCAGCCTCCTTCGCCTTCAACCGGGCGAATGCGGCAGCGGCGAAGCAATGGATCAAGAAGTACCCGAAGGGCCGCGAACAGTCGGCCATCATCCCGCTTCTGATGATCGCACAGGAGCAGGAAGGCTGGGTGACGAAGGCGGCGATCGAGACGATCTCCGACATGCTCGGCATGCCGCGCATCCGTGGGCTCGAAGTCGCGACCTTCTACACGCAGTACCAGTTGAATCCGGTCGGCACGCGTGCGCACATCCAGGTCTGCGGCACCACGCCCTGCATGCTGCGCGGTTCGGAAGCGCTGATGGATGTGTGCCGGTCGAAGATCCACCACGACCAGTTCCACACCAACGACAAGGGCACCTTGTCATGGGAAGAGGTCGAATGCCTTGGCGCCTGCGTCAACGCGCCGATGGTGATGATCTTCAAGGACACGTTCGAGGATCTGACGCCGGAACGCCTGGCTGAAATCATCGATCTCTATGACGCCGGCAAGGGTGCTTCGGTGGAACCCGGGCCGCAGAATGGCCGCACCGGCTCGGAGCCGGCCTCCGGCCTCACCACGCTGAAGAGCGAAAAGGCGATCCTCAAGTCGACCCGCGAAAGGGAAGCCAGGGAGGCAGCCAAGGCCGCCAGGGCGGCGCCCGACGCGATCATCGCAGCGCCGGTGCCGGCACCGGGTGCGGCCCCTGTCGCGCCGTCCAACACCAGCAAGCCGAAGACCGACGCCCCTGAAACCAGCCCGGCGTTGAAGACGCCTTCAAAAACCAAGGTCGCGCCGGCGGTTGAAAAGGCGGCGAGCGTTGCCGCCCCACTGCATTCGGCCGCCAATGCCAACAGGGCAGACTCCAAAGTCGAGCAGGTTTCCAAGCAGCGCAACGGTCCAATAACCAAGGCCGAGCCGGCCTCCGCCTTCAAGGCGCCGGAGGTCAAGGTCCCGGTAGCCAAGCCGGCCAAACCGTCGCTGGAGGACAAGAACCGTCCGGCCGGCATCGCTAAACCGGCACAGGTCGATGACCTCAAGCTGATCTCCGGCGTCGGCCCCAAGATCGAGGGCATCCTGCATACGCTGGGCATTTTTACCTTCGCGCAGGTCGCGTCGTGGAAGAAGGCCGAACGCGAGTGGGTGGATGGCTACCTCTCTTTCCAGGGCCGCATCGATCGCGACGACTGGGTCAAGCAGGCCAAGGCGCTCGCCAAGGGTGGCGTCGCCGAATACATCCGCGTCTTCGGCAAGAAGCCGGTCTGAGGGACGAAAAATGCTTCAGGACAAAGACCGCATCTTCACCAATATCTACGGCCTGTTCGACAAGTCCTTGGCCGGCGCGATGGCGCGCGGCGCCTGGGACAACACGCCCGGCATCGTTGCCAAGGGGCGCGAGTGGATCGTCAACGAGATGAAGGCGTCGGGCCTGCGCGGCCGCGGCGGCGCCGGCTTCCCGACGGGTCTCAAATGGTCGTTCATGCCCAAGCAGAGCGACGGCCGGCCGAGCTATCTCGTCATCAATGCCGACGAATCCGAGCCCGGCACCTGCAAGGACCGCGACATCCTGCGCAACGACCCGCACACGCTGGTCGAGGGCGCTCTGCTTGCCGGTTTCGCCATGGGCGCAATTGCCGCCTACATCTATGTGCGCGGCGAGTTCATCCGCGAGCGCGAGGCGCTGCAGCGCGCGATCGAGGAGGCCTATGAGGCCAAGCTGATCGGCAAGAACAACACCTCCGGCTACGATTTCGACATCTACATGCACCACGGTGCCGGCGCCTATATCTGCGGCGAGGAGACAGCGCTCCTCGAAAGCCTCGAAGGCAAGAAGGGCCAGCCCCGGCTGAAGCCGCCATTCCCGGCCAATGTCGGCCTCTATGGCTGCCCGACTACGGTCAACAATGTCGAATCGATCGCGGTGGCACCAACCATCCTGCGCCGCGGTGCGGCCTGGTTCTCGTCCTTCGGCCGGCCCAACAATGTCGGCACCAAGCTGTTTTGCATCTCCGGCCACGTCAACAATCCGTGCACGGTCGAAGAGGCGATGTCGATCCCGTTCCGCGAGCTCATCGAGACGCATTGCGGCGGCATTCGCGGCGGCTGGGACAATCTTTTGGCGGTCATACCGGGCGGCGCCTCGGTGCCGCTGGTGCCGGCCGAGCAGATCATCGACGCGCCGATGGATTTCGACGCCTTGCGCGACCTGAAATCCGGCCTTGGAACCGCGGCTGTCATCGTCATGGACAAGTCGACCGATGTCGTGAAGGCGATCGCGCGGCTTTCCTATTTCTACAAGCACGAGAGCTGCGGCCAGTGCACGCCATGCCGCGAAGGCACCGGCTGGATGTGGCGGGTGATGGAACGGCTGGTGCGCGGCGAGGCGCAGAAGCGCGAGATCGATATGCTGCTCGATGTCACCAAGCAGATCGAAGGCCACACGATCTGCGCGCTGGGCGACGCGGCGGCATGGCCGATCCAAGGCCTGATGCGGCATTTCCGCGGCGAAGTGGAGCGGCGCATCGATGAGTTTTCGCGCAATGCGCACCGGGCCGAGCCTGTGATGGTGGCGGCGGAATAGAAGAACGTTTTACGCGGACGAAAGTCCGCAGCGAAGGGCGGGGCGAACGAAAAAACGACCAGGAGAACTCTATGGCGCCGTATTCGAACCCGCTGATGCCCAATTTGGACCAGATCGAGAAGATGAACCAGGACTTGACCAGGATGATGCCGAAGGAGATGGCCAGCGCCGTCAACCTTTTCGTGCATCCTGTGGCGGGTGCGGCGGCGATGTCGGCGCTTGGCCTCGGGCTCGCCAATCATGCTTTCGGCGTCTGGCTGGGCGCGCTTTCAGGTGCGGCAGAGGCCTCGCAGCGGCTGCTGCAGCCGATCGTCGATGATTTCGAGGCGCGCGTCGCGCAGTTCGACGATCCGAACTCTTCCTCCACCAAGGCGCGGGCGACGGCGAAAACCATGATCGCCGAGGCGCAGTCCTTCGCCCGGGAGGTCACCGATATTGCCGCCAAGGAAGCCGCCACTGCCGTGCCGGCCGCGAACGCCGCTCCGGCGACAAGCGGCGCCGGCGATGCGCTGATGCCCGAGGATTTCAGGCAGCCCAAGGCTATGGAGAAGCCGGCCAATCCGGTGGATCTCAAAGCGATATCGGGCATCGGGCCGAAGCTGGAAAAGGTTCTCAACGGCCTCGGTATCTGGACGTATGCCCAGATCGCGGCATGGACGCCGCAAGAGGTTGCCTGGGTCGAAGACTATCTGTCGCTCGGCGGCCGCATCGGCCGCGACGATTGGACAGCCCAAGCGGCGGCGCTCGCCGTCAAGAAGTGAATGAAATGCCCGACGTGGTCTCGACCGCGTCCGGAAAAAGAGATTGCGGGAACTCCGCAGGGGTTTGAGGCGAATGGCAAAGCTCAAGGTCGACGGGAAAGAGATCACTGTACCCGACCACTACACGCTGCTGCAGGCGGCGGAAGACGCTGGCGCGGAAGTGCCGCGCTTCTGCTTCCATGAGCGGCTGTCGATCGCCGGCAATTGCCGCATGTGCCTGATCGAGGTGAAGGGCGGGCCGCCCAAGCCCCAGGCCTCCTGCGCCATGAACGTGCGCGACCTGCGTCCGGGGCCGAATGGCGAGGCGCCGGAAATCTTCACCAACACGCCCATGGTCAAGAAGGCCAGGGAAGGCGTGATGGAGTTCCTGCTGATCAACCATC
Organism: Mesorhizobium sp. CO1-1-8; assembly: GCF_020164875.1. NCBI lineage: Bacteria > Pseudomonadati > Pseudomonadota > Alphaproteobacteria > Hyphomicrobiales > Phyllobacteriaceae > Mesorhizobium > Mesorhizobium sp. CO1-1-8. The sequence continues at coordinate 182,700 of NZ_JAIUGZ010000005.1, read as the reverse complement.
CGCTGGATTGCCCGATCTGCGACCAGGGCGGCGAATGCGACCTGCAGGACCAGGCGATGGCCTTCGGCGTCGATTCCTCGCGCTATCACGAGAACAAGCGCGCGGTCGAAGACAAATACATCGGACCGCTGGTCAAGACGGTGATGAATCGCTGCATCCACTGCACGCGCTGCGTCCGCTTCACCACCGAAGTCGCCGGCATTTCCGAATTGGGCCTGATCGGCCGTGGCGAGGATGCAGAGATCACCACCTATCTCGAACAGGCGATGACCTCGGAGCTGCAGGGCAATGTCATCGACCTTTGCCCGGTCGGCGCGCTGACCTCGAAGCCGTTCGCCTTCCAGGCGCGGCCGTGGGAGCTGACCAAGACCGAATCCATCGACGTGATGGATGCGGTCGGCTCGGCGATCCGCGTCGATAGCCGGGGCCGCGAAGTGATGCGGATCCTGCCGCGCGTCAACGAGGCGGTGAACGAGGAGTGGATCTCCGACAAGACCCGATTTATCTGGGACGGCCTGCGCACGCAGCGTCTCGACCGCCCCTATGTGCGCAAGGACGGCAGACTGGTTGCCGCCAGCTGGGCCGAGGCCTTCGCCGCGATCAAGGACGCGGTGTCGAAGACGGCGCCCGAAAAGATCGGCGCTATCGCGGGCGATCTCGCCGCCGTCGAGGAAACCTATGCGCTCAAGCTGCTGATGGCTTCGCTCGGCTCGAAGAATACCGATTGCCGCCAGGACGGCGCCGCTCTCGATCCGGCGCTCGGCCGGGCGAGCTACATCTTCAATCCGACCATCGAAGGCATCGAGCAGGCCGATGCGGTGCTGATTATCGGCGCCAACCCGCGCTATGAAGCCTCCGTGCTCAACGCGCGCATCCGCAAGCGCTGGCGGATCGGCAATCTGCCGGTAGGCGTCATCGGCGATGTCGGCGACACGCGTTACGATTATGAACAATTGGGCGCCGGACCGGATTCGCTGAAGGACCTGGCCGAAGGCAATGGCAAGTTCTTCCAGACGCTGAAGAAGGCGACGCATCCGCTGATCATCGTCGGCCAGGGCGCGCTTGCGCGTGCCGATGGCGCGGCTGTGCTCGGCCAGGCGGCCAAGCTCGCTGCCGCCGTCAACGCTGCCCGCGCGGACTGGAACGGCTTTGCCGTGCTGCACAATGCGGCCGGACGTGTCGGCGGCCTCGATCTCGGCTTCGTGCCGGGGGAGGGCGGCAAGAGCGTCGCCGGCATGCTGGGCGAAATGGAGCTCTTGTTCCTGCTCGGCGCCGACGAGATCGACATGGCCAAGACCGGCGGCGCCTTCGTCGTCTATATCGGCACGCATGGCGACCAGGGCGCGCACCGCGCCAATGTCATCCTGCCGGCGGCCGCCTACACGGAAAAGTCGGCCACCTATGTCAACACCGAAGGGCGTGTGCAGCAGACCAACCGCGCCGGCTTCGCGCCGGGCGAGGCGCGCGAGGACTGGGCGATCCTGCGGGCGCTGTCGGATGTGCTGGGCAAGAAACTGCCGTTCGATTCGCTGCCGCAGCTGCGCGCCAAGCTCTACGGCGAATACCCGCATCTGGCCCGCATCGACCAGATCGCGGCCGGCGATGCCGAGGACATCGCTGGGGTGGCGAAGCTCGGCGGGCGCCTGAACAAGGGCACCTTCACCTCGCCGGTGACGGATTTCTACCTGACCAACCCGATCGCGCGGGCATCGGCCGTGATGGCGGAATGCTCGGCACTGGCCAAGAGCGGCTTCAAGCAGGCGGCGGAATAAGCATGGACACTTTCTTCTCTTTCTACGTGCTGCCGGCGCTGCTGATCCTGTTGAAGTCGGTCGTGCTGATCGTCGTGCTTTTGATTTTCGTCGCCTACATCCTCTACGCCGACCGCAAGATCTGGGCGGCGGTGCAACTGCGCCGTGGCCCGAACGTCGTCGGCCCCTGGGGCACGCTGCAAGCTTTCGCCGATCTGCTGAAATTCGTCTTCAAGGAGCCGGTCATCCCGTCCGGCGCCAACAAGGGCGTGTTCCTGCTGGCGCCGCTGGTCTCGGCCGTGCTGGCGATTTCGGCTTGGGCGGTCATCCCGGTCAGTCAGGGCTGGGCGATCGCCAACGTCAATGTCGGCATCCTCTATGTCTTCGCCATCTCGTCGCTCGAAGTCTACGGCGTGATCATGGGCGGCTGGGCCTCGAATTCGAAATATCCGTTCCTCGGCGCGCTGCGTTCGGCGGCTCAGATGGTGTCCTACGAAGTCTCGATCGGCTTCGTCATCGTCACCGTCCTGCTCACCGCCGGCTCGCTCAACCTCACCGATATCGTGCTGTCGCAGCATGATGGAATTGGTACGCGGCTTGGCCTGCCCAACACCTTCCTCGACTGGAACTGGCTGGCGCTGTTCCCGATGTTCATCATCTTCTTCATCTCGGCGCTGGCCGAGACGAACCGCCCGCCCTTCGATCTGGTGGAAGCCGAATCGGAACTGGTCGCCGGCCACATGGTCGAATATTCGTCGACGCCGTTCCTTTTGTTCTTCCTCGGCGAGTATGTCGCCATCGTGCTGATGTGCGCGCTGGCCACCATCCTGTTCCTCGGCGGCTGGCTGCCTCCGTTCGATTTCGCGCCGTTCACCTGGGTGCCAGGCGTCATCTGGTTCGTGCTGAAAGTCTGCTTCGTGTTCTTCGGCATCTCCATGGTGAAGGCCTTCGTGCCGCGCTACCGCTACGACCAATTGATGCGGCTTGGCTGGAAAGTGTTCCTGCCGATCTCGCTGTTCATGGTGGTCGCCACCGCGGCCTTCCTCAAGATCACGGGGTTTGCGTGATGTCCGCTCTTTCCCAAGCCGCCAAATCGCTGCTGCTGCAGGATTTCGTCAGCGCCTTCTTCCTGTCGATGCGTCAGTTCTTCGCGCCGAAGGAGACGATCAATTATCCGCACGAGAAGGGGCCGACCAGTCCGCGCTTCCGCGGAGAGCATGCGCTGCGCCGCTATCCCAACGGCGAGGAACGCTGCATCGCCTGCAAGCTCTGCGAAGCGATCTGCCCGGCGCAGGCCATCACCATCGAGGCCGGCCCGCGCCGCAACGACGGCACGCGCCGTACCGTGCGTTACGACATCGACATGGTGAAGTGCATCTATTGCGGCTTCTGCCAGGAAGCCTGCCCGGTCGACGCCATCGTCGAGGGGCCGAATTTCGAATTCGCGACGGAGACGCGCGAAGAGCTCTACTACGACAAGGACAAGCTGTTGGCGAATGGCGACCGGTGGGAGCGCGAACTGGCGCGCAACATCTCGCTGGACTCGCCCTACCGCTGATATTTGACGCATGGACGGGGCGAGGGGCCTCGTCTAAGGACACAACTTGCCGACCGGAGGCGGTCGCAAAAATCGAACAGGACGAGCGTCCTGTTTCGGACAGAACCCGGGGGATCCCCAATGTTGAGTGGACTAGAGGCGGCCTTTTTCTACCTCTTCGCCTTTGTCGCGGTGGCATCGGCGTTCATGGTCATTTCGTCGCGCAACCCCGTGCATTCGGTGCTGTTCCTGATCCTGACCTTCTTCAACGCCGCCGGCCTGTTCATGCTGACCGGCGCCGAATTCCTGGCGATGATCCTGCTCGTCGTCTATGTCGGCGCGGTGATGGTTCTGTTCCTGTTCGTCGTCATGATGCTCGACGTCGATTTCGCCGAACTCAAGAGCGGCGCCCTGCAATATGCGCCGATCGGCGCGCTGGTCGGGCTGATCCTGGCGGCGGAGCTGATCGTCGTTCTCGGCGGCTACACCTTCGCGCCGCAGCTCGCCTCGACGGTCTCCAAGCCCATTCCGGATCTCGCCACGCGGACCAACACCGCCGCGCTCGGCGACATCCTGTATACCGACTACCTCTACTACTTCCAGATTTCGGGCCTCGTGCTGCTGGTCGCCATGATCGGCGCCATCGTGCTGACGCTGCGCCATAAGCCAGGCGTCAAGCGACAGTCGATCGCAGCCCAGGTCGGCCGCACGCCGGCGACCGGAATGGAAATCCGCAAGGTCAAGACAGGCGAGGGGCTCTGAGATGGTTGTCGGCATCGCGCATTATCTGACCGTATCGGCTGTTCTGTTCACGCTCGGCGTGTTCGGTATCTTCCTGAACCGCAAGAACGTCATCGTCATCCTGATGTCGGTCGAACTGATCCTGCTCGCGGTCAACATCAACTTCGTCGCCTTTTCGGCAGCACTGGGTGATCTGGTCGGTCAGGTGTTCGCGCTGTTCGTGCTGACGGTCGCGGCGGCCGAAGCCGCCATCGGACTTGCCATTCTCGTCGTCTTCTTCCGCAACCGCGGCTCGATCGCGGTCGAAGACGTGAACATGATGAAGGGTTGACGGAACCACCATGTATCAGGCCATCGTCTTCCTTCCCCTGCTCGGCTTCCTGATCGTCGGCCTGTTCGGCACGTCGCTCGGCGCCAAGGCATCCGAATACATCACCTCGGGTTTCCTGGTGATCGCGGCCGTGCTGTCGTGGGTCGCCTTCTTCGCCGTCGGTTTCGGCCATGGTGAGGTGTTCACCGTGCCGGTGCTGCGCTGGATCCAGTCGGGCGGACTGGAAGCGTCCTGGGCGCTCCGGATCGACACGCTGACGGTGGTCATGCTGGTGGTGGTCAACACCGTGTCGGCGCTGGTCCACATCTATTCGATCGGCTACATGCACCACGATCCGAACCGGCCGCGCTTCTTCGCCTATCTGTCTCTGTTCACCTTCGCCATGCTGATGCTGGTGACGGCAGACAACCTCGTGCAGATGTTCTTCGGCTGGGAAGGGGTGGGCCTCGCCTCCTACCTGTTGATCGGCTTCTGGTACAAGAAGCCATCGGCCAATGCCGCGGCAATCAAGGCCTTTGTCGTCAACCGCGTCGGTGACTTCGGCTTCGCGCTCGGCATCTTCGGCGTGTTCGTGCTGTTCGGCTCGGTCAATCTGGGCACCATCTTCGCCAATGCGGCGACGTTTATCCCTGCTGAAGGCGCGCCGCACGGTGCCGCCGTGCTGACCTTCCTTGGCCATGCGCTGGACAAGCAGGCGGCCATGACGATCGTCTGCCTGCTCCTGTTCATGGGCGCCATGGGCAAGTCGGCGCAGGTGCCGCTGCACACCTGGCTGCCGGATGCCATGGAAGGTCCGACACCGGTTTCGGCCCTGATCCACGCCGCCACGATGGTGACGGCCGGCGTGTTCATGCTGGCCCGGTTGTCGCCGCTGTTCGAACTGTCGCATTCGGCGCTGACCGTGGTGACCTTCATCGGTGCCTTCACGGCTTTCTTCGCGGCCACCGTCGGTCTCGTCCAGAACGACATCAAGCGCGTCATCGCCTATTCGACCTGCTCGCAGCTCGGCTACATGTTCGTGGCACTCGGCGTCGGCGCCTATGGCGCGGCGATCTTCCACCTGTTCACGCATGCCTTCTTCAAGGCGCTGCTGTTCCTCGGTTCGGGCTCGGTCATCCATGCCGTCTCGGACGAGCAGGACATGCGCAGGATGGGCGGTCTCAGGAAACTGATCCCGACCACCTACTGGATGATGGTGATCGGCACGCTGGCGCTGACCGGCGTCGGTATTCCTGTGACGGTCATCGGCACCGCCGGCTTCTTCTCCAAGGACGCCATCATCGAGAGCGCCTTTGCCGGCCACAATTCGGTTGCCGGCATGGCCTTCGTGCTTTTGGTCATCGCCGCTTGCTTCACCTCCTTCTACTCCTGGCGGCTGATCTTCATGACCTTCCACGGCAAGCCGCGGGCGAGCCATGAGGTCATGCATCACGTCCATGAATCGCCGCCTGTGATGCTGGTGCCGCTGTTCATCCTGGCCGCGGGTGCGCTGTTTGCCGGCGTCATCTTCCACAACGCCTTCATCGGTGAGGGCTATGCCGAGTTCTGGAAGGCATCGCTGTTCACGCTGCCCGACAATCACATCCTGCACGAGATTCACGAATTGCCGCTGTGGGTTGAGCTGTCGCCCTTCATCGCCATGCTGATCGGCTTCGCGCTGGCCTGGAAATTCTACATCCGCTCGCCGGAAATGCCGGTCAACCTGGCCGCGCAGCATCGCGGGCTGTATGCCTTCCTGCTCAACAAGTGGTATTTCGACGAGCTCTACGACTTCCTGTTCGTGCGGCCCGCCAAGCGCCTCGGCCATTTCCTGTGGAAGACCGGCGACGGCACCGTGATTGACGGCCTCGGCCCGGATGGTATTTCGGCGCGCGTCGTCGATGTCACCAACCGCGTCGTCAAGCTGCAGACCGGCTATCTCTACCACTACGCCTTCGCCATGCTGATCGGCGTTGCCGCACTCGTCACCTGGATGATGCTCTGATGACCGCCTGGCCAATCCTCTCGCTGGTCACCTTCCTGCCGCTGGTTGGTGTGCTGCTTATCCTGTTCATCAATGACGACAGCGAAAATGCACGCCGCAACATCCGCGCCATCGCGCTGTTGACGACGACGTTCACGTTCATCATCTCGCTGTTCATCTGGACGGGATTCGACAATTCGCAGTCCGGCTTCCAGTTCGTCGAGAAGGTCGCCTGGCTCGACTCCGGCATTTCCTACCATATGGGCGTCGACGGCATCTCGATGCTGTTCGTCATCCTGACGACGTTCCTGATGCCGCTCTGCATCCTGGCGTCGTGGGAATCGATCGAGAAGCGGGTCAAGGCCTACATGATCGCCTTCCTGCTGCTCGAGACGCTGATGATCGGCGTGTTCTGCGCGCTGGACATCGTGCTGTTCTACGTCTTCTTCGAAGCCGGCCTGATCCCGATGTTCATCATCATCGGCGTCTGGGGCGGCAAGCGGCGCGTCTACGCCTCGTTCAAGTTCTTCCTCTACACGCTCGCCGGCTCGGTGCTGATGCTGCTCGCCATCATGGCGATGTTCTTCCAGTCCGGCACAACCGACATCCCGACGCTGCTGACCCACAACTTCCCGGCCAACATGCAGACCTGGCTATGGCTTGCCTTCTTCGCCTCCTTCGCGGTGAAGATGCCGATGTGGCCGGTGCACACATGGCTGCCCGACGCGCACGTCGAGGCGCCCACGGCGGGCTCTGTCATCCTGGCTGGCATCTTGTTGAAGATGGGCGGGTACGGCTTCCTGCGCTTCTCCTTGCCGATGTTCCCCCTGGCGTCGGAAATGTTCGCGCCGCTGGTCTTCGCGCTGTCCGTCGTCGCCATCATCTACACCTCGCTGGTGGCGCTGATGCAGGAGGACATGAAGAAGCTGATCGCCTATTCGTCGGTCGCCCATATGGGCTTCGTCACCATGGGCATCTTCGCCATGAACCAGGAAGGCGTGCAGGGCGCGATCTTCCAGATGCTCAGCCACGGCCTCGTCTCCGGCGCGCTGTTCCTGTGTGTCGGCGTCATCTACGACCGCATGCACACACGCGAGATCGCGGCCTATGGCGGCTTGGTCAACAACATGCCGAAATACGCCACGGTGTTCCTCATCTTCACCATGGCCAATGTCGGCCTGCCCGGTACCAGCGGCTTCGTCGGCGAGTTCCTGACCATGCTGGGCGTGTTCCGGGTCAACACCTGGGTGGCGTTCTTCGCCGCCACCGGCGTCATCCTGTCGGCCGCCTACGCGCTCTGGCTCTATCGCCGGGTGATCTTCGGGGCACTGACCAAGGACAGCCTGAAGGGCCTGCTCGACCTGTCCCCGCGCGAGAAGGTGATCATCTACCCGCTGGTCGTGCTGGTCATCTTCTTCGGCGTCTATCCCGCCCCGGTCTTCGACGCGACGGCCGAATCGGTCAAGTCGCTCGTCACCAATGTCACTGCATCCATCGGCGCCGCGCAGACCGCGGCGGCGAACTGACCAGAGGTTTTGCGAACCATGACGCCGGACCTTCTCTCCAGCCTGTCGCTCTCGACGCCAGAGCTGATTCTTGCCGTCGGCGCGCTCGCGCTGCTGATGGTCGGAGCCTATTCGCGCGCCAACACGGCCAACACCGTAACCGGCCTTGCGGTTGCCGTGCTGGCGATCGCAGGCGCCTGGCTGATCTTCCGGACCGGGCAGGGCAGCGCTTACGGCAATGCCTTCATCCAGGATTCCTTCGGCCGCTTCATGAAGGTGCTGGCGCTGATCGGTTCGGCGGTGACGCTGGTGATGTCGATGCGCTTCGCCAAGGCTGAACGCTTCGACAAGTTCGAATATCCGGTTCTGATCCTGCTCTGCACGCTCGGCATGATGCTGATGATCTCGGCCAACAGCATGATCGGCCTCTATCTCGGCCTCGAGTTGCAGTCGCTGGCGATCTATGTGCTGTGCGCGATCAATCGCGACAATCTGCGGTCGACCGAAGCAGGCCTCAAATATTTCGTCCTCGGCGCGCTGTCGTCGGGCATGCTGCTCTACGGCATCAGCCTGGTCTACGGCTACACCGGCAACACCGGTTTCCAGGAGATCGCGTCAGCGCTCGGCAGCGGCGAGCGCCAACTCGGTCTCGTTTTCGGTCTCGTCTTCGTGCTGGCCGGCCTTGCCTTCAAGATTTCGGCGGTACCGTTCCACATGTGGACGCCTGATGTCTATGAGGGCGCGCCGACGCCGGTGACGGCGTTTCTCGCGGCGGCTCCGAAGATGGCGGCGATGGCGCTGATGGTGCGCGTCACCATGGGCGCGTTCAAGCCGATCGCCGCAGACTGGCAGCAGATCATCGTCTTCATCTCGATCGCCTCGATGGCCCTTGGTGCTTTCGCCGCCATCGGCCAGACCAACATCAAGCGGCTGATGGCCTATTCCTCGATCGGCCATATGGGCTATGCGCTGGTCGGCCTTGCCGCCAACAGCCAGGCCGGCGTGCGCGGCGTTGCCATCTACATGCTGATCTATCTGGTGATGACGCTCGGCACTTTCGCCTTCATCCTCGCCATGCGGCGCAAGGAAGGCAATGTCGAGCAGATCAGCGACCTGGCCGGCCTGTCGTCGACCAATCCGATCATGGCGACGATCCTGACGATCCTCATGTTCTCCCTGGCCGGTATTCCGCCGCTCGCCGGCTTCTGGGGGAAATGGTACGTCTTTCTCGCCGCCATCAACGCCAACCTCTACGCGCTGGCGATCATCGGCGTGCTGGCCTCGGTGGTGGGCGCCTATTACTACCTGCGCATCATCAAGATCATGTGGTTCGACGAACCGGTCGGCGGCTTCGTGCCGATGGCGACGGAATTGCGTGTCGTGCTCGGCGTCTCCGGCGCCTTCGTGCTGTTCTATGTGCTGATCGGTGGGCCGATCGGCACCTATGCCGAAGCCGCCGCCAAGACGTTTTTCTAGCTATTGGAGTAAATTTGACATTCGCCTCGTGGAACGCGCCAAGTGGGTGCGCGAATGTCAAATTTGAAACTCCACTAGAAACTTTTGTTTGGCTAGTGGTCCTTTGATTCTAACATTCGCTCACTGCGCTGCTGGAACGGGATGCGAATGTTAGAATCGGACCACTAGTATGGCATTTCGGCTGGCTCCAACCTCGGCGTCGGAAGGGTTCCGGCTCGAGGCGCATGAGAGCGTCGGCTCCACCAATGCGCTGGCACTGGACCATGCAAGGGCGGGCGACCCCGGCAAATTGTGGGTCGTTTCCAAGAAGCAGGAAAGTGGACGTGGCCGGCGCGGCCGCGTCTGGGCAACCCCCGAAGGCAACCTCGCGGCGACGCTGCTGGTCATCACCAAGGCAGAGCTTCGCCTTGCCGCGACGCTGGGCTTCGTCGCCGGGCTGGCGCTGGCCGATGCACTCGATGCCGTGGTGCCGAAGGGCCGGATCGCCATCGGCCTCGACGGCGGCAGCGAAGGAAAAAACCGTTTCGAGCTGAAATGGCCAAATGACGTGCTTGCCTCCGGCGCCAAGCTGGCCGGCATCCTGCTGGAATCGGCAATCCTGGAGGGGGGTCGTTTCGCGGTGGCGGTCGGTATCGGCGTCAATGTGGTGGCATACCCCGAGGATTTGCCCTATCCCGCAACATCACTCAGCGCGCTGGGCGCGGCATGCGATGCGGAAACACTGTTCCTGGCGCTGTCGGATGCCTGGAGCGAGAATGCCCGATTGTGGGATGAGGGGCGCGGACTTGCCGCCGTCAGGCGACGGTGGCTTGATCGTGCCGCGGGGCTCGGCGGCGAGGTTGCTGTCAGAATTGACGGTAATGTGGTGCGTGGGGTGTTTGAGACCATTGACGAGGACTGCCGTTTCGTGATCCGCGACGATGAAGGTTCGGTTCGGACGATCGCCGCCGGCGATGTGCATTTCGGCGCGGTCGCTTCGGCCAGGGCATAGGGCCGTTCATGAACGGTTCTAGCTGTTTGTTTTTGCGCAACTCCGGTGGGAAAACCGTTACACACTTTTCCCGGAATTGCTTTTTGGACTTGGCCTGAGGGCCAGGAAGGGAAAAATCATGGCGAAAGCGGAAACCGCCGAACTCGTCTTCGTGCCGCTCGGCGGCGTCGGCGAGATCGGCATGAACTTCGCTCTTTACGGCTACGGGCCGCCCAATGCGCGCGAATGGATCGTCATCGATGTCGGGGTGACCTTTCCCGATGCCAGCCTGCCGGGCGTCGACCTAGTGCTGCCCGACACGCGCTTCATCGAGGAGAACCTCGCCAATCTGCGCGGCATCATCATCACGCATGCGCATGAAGACCATTACGGCGCGCTGCTCGACACATGGCCGAAGCTGAAGGCGCCGGTCTGGATGACGCCGTTCAGCGCCGGCCTGCTGGAAGCCAAGCGGCAAGGCGAGCAGGGCGCGCCGAAAATACCGGTCACGATCTACCGGGCGGGCGAAAAATTCACCGTCGGCCCCTTCGAGATCGAAGCCATTCCGGTCGCGCACTCGATTCCCGAGCCGATGTCGCTGGCGATCACCTCGCCGGCAGGCACCGTCATCCATACCGGTGACTGGAAGATCGATCCGGAGCCGACGATCGGGCCGAAGACCGACGAGGCGCGTTTCCGCGCCTATGGCGACAAGGGCGTTCTGGCACTGATCTGCGATTCGACCAATGCGCTGCGCGAAGGCGAGTCGCCTTCGGAAGTGGCTGTGGGCGAGGGCCTCAAGGGCGTCATCCAGGCTGCCAAGGGCCGTGTCGCCGTCACCACATTCTCCTCCAATGTCGGACGCATCGTCTCGATCGCCAAAGCGGCGCGCGATGCCGGACGCCAGTGCCTGGTGCTTGGCCGTTCGCTGAAGCGGGTCATCGATGTGGCCGGCGAACTCGGCTACATGGACGGTCTGCCGGAGTTCATCGCCGAGGAGGATTTTGGTTTCATCCCGCGCGAAAACCTGGTGATCATCTGCACCGGCAGCCAGGGCGAGCCGCTGGCCGCACTGGCCAAGCTGTCGCGCGAAGAGATGAAGTCGGTGTCACTGACGGCAGGCGACACGGTGGTGTTTTCCTCGCGTACCATTCCCGGCAACGAGAAGGCGATCCTCGAGATCAAGAACCGTCTCATCGACCTCGGCGTGAAGATCATCGAGGACGGCGATGCACTGGTGCATGTCTCCGGCCATCCGCGGCGCAGCGAATTGCGCAAGATGTATGAATGGGTGCGCCCGCAGATCGGCGTTCCCGTGCATGGCGAGGCGGCACATCTGGTGGCGCAGGGCTCGCTGATGTCGACATCGGGCATCGGCCAGGTGGCGCAGGTGCGCGACGGCGACATGCTCCGGCTTGCTCCCGGCCCAGCCACCATCATGGATCAGGTGCCGTTCGGCCGTATCTACAAGGATGGCAGACTGATCGGCACCGAACAGGCGATGGGCATCCGCGACCGGCGCAAGCTGTCCTTTGCCGGCCATGTCGCGGTCAATGTCGTGTTGGACGACAAGTATGAGCTTGCCGGCGACCCCGACCTGGTCGCCATCGGCGTCGCCGAGGCCGATGGCCGTGGCGAGTCGCTGGAAGATCTGATGATCGATGCGGCAATCGGCGCGGTGGACTCGATCCCCCGTCAGCGCCGAAAAGACCTCGACCTGGTGCAAGAAGCAGTGCGGCGCGCGGTGCGCGGCGCCGCCAACGAAGCCTGGGGCAAGAAGCCGCTGGTGACTGTATTCGTCACAAGGTGACGAAAGGGAGTAGGGTCCCTACTCCCTTAGCTTGGGAGTGCCAATGCTCGGACGTCTGAACCATGTCGCACTTGCCGTGCCGGACCTTACGGCCGCCGTTGCTGCCTATCGCAACACGCTCGGCGCGGAAGTGACGGCGCCGCAGGCGCTGCCTGAGCATGGGGTGACGGTGGTGTTCGTCAATGTCGGCAACACCAAGGTCGAACTTCTGGAGCCTTTGGGCAAGGGGTCGCCGATCGCCGCCTTCCTGGAGAAGAACCCTTCCGGCGGCATGCATCACCTTTGCTATGAGGTCGACGACATCCTGGCCGCGCGCGATCAGCTCAAGGCCGCCGGCGCCCGCGTGCTGGGCGACGGCAACCCGAAGATCGGCGCGCACGGCAAGCCGGTGCTGTTCCTGCATCCGAAGGATTTCTTCGGAACGCTGATCGAACTGGAGCAATCATGAGTTGGGTTTCGTTCACCGCCCTGTTTTTCGCGACCTGGTGGGTGGTGCTGTTCGCCGTGCTGCCGTTCAGCGTGAGGACGCAGGACGACGATCGTGACGTGACGCTCGGCACGGTTCCGAGCGCGCCGCGTGGGCCTCACATGCTGCGCGCCGTGATCCGCACCACCATCGCGACCGCGATCCTGATGGGCATTTTCTATGGCCTGACGCATGGGCTCGGATACAGCCTCAACGACATCCCGCACATCGTGCCGGAATTCAGCCAAACCCCAGCCAAATAGACGCTCCGGCCCAAGAAGATTGGCCGGCCCAAGAAGATTGTCCGGCCAAGACGTTTTCATCCGTCGGAACAGCTTGGCTCCAGACAGGAATGCCGTGCCGTTTTGCGGCCAGGTAAGGTGGTTTGGCAACGCGTTGCGCTAAGCAGATGATTGCACAAAAAAAATGCAAGGCACGAGGCCTTGCAATTTAAACGCGTCCGATCTGTTTCCGGTTTCCGGCGGCAGCGAGTAACCGCGCCTAGATCGCATCCTCCCAAGACTTTGACCGCGTAGGAGAGCAGATTTTTTTCTACCCTCTCGGTTATCGAGGTACATTAGCCTAAGGCGAATGAAAATGTCACGAAGAATTTTGCCTTGAAACGGGCATTCTCGTGCTGCACTGCACAATAGTGTGGCAGGCGTTGCTTGGCGAACGATCATCAAGACGCACGCAGTGACCGGGAGGCCTTGCAGCGCCGTGGGTCTTCCGGACGGGCGAAGAACGGTGCGACGCTTCTGATCCCGGCTACCCCATGCTTTTTGAAAATCGATTCCGCTTTTCGGGCCGAAGCGTCCGGGTTCCCATTCCGCCTTGAAATGGCTATGAAGCCGGGTCAAGCAAGCCAAAGTCGCGCCGATTCTGACGCGGCCCTCCTCACTCACGGACCAGTCCATGCGTTTGTCGCGCTATTTCCTGCCTATCCTCAAAGAAAATCCGCGCGAGGCCGAGATCGTCTCGCACCGGCTGATGCTGCGCGCCGGCATGATCCGCCAGCAGGGGCAGGGCAGTTTCTCGTGGCTGCCACTCGGCAAGCGGGTTCTGGACAAGGTCTGCCGCATCATCCGCGAGGAGCAGAATCGCGCCGGTGCGCTGGAAATCCTGATGCCGACCATCCAGTCGGCCGATCTGTGGCGCGAAAGCGGCCGCTATGACGACTACGGCAAGGAGATGCTGCGCATCAAGGACCGGCAGGACCGCGACATGCTCTACGGCCCGACCAATGAGGAAGTGGTCACCGAGATCGTCCGCGCCTATGTGAAGTCCTACAAGGACCTGCCGCTCAATCTCTACCACATCCAGTGGAAGTTCCGCGACGAAGTGCGGCCGCGCTTCGGCGTCATGCGTTCGCGCGAGTTCCTGATGAAGGACGCCTATTCCTTCGACCTCGACTTCGAGGGCGCCAAGGCGGCCTACAACAGGATGTTCGTATCCTATCTCCGGACTTTTACGCGCATGGGGCTGCAGGCGATACCGATGCGGGCCGACACCGGGCCGATCGGCGGCGATCTCAGCCACGAATTCATCATCCTGGCCGACACCGGCGAGAGCCAGGTCTACTGCCACCGCGACTATCTTTCGCTCGATGTGCCGGGCGCCAACACCGATTTTGCCAACGACGTCGAGATCGCCGACATCGTCAAGACATGGACGACGCCCTACGCGGCCACCGACGAGATGCATGACGAGGCGGCGTGGGAAAAGATCGGTGAGAGCGACAAGGTTTCGGCGCGCGGCATCGAGGTCGGCCACATCTTCCATTTCGGCGACAAATATTCGAAGCCCATGGGTGCCAAGGTGACCGGACCCGACGGCAAGGATCATTTCGTCTCCGGCGGCTCCTACGGCATCGGTCCGTCGCGGCTGGTCGCGGCGATCATCGAAGCCAGCCATGACGACAACGGCATCATCTGGCCGGAGGCGGTGGCGCCGTTCGAAATCGGGCTGATCAACATGAAGGCGGGCGACGCCGAGTGCGACCGCGTCTGTGACGAACTGCATGCCGCTTTCGTCGCCGCCGGCAAGGACGTGCTCTACGACGACACCGATCAGCGGCCGGGCGGCAAGTTCGCCACCGCCGACCTGATCGGCCTTCCCTGGCAAGTGATCGTCGGGCCGCGTGGTGTCGCCGCCGGCGAGATCGAGATCAAGAATCGTAAGACCGGCGAGCGCGAGACGCTGCCGATCGCCGACGCGAAAAAGCGCTTCGGTGTCGCCGCATGAGCGAGGCGGTGGCGGCAAGATCGGTCGGCGCCGGACCCTTTTCCATCTTCGAGCGCATGGTCGCCTGGCGCTATCTGCGTTCGCGGCGCAAGGAGACGGTGATCTCGGTGATCGCCTCGATCTCGTTCCTCGGCATCATGCTGGGCGTCGCCACGCTGATCGTGGTCATGGCGGTGATGAACGGTTTCAGGGCGGAGCTTTTGACGCGCATCCTCGGCGTCAACGGCCACCTGATCGTGCAGCCGCTCGATTCGCCGCTGGAGGACTATGCGCAGGTCGCCAGCCGCATCAACGGTGTAGCAGGCGTCAAATACGCCATCCCGCTGATCGATGGCCAGGTGCTTGCGCAAGGCAATGTCGGCGGCGGAACCGGAGCGCTGGTGCGCGGCATACGCGGCGAGGATCTGAGCAAGATCGCCATCGTTGCCAGCAACATCAAGCAGGGTTCGATCGCCGATTTCGACTCTGGCGAGGGCGTTGCCATCGGCAAGCGCATGGCCGAGAATCTCGGCCTGACGCTTGGCGATACCATCACCTTGATCTCGCCCGACGGCGACGTGACGCCGATCGGCACCACACCGCGCATGAAGGGCTACAAGATCGCGGCGATCTTCGAAGTCGGCATGTCCGAATATGACACGTCCATCGTCTACATGCCGTTCTCGGAAGCGCAGCTTTATTTCAACATGGACGGGCGGGCGCAGACGATCGAGATCTATGTCGACAATCCCGACGATGTCGATGCGCTGAAACCGAAGGTGGAGGCGGCGGCGCAGCGGCCGATCGACATGGTCGACTGGCGACAGCGCAACGAGACCTTCTTCTCCGCCCTGCAGGTCGAACGCAACGTCATGTTCATGATCCTGACGCTGATCGTGCTGGTGGCGGCGCTGAACATCATCTCCGGCCTGATCATGCTGGTGAAGGACAAGGGGCACGACATCGCCATCCTGCGTACCATGGGGGCGTCACGCGGCGCCATCCTGCGCATCTTCCTGATGACGGGTGCGGCGATCGGCGTGACCGGCACGCTTGCCGGTGTGCTGCTCGGCGTGCTGATCTGCACCAACATCGAATCCATCCGCCAGTTCTTCTCATGGATGACCGGCAAGGTGCTATTCAATCCAGAGCTCTATTTCCTCAGCCAGTTGCCGGCGAAGATGGATCCGCGTGAGACGACCTATGTCGTCCTGATGGCGCTCGGCCTGTCCTTCCTGGCAACGGTGTTCCCGGCATGGCGGGCCGCGCGTCTCGATCCGGTCGAAGCCTTGAGGTACGAATAGTGGCCGAGGTCATTATCGAGCTGAAGAGCGTCGAGCGGCACTACGTCCAGGGGCCGCGCAAGCTCACCATTCTCAATGGTGCGGACTTCTCGCTGAAGCGCGGCGAGATGGTGGCGCTGGTGGCGCCGTCGGGCACCGGCAAGTCGACGCTGCTGCACACTGCCGGCCTGCTGGAGCGTCCCGACGCCGGCGACGTCATCCTGGCCGGCCGTGCCTGCGGGCGGCTTTCCGACGACGAGCGCACGGCGATCCGCCGCAACGATGTCGGCTTCGTCTACCAGTTCCATCATCTGCTGCCGGAATTCTCGGCGCTGGAAAACATCATGATGCCGCAGCTCATCAAGGGGCTGAGCCGCAAGGACGCGGCCGAGCGCGCGGCGCAGCTGCTCGATTACATGCAGATCGGCAAACGCGCGTCGCACCGGCCGTCCGAGCTCTCCGGCGGCGAGCAGCAGCGCGTCGCCATTGCGCGTGCGGTCGCCAATGCGCCGCTGGTGCTGCTGGCCGACGAGCCGACCGGCAATCTCGACCCGGTCACCGCGTCCTATGTGTTTGAGGCGCTGGCGGCGCTGGTCAAGCAATCGGGCCTCGCGGCGCTGATCGCCACACACAATCACGAACTGGCATCGCGCATGGATCGGCGTGTCACGCTGGCCGACGGCAAAGTGGTGCCGCTTTAGGGCCGGCGCTGCTCGAAGCGGGCCTGACCTGAGTCTCGACGTGCCCTGGTCGGCGCTGGGCAACTATCGTTCGCCATCAACCTTTCCTTAACCCTGCCGATTTGATCGCAGCAAAAATCCGGTCGCGGGCGGATCGTGCCCGTTGACTTTGAAACAAAATCAGAACAAAATGCGAACATATCAACAACAGGAGAGAGCTATGACCGATCTGGTTCAGGATGTCATCTCACTGGTTTGCATGAGCACCTTTCTCGTTTCCATGGCGATCTGGATCGGAGCCATGTGATTTGGCGGCGTTCGCCGCCGTGGGTCCGATGCGGTCGAAGACCGCTCCGCCGTTAAGCTTTTCTTGCCGTCGCGACGTTAGGGTACCCCGGCAAGACAGGGAGCAACGTCCAGGTGTCGCCCATAGTCACCGCCATTCTGGTGGCCAGCAATCTCGGGCTGATCTTTCTGTTGATGACCGTGCCGCTTGGTTTGCGCACGGTGCGGCTGACCCGTCTGGTGGCGATGGACCGCCGGCGCCTCTGGCAGGCGCTGTGGCCGCTCGGCAGCGATGCTGGCTGGTCCGGTGAGATCCTTTCCGCCGAGGCGCCGGACGGCGAGGGCGTGGTTCGCATCACGCTGTCGTGGGAAGGACGCGACGGCAAGCCCATCGAACGCAGGTCGCGGTTTGAAGACGTCGTCGAAGGCAGCCGCTTCTCGATGCGTGTCATCGAGGACACGGCGCTCGACGCTTCGTTCTGGAAGGATTTTCGTGAGACCGCTGAACTCGTTTCCGAAGGCAACGGCACGCGGGTGACCCTCAGCCAGACCGATCGCTATCGCGGCGTCGCCTTCCTGGTGTTCCGCTATTTCGCCCTGCGCCGCGAACTCTCCAAGCTGCAGCGCTGGGCGCGGACCGGAAAGTATCGCAAGGGCGGCTGGTTCGAGCATCCGCTCAGCCAGGTCGGCTTTGCCGGGCTTTCGGCGCTGATCCTGTGGCCGTTCTTCGGCCTTCACCTCGGCGGCCTGGCGCTGGCCGCGATCCTCACATCGGTCGTCGCCTTGCACGAACTCGGCCACATGGCGGCATTCCGCCTGATGGGCCACAACCGGGCGCGAATGATCTTCATCCCGCTGCTTGGTGGCATCGCCATTGGCGGACGGCCCTATGACAGCCGTTTCGAAGTGGCCTTCGTGGCTTTGATGGGCGCCGGCTTCTCCGCATTCCTGGTGCCGGTTGTGATCGCTGCCAGCACCTTTGCCGGCGCGGAAGGACATAGGCTGGCAGCTGGCCTGCTGGCGACGCTGGCCGGCTTCGCCGCGCTGTTCAACATCGCCAATCTGGTGCCGGTGTGGAAATTCGACGGCGGCCAGGTGCTGCGCCAGATCTGTCCGGGACCGGTCGCGCTGGCGCTGGCTTCCTTCTTCCTGCTTTCGGCTTTCCTGGCCGTGGGTTGGCAGGCCGGCTTTTCCTCCAACTTCCTGCTCGCGACGGGAGCGGTGTTTTCGATCCTCAGCCTGCTGACGATGAGCAGCGGGGTCAAGCCGCGTTACGAGCTGAAGCCGATCCGCACCATCGATCGGTTCGCCATGGCGGCGGCGCTGCTGGCGGTGTTCGCCATCCATGGCTATGGCGTGTTGTGGGCCTCCGCCCAGCTCATCTAAGGGGTGATATTCAGGTGATGGCGGCCTGACCTGACTCTCAACACGTTGAGCCGGAACCGGTCAGGAAGAATCAGCCGGCCTTGCGCTCGGCTTCGACAGGCAAGACCGTGGCTGGACCGAACACATCCTCGAAGGCGGATTTCAGCGCCAAATCAAGGTCGGCCATGGTCAGGGGAAGGCCGAGGTCGACGAGGCTGGTGACGCCGTGGTCCTGCACGCCGCAGGGCACGATGCCGCTGAAATGGTCGAGGTCGGGCTCGACATTGATGGCGATGCCGTGGAAGCTCACCCAGCGCCGCAGCCGAATGCCTATTGCCGCGATCTTGTCCTCGGCCGGCGAGCCATCCGGCAGGGCAGGGCGATCCGGCCGCACGACCCAGACGCCGACCCGGTCCTCGCGGCGCTCGCCCTGCACATTGAAGGCGGCGAGCGTGCCGATGATCCACTGTTCGAGCGCCGCGACGAAGGCGCGGACGTCCTCGCGCCGCCGCTTCAGGTCAAGCATGACGTAAGCGACCCGCTGGCCCGGCCCATGATAGGTGTATTCGCCGCCGCGGCCGGCCGCAAACACCGGGAAGCGGCTGGCGTCGATCAGATCCTCGCCGTGGGCGCTGGTGCCGGCCGTGTAGAGCGGCGGGTGTTCGACCAGCCAGACCATTTCGCCGGCAGCCCCGCTGCGGATCGCCTCGGCGCGCGCCTCCATGAAGGCGAGCGCTTCGGGATAGGCGGTAAGGCCGGGCTCGATCAGCCATTCGACCGGTGCTGAACCGGGAAGCGGCAGGAACGACGTGGCGATCTGGCTGCGTTCGGGCATGGCGTATCGTCTTTTCGCTTATGCATGTCGCGTCCCAAAACCGCCTCGCACCTTTGGGTGACATCAACTTGTCTTCCATATGGCGATATCAGGCGCAAACGTCCAGTTCCGGCGCTGCATTCGGGCCCTGTGGAGCATTATGCCAATCGCCTGACATTATTGCTTGCCGTGCACTTGTTTCGCCGGAAACGATTTGCTACACGCCGCGAGCCGGTCGGTTCCGGCTCTACCACGTGCGGTCGTGGCGGAATTGGTAGACGCGCAGCGTTGAGGTCGCTGTGGGGCAACCCGTGGAAGTTCGAGTCTTCTCGACCGCACCATTTGATTTTTTGGCTATCGAAATCATTGCGATTTCTCAGGTTTTCCCCGCACTTCGTTTGTCTGGTGCGGGCGCTGCGCGTTTTCGATCTTTTCCGAAGCCTGCATCGCTAGCCGTTTCCGACGCTTCGAGTTCGCGCATTGTTACCCCGCTTCGGCCGCCCTGACGGCACCAATCTTCCGAACGCCATGCGCTGATTTCTTCACATGGGCCTCGTTGCAGGCAACCCGGAACATATTTCCGAATGATTCTTTGGTCAGCGGCCGCCCATTGTTGCCAACGAAGCGGACCTCCCCGACAGCGAAGTCCAGTTCGAGTTTGTGCTTTGAGCGGACCGTTTGTTTTCGGATCGCTCTATCTTGCTTAACAGGGGCGTCACGAACCCACGGTTGATCGATTTGGTTGCGGCGCAGCCAAATATCGGCCGGAGGAGGTCTCGTGACGCATGAGAAAGCGCTCTATGGCGCGGATGATCCCGATCAGCAGCAGATTGATCACGAGGTAGAGCACGCCGGCAATGGCGAAAATCTCGAAGATCGCGAAGGTCTGGCTCATCAGCCGCTTGGCGTAGCCGGTGATCTCGAGCACCGTGATCGTCGAGGCAAGGCTGGTCCCCTTGACGACAAGGATGAGCTCATTGCCATAGGCCGGCAGCGCCTGGCGGATGGCGAGCGGAAACTCGATGCGCCGGAACCGCAGCATGCGCGACATGCCGCATGCCTGGGCCGCTTCGACGAGGCCAACCGGAACCGACATCAATCCGCCGCGCAGGATCTCGGACGTGTAGGCAGCCGTGTTCAGCGCGAGTGCCAAGACGGCGCAGCGCGCGCCGTCGCTGATCACCCACCACAAAGCCGCATTATCCTTGATCAGCGAAAGCTGGCCGAGCCCGTAGTAAAACAGGAAGATCTGCACCAGCAGTGGAGTCCCGCGAAAGACGTTGCTGTAATATTTGGCGAAGCCCGATAGGAGCCAGTTCGGCGACAGCCGCATGAGTGCCAGTCCGAGACCGAGATTGAAGCCGATCAGCACCGAAACGAAAGTCAGCGCGGCTGTGAGCCATAGGCCCTTGAGCAGAACGGGAACTGCAAGCTGGATGAGGTCTATCATGCTGCTTTTCTCGTCCGTAGCCTGAGCAGGCGTTCGATCCCATCGAAGCCGGCCTGGCTTACAAGCGTGATGGCGAGATAAACCACCGCCGCAATCAGGTAGAAGATGAACGGATGGCGGGTGGAGTTCGCGCCGATGAAGGAAATGCGCATCAACTCCTGAAGGCCGACCACAGAAACCAAGGCAGTGTCCTTGATGGTGGTCTGCCAGACATTGTTGATACCGGGAACCGCGATGCGCAGCATCTGCGGCGCGATGATGCGGCGAAAGATCCGGCCGCCCGATAGGCCGAGCGCGCGAGCGGCCTCGATATGCCCATCGGGGATCGCCCCCAAGGCTCCGCGCACGACCTCGGTCGAATAGGCGCCGGAAATCGCGCCGATGGCGATGACCGCGATGACGAATGCATAGCCGCTCTCCGCGACGCCGGCATAGCCGAATGCGGTCACGACCTTGGTTACGAATTCAACCGAGCTGAAAAACAGGAGGTAGATGATGAGCAGTTCGGGGACGCCGCGCACCAGCGAGGTATAGGCATCGACCAGCAACGAAAGCGGAAATATCCGCGCCCATTTGATCAGGCCGCAGACAATGCCGATCACCAGCCCGGCCGTCATGCTGACGAGACCCACCAGGATCGTTATCGACGCGCCACGCAGGATGGCGGTCACCCAACCCGCTTCCCAAACCTGCCAGAGACCGAATTCCATCTGAGTTGCCCTAGTGTTGTCGTGCCAATGAAGCGCATACGCCCGGCGGTCCGGGCGCATGCGAGGATTCCAAGGCGTTATTTGCAGGGCCGGGAAATGTCCGTCTTGAACCATTTCTGGCTGGCCTTGCCGACCGAGCCGTCGGCGATCAGTTCGCACAGCGCCTTGTCGATCTTGGCCTTGAGTTCGGTGTTGTCCTGAGCGATGCCGACGCCGATGCCTTCGCCAAGCGTCGGGTCGTACGTGCTCTTGATCTCAACGCCGACCAGCTGGAAGTTCTTGCCATCGGGCTTGTCCAGAAAATCCTGCAAGGCGGATTGATCGGCGAAAGCCGTGTCGATGCGGCCGCTCGCCAGGTCGATCTGCATCTGGTCGAGCGTGTCGTAGGTTTTCAGGTCGGCCTTCGGCGCACGCTTCTCGAGGAAATGCGCATGCGTCGTGCCGGCCTGCACGCCGACCTTCTTGCCATCGAGCGATTTCAGCAGCGTGTCGACATCGGTGATGGCGGCCAGATCAGAACCTTTAGCCGCGACGAACATGTTGGCCAGTTCGGCATAGCCGACGCTGAAATTGATCTCCTTCTTGCGATCAGCGGTGATCGACATGCCCGAGATGATGACGTCGAAGCGCTTGGCCTTCAGCGCCGGGATCAACCCATCGAACGCCTGCACGACGAAATGGCACGTCACTGCTAGTTTGGTGCAGAGCAACGCGCCGACATCGGCGTCGAAACCGGTGACGTTGCCATTTGCGTCGGACATGCTCCATGGCGGGTAGGCGCCTTCCGTTCCGATGGACAACTCGCCTTCGGCCGCCGATGCGCTTCCCATGCTTCCCGCAAGACATGCGAGCAGCGTCAAGACTTTCAATTTCATGTTAGTTCCCCTTGTTGTTGATCTTCATTGCCGTTGTCCGGCGCGAACCGGACGCTTCGAGGATGCGGGCCTGCCTCACAGTGTCCGTGCCAGGAATTGGCGCAGACGCTCCGAGCGCGGGCTGCCGAACAGCTCCGCGGGCGCACCCTCTTCCTCCACCTTTCCCTGGTGGAGAAACAGAACCTTGTGGGAGACCTCGCGCGCGAACTGCATCTCGTGCGTCACGAGGATCATGGTGTTGCCTTCCTCCGCCAGTTGACGGATCACCCGCAGCACCTCGCCGACCAACTCGGGATCAAGCGCCGAAGTCGGTTCATCGAAGAGGATGACCTTGGGCCGCATCGCCAGCGTGCGGGCGATCGCCGCTCGCTGCTGCTGTCCGCCGGACAACTGGCCGGGATAATGGGCGTGCTTGTCGGCGAGCCCGACCTTCTTCAACAAGGCGTGCGCATGTTCGACGGCCTTGTCGCGAGGCTCCTTCAACACATGCCGGGGCGCCTCGACGATGTTTTCCACCACCGTCATGTGCGGCCACAGATTGAAGTTCTGGAAAACCATGCCGACGCGGGCACGGATGCGTTCGACCTGCGCCATATCGGCCGGCCCAACACGACCGTTCGACAGCGGCTTCATCTTGATGACCTCACCGTCGATGGCGACCTTGCCGCCGTCCGGCTGTTCCAGAAGATTGATGCAGCGCAGGAACGTGCTCTTGCCCGAGCCCGACGAGCCGATCATGGAAATGACTTCGCCTGCATGGGCGGTGAGGTTGACGCCCTTCAACACCAGAAGCGAGCCGAAGCTCTTGTGAAGCTCGTCAATCTGCACGGCCGGCGTGGCGATCTTCGCCTCTTCAGCGGGTGCCGGATCCGCCACCACGGCGGGAACGGTCGGCCGCGTCTGTTCGCTGCCGATGGCCGCGTCCTGGGTTACCTCGACAGTCACTAGATCCGCCAGCGCACGGTCGAAATAGCGTAGGCTGCTGGACAGGCAGGTGCGTTGCCAGTCCGGGTCATCCGGAAGGAAGGCAGCGCGCAGCGTGTCCCGGATCCGCTTGCCCAGCGGCGATTCGATCTTACCAAAAAGGTGCAGCCAGTTGTCTGCCTGCACCGCCTCCATGACGGCAGGCCCGTCCAGCGTTCCGCATTCGACGACAAGCGGCAGTACGCGCGCGCTCGGCATTGCCTTGCGGACGGCGTCGGAGACGTAGCCGGTCGCTGTCGCCGCGATGCCGGTGCCGGTCCTGGCGCCCGGGCCGGTCAGCACTGTTGCCAGCGCCGGCCCGAAGATGGATTTGCCCCAGGCAAGGCCGGCATGCTCGGAACTCGCGACCGAAAGCAGAGCCGGATAACCGTAAGGCCCTGCTCCTGTATGCAGGTCGAAGGCGATGACCTGGCGTGCCGCGCCGGCAAAAGTCCTCAGGATTTCGTTCAAGGTGCGGTTCGACCAGACCGGGCCGGCACCGCCGTAGAACATGCCGTCGGCGAACTCATACTGGCCGGCCTCGACGATCGCTGCCAGCCCGGCATGCCCAAGCTTCTTGCGCGCAGCCGCGAGCTTCTCGTCGGCCGCTATGCGGTCCGGGCCTTCCCATTCTCGATAGGCCACGGCATCGTGTAGGCCCGCATAGCCATTGTTGACCGGAATATTCGAAGACCAGTCGATGAAGTTGCGGTTGAGGTCGACATTGTCCTCGTTGACGCGCCGCGACCATGCCGTGCCCCAGGGATTGATAAGGTGAATGGCAAGGATCGCTGTGTCGCTTGGCAGGCGCCGCAGGTTCTTCTGGCTGAGCCAGGCGGTCTGGCAGGTCGAGCCGAACGGACCCTCGACACCATGCGTGCCGGAGATGAGCAAGATCAGCTTGCGCGCATCGCGGCGGCCAAGCAGCGCCACATCCGTAGCCAGCGTCTCGCCATCCGGGCCGTTCAGCGGATGAACATACTCAGACAGGTCCGCGCCCGCCCGCTCAGCGGCGTCGCGAAATCCCTGGCGCAAGATGGTGAAATCACAGGCGTAGGCTGATGCTGGCCCATCATGGTGCATGGTCGATCCCGCTGGACCGCCGGCGGTTGCGGTCAATCCGTTCATTCCCTGTCGTTCCACCGTAGGGCTATTCATCGTTGTGATCGCTCGCGTTCTGGGGTGGCAATCGACGCTCATTGCCGGAAAGGAGCGGCCTTGGGGACCGGACGAACCAGACGTCAGAGGGAAGCACCTTGTCGGGGTTCATGATCGACTGATCGTCCAGCGCAAGTTTCACCCGCTCCATCACGGCGAGCTTCGTCGGGTCAGCCGTCGCCAACAGCGAATGGATGCGCTTGGACCCAACACCGTGCTCGGCGGAAAAGGAACCGCCAATCTCCCGCAGTTGTTGATACAAGACGCCCTCGACAGCCTCCGCCTTGTCAGCCGCCAGCGGACCCTGACGGTTGAGGATGATATGCAGGTTCCCATCGGCCAGGTGCCCGAAGACATAAGGCGCAAGGCCCGGTTCGATCGCGGCGAGTCCGGGCAGGATTCTGTCGAGATAGGCCGGAATTTCCGACAGAGGCACCGAAACGTCGAAGGAAGGCGCATTGGGATGGGCGCGATAGAGCACACTGGTGTCCTCGCGCAACCGCCAAAGGTCGTTCTCTTGCCGCCGCGAGCCGGCGATGATGCCGGTGGCTTCGGGATAGCGCTCCATCACTTCCGAATAGATCCGCTCGAAATCCTCGCGCAGCGCGTCTTCGCGTGCGCCGCCAAGCGACAGCAGAAGGAACAGCGGCTGGTGGAGCGGCACGCCGGGTTCGGACCATTCATGCGCGGCGGCGGCCAGGCTGAAATACGAGGTCCACATCGCCTCCGCCGCGCGCAGATGCCCGGCATCTGATTCAAGCGCCAGGCGAATGGTCCGCAGAGCGGCCTCGACCGATGGAAGCCCGAAAAGCGCGGTGACGCTGGTTCGCGGCGATGGGTCGAGCTTGACGACAACACGGGTGACGATGCCGAGCGTGCCCTCGGCGCCGATGAAGAGATGCTTCAGATCGTAGCCGGCGGAATTCTTAACCACCCGGGTCAGATCGGAATAGACCGATCCGTCGGCCAGCACAGCCTCCAGGCCAAGCACGCGGTGGCACATGACGCCGTTGCGAAAGGCCATCACGCCACCAGCATTGGTGGACACCATGCCGCCGATCGTCGCGGAGCCGCGTGCTGCAAGATCAATGCCTGGCTCCAGTCGATGCTCAAGTGCGGCAGCCTGCAAAGCTTCGAGGGTGACGCCGGCACCGACCACGGCCACGCGTTCGAGCGGATCGAGCCGCTCGATGCAATTCATGCGTACCAGGGAAAGAACGATCTCGCCCGGCCGCGAAACGCTGCCGCCGACCAGGCCCGTCTTCCCGCCTTGCGGCACGATGGGAATCTCGTTCTGGCGGCAGATGCGCACCACCGCCGCGACCTCGTCGGTCGATGAAGGCGCAACGACAATGCCGGCGCTGCGATCCGTACCGTTCGAGCCAAGCTCGATCGCCCCGGCATCATCACCGGTGCGGACATTCAGGGCGCCAACGATATCGCAGATCGCGTCGACAACCGGCAACGGCACCGCTTGCTCGATCCAGTTCGTTTGCCGGGGAGACGCGAGGCCGCTCATCGCCCCGCCAATCCCTGAAGCGCTGTGACCAGCCGATCGTTGTCAGCCGGCAAGCCGATGGTGGCGCGCAGATAGTGCTCGTAGCCGGCTTCGCGCCACGCCTTGACGATGATCCCCTGCTTCAGGAGACCGGCGGCAAGGCTAGAACTGTCGCCCTTGCAGTCGAAGAACAGAAAGTTTGTTTGCGATTGGGCAACCCGGAAACCAAGGCCGGCAAGTGCGGCGGTGGTGCGCACACGCTCGGCTCTGACGCGGCCCGCCGACGCCTTCATCCAGCTTTCGTCGGCCAGTGCCGCGATGGCGGCGGTCTGCGCTGCCGCATTGACGTTGAACGGCGTCTTGGCGGCCGCGATCACCCTTGCCAGTTCGAGGCCGGAACAGACGGAATAGCCAACACGCAGTCCCGCCAGACCATAGGCCTTCGAGAATGTCCGCAGCACCACATGGTCGATGCCGCTGTCGCGCAGGACTTCGATGCCATTGGGCGCGCCGGGATCGGCGAATTCGAAATAGGCCTCGTCCAGGACAAGAAGCGTGCCGGGCCGCACGGCGGCGATCAGCCGTTGCAGGCTGGGATGGTCGAGACCCGGCCCGACCGGGTTCCATGGCGAGGATATGAAGACGATGCGTGGCCGAGCGGCGATCGCCGTCTCGAGCGCGGCGAGATCGAACCCCATTTCGGGTGTCATCGCAATCTTGACGACATCGGCACCGGCCGCCAGCGGTTCTATCTCATGCAGGCCGAAGCTCGGCATGGTGGTGACGACCGAGTCCCCCGGGACCAGAACGGCGCGGGAGATGGCGGCGATCATCTCCTCGGAACCATTGCCGGTAACGATCAGGCCGGGATCGACCGCCAGTTTTTCGCCAAGTGCTGCCCGCAGCGCCGTGCAGGCCGGATCGGCATAGCGCCATGGCTCGAAGGATGAGGAGGCCAATGCGGCCATGACGGCGGGAGAACACCCATCCGGGTTCTCGTTGCTGGCCAGCCGCGCGATGTCGTGGCGGCCACTCAACGCCCGCGCCATCGCGATGTTCATGCCGGCATTGTAGGGCGGCAAGGCGGCGATATGCGGGTTGAGCGGCAGGCTCGACGCTGGTTTGACCGACTGTTCCAAATCCCGACTTCCGTTTCCCCGCGCCAACGCGCGGCATGCCAATCTTTTCAAATATCCAGAACGACTGATCCGCGCGGCTTGGAGCAGCACAGCAGCACTTCGCCTGCTCCAAGCTCATCCAGCGGTTCTTCGAAATAGGTGACGTCGCCCAGGATCAGCCGCGACTTGCATGTGCCGCAGATGCCGGCCCGGCAGCTAAACTCCGGCAACAGACCGTGGTTCTCGGCGAAGTCGAGCAACGATGCGGCCGAGCCATCCCAGACGGCCGTCAGGCCCGACTTCCGGAATTCCACGGTTGTAGCCTCCCCGGCCGGCACGATCCTTGCCGGCGCCGGAACCGCGGGAACTCGTACGGCATCGGGTTCAAGCACCGTCGCAGGGCCGAAGAATTCGTAGGCAATGCGATGCTTCGGCACGCCAAGCTCGCGAAGCAGGGCATAGATCGCCTGCATGAACGGCGGCGGGCCACAGAGGTAGAAATCATAATCATCGATCGGCAGCAGGGGCTGCAGCACCTCGCGCGAAATCATGCCTTCGCTGTGGAAGCGCTGCTCGGCTTTGTCGCGCTCGGACGGGAACCGGTAGCAGTAATGGGCGGTCAGGCCGTGCCGGGTCATGACCAGGCCGGTCACCTCGTCGCGCAAGGCATGCACATCCCCGTTCTCGCAAGCGTGGATGAAGAAGGCACGGCGGTCCGGCATCGCAGCCAGCGCATGCAGCATCGACACCATCGGCGTCAGCCCGACGCCGCCGCTGAGCAGCACGACTGGACGGTTGCTGCACTTGTCGAGCACAAAATCGCCGCGCGGCCCTTCCGCCTGAAGAACGTCGCCGATATCGATCCGGTCATGCAGGAAGGACGAGCCGACCCCGTCGGGCAGCCCCGGCGCGGGTGCTGCTTCACGCTTCACGCTGATCCGATAGCGGGTGCTGTCGGGGGAACAGGAGATGCTGTAGTTGCGCAGCACATATCCCCTTTCGCCGGCTGCCTCCCGCGCTACCGGAATCCGGAACACCAGGAACTGGCCCGGCTGGCAGCCACGCCAGTCCTGTGGATTGACCGGCTCGAGATAGAACGACGTGATGATGGCACTTTCGCGCACCTTCGCGACCACTTTCAGGTCGCGAAACCCGCTCCTTGCGATGGTGTCGCGAGCGGTGAATGCGTTCATTCGGCAGCCGCCAATTGCTGGCTCTCGCTGGCGATCAGCTTGGCCAGGTTGCGGCGAAAGCGCAGCGGTCCGACATCGATCTTGAGATCGAGATTGGGCGTGCGCTTGTTGGCCATGCCTTTGTGCACGGCGTTGAGCACGGCTCGGTCCTCGTCAAAGGCGCCGCGCACGGAGGTGGCGAACTGACGCGAAACCTCCAGGTCCTCGGGGGCGAAATTGCGCATCTGGAACCAGTAATATTTCGTCTGGTTCTCATCGACCGGCGTCATGAAATTGTAGCTGTCCATGAGGAACACGTCGTCGTGCAGGGGCTTGCCCTCACCGCCGGTGCGGGCCGGCACGAAGATCGCCTTGATGATGGCGTTGGAGGGGTAGCGCACCTCGTAGTGCTGCTTGCGATCGCAATTGCCTGAGAATTTGAGGAAAGGCGCATAGAAGGGCGCCGGCGCGGCATCGACCACCCAGCGCCACACGGTCACACCGTCCGCGCCCACGGTGGTTTCGAGCGGCGCATCCTCCATTGCCTGAACGCCGCCGAAGGAGGACTGGTGGACCCACGACACATGCGAGGGGTCGAGCAGGTTGTCGGTCATGTAGAGGTAGTTGCAATCGAGCGCCATCGACTCGCCGCGGTTGACGCCCCATGCCGGATCGCCCCAGTGGTCGACCGCGAAAATCAGCGCGGGGTCGGCCTTTGCTGCTTCACCCATCCATATCCAGAGCAGTCCGTAACGTTCGGCGATCGGATAGGAACGAACGCAGGCGACATGCGGTATCTTTTCCGCGCCCGGCACCCGTGTGCAGGTCCCCGTGCTGTCGAAGGTCAGCCCGTGATAGCCGCATTCGACAGTGTCGCCTTTGATGCGGCCCATGGATAGCGGCAACTTGCGGTGCGGACAGGCATCCTCGAGCGCCGCCACCACGCCATCGGTCCGGCGGTAAAGGACAATATTCTCGCCAAGAATCCGGGTCGGCACCAGCCTGTCGGCGACCTCATGGTCCCATGCGGCAACGTACCAGCAGTTTCGAAGAAACATGGCGTCCTCCCGAGCTTGTGAACGCCTAAACGAATAGCTCTCGGGCGAGAGACGACATAGTGCTTGCATCTGCGTTCTATTTTAGAAATGCTAAAGCAAACCGACCCTAGGATCGTTGCCCAGGTGAAGAAGACGCCCCCACTGCGTGCGATACAGGCCTTCGAGGCTTTCGGGAGGCGCGGCAGCGTGACGGCGGCGGCCAATGAACTCGGCGTCTCCGTCGGCGCGGTCAGCCAGCAGATCCGCAAGGCCGAAGACGCCCTGGAGGCGCGGCTTTTGGAACGGCGCGGCAGGAGTGTCGCCCTTACCGCGCTGGGCCGCGTTTACCATGCAGCGGTTTCCGTCGGCTTCGAACACATTCGCGAAGCCCAGGATCTCATCGAACAGGCCCGGTCTGCGGACACTTTGACCATCTCCTGCCTGCCGTCGTTGGCCAGCAAATGGATTGGCCCGCAGGTCTTGGATTGGCAGATCGACCACCCCGGCGCGACCGTGCGGCTGGTGGGTGCCGAGACGGAGCCAAGGCTGGGCGCCGAACAGGTTGACTTCCGTATCTCCTACGGCACCAAATATCGCGATTTCGAGCACTACACCGAACTGTTCACCGATTGGGTGGTGCCGGCCTGTTCGCCGACGCTGCTGGCGAAACATCCGGTCGGCAAGCCCGCCGATATTCTCGATCTGCCGCTTCTCAGCATCGAATGGGCTCGCGACCACCGCTCGCCGCCGACATGGGCGGAATGGGCCGCAAGCATCGGCGCGGTGTACCGCAGAACATCCGGCGAAGTGGCCTTTTCCCTGTCGAGCGCGGCGATCGATGCGGCGGCCAACGGAAGGGGCTTTGTGCTGGCGCAACTGTCAATGGCTGCCGACGATATCGCGTCGGGCAGGCTCGTCGCCCCGTTCGACAAGCGGATCAGGCTGCCGGAACCTTATTTTCTGGCTTGGGATCGGGCCATTCTTGAGAAGCCTTTTGGTCCTGAGTTGCGAGCCTGGATTGTTTCGATTTCTAAGCGACTGGGCGCAACCTTAGCAGGATAGTCGAACACTGATCTGGAGACGGATATCGGGGTCCGGGCACGAATGGTTCGGCAGTCCAGTCGCGCGCATCAGCGTCTTAGAGACCCAGACATTCTAGTCGGCTGACCGATAGAAAACGACCGTTGTCCTTAGGTCGGTGAAAGACAGCCGGTTGGCCGCCAGGAGGGGATTGGGATCGAAGCCGGCTTCGGGATCCTGTTCCAGGGGAGGGACCGTGCCGTCGATCTTCGCCGGCAGGTCTCCCACGACATGGCCCGGCAGCCTGCGGATGCCCGAGCGACCGGCCAGCAGACGCGATCAGGAGGCTTCCACATGTGCGGCAAGCGGCGTGACCGCTCCCATGCCCGTAACAACGATCCGCCGCATCTATTCTCCCATCACTTGACTGCGTCGCCAGCGCAGCGTGCGGCTTTCAAGCTGCGACTGCTTCGCGAACCTGAGCGGTCGCGGCATCCAGGAAAGCCTGCGCGAGGTCGGGGTGGTTGACCGCCCGCGAGAGGACCACCGCACCGACCATGGTCGAGAGAATGGCCATGGCCTTGCCGCTCGGCGCATCGCCGTCCGGCTCGCCAATCCAGGGGCCTAGCATCCCGAGGTATTCCCCGATCCCCGCTTCGAATGACGCTTTCACCTCGTTGCCCTGTCTGGCGGCATCCGAACCGAGCGCCACGACCGGGCAGCCGTCCATCCTCTCTTCGCGATGTCCATTACTGAGATAGAAGTCGATCACCGCGCCAAGCGGATCTTCGGGTTTCGCCGCGACGGCAGCCGACCATCTGCGGGTCGCGTGTTCCATCGCTCGCCTCGATGCCTGCGCTGCTAGATCCTCCTTGGAGTCGAACTGCTTGTAAAAGGCGCCTTGGGTCAGCCCAGCACCCTTCATCAGCTCCTTCAACCCGATGCCGTCAAAGCCGTGCTCTCGAAATAGGCGGCTTGCCACATCGATCACGGTTTGCCGGTTCTGCTCAGCCTGACTGCGACTAACGCGCATGGTCGGTCTCCTTTTTAGATTGCGTTCGTAATCAATAGCAGATATAGAGTGCGAATGCAATCTATATCAACAGGAGGCAATGGGCATGAAAAAGAGACTCATGATTGGGCTGGGGAGCATCCTGGTCGCGGGCTTAGGGATGGCCGCATTCGTCACACTTTCCCTTCGCACGCAGGCAGCCGCCGCCGTGGCTGACCCGAGGCTAGAACCACCGATCGTCAGACTGGTGACGGCGGTGGCGGTGGCGGGATCCGAACGCGGCTTTACGGGCACAATTGCAGCGCGGGTGCAGAGCAATCTCGGCTTTCGCGTGCCCGGCAAGATCATCGAGCGCCTTGTAAATGTCGGCGAACAGGTCAAGGCGGGCCAACCGCTGCTGCGGATCGATGATACCGATCTGGCCCTTGCGCTCACCGCCAAGCGCAACGCTGTCGCCGCGGCACGCGCTGTCCTGGTTCAGACCAGTGCGGACGAAAAGCGCTATGCAGTTCTGGTCAAGAAGGAGTTGGCGGCAACCCCGCAGCGTTACGAACAGGCGAAGGCAGCACTCGATACCGCGACGGCACAGCTTGCCGCCGCCGAAGCGGATGCGAAGGTCGCGGAAAATGAGGCGGCCTATTCCGTCCTGGACGCGAACGCCGATGGAACGGTCGTCGAAACGCTTGGCGAGCCGGGACAGGTTGTCAGCGCGGGACAGACCGTGGTCCGGATCGCGAACGCCGGCCCCCGCGAAGCGGTGGTCGCGCTTCCCGAAACGATCCGGCCGGCGATCGGCTCGGTAGCCCAGGCGGGCTTGTATGGGGGTGATGGGCGGCATTTTACGGCGCATCTCCGGCAGTTGTCGGATGCCGCCGATCCCCAGACTCGTACCTATGAGGCCCGTTATGTGCTCGATGGTGAGGCGGCAGTAGCACCGCTTGGCGCGACGGTAACCATCCGGCTTCCAAGCCAGGCAAGTCAAACCGAAGTCCAGGTGCCGCTCGGAGCCGTGCTGGATGATGGCCAGAAGACCGGCGTTTGGAGCCTGGATGGTGCAACCTCGACCGTACACTTTCGGATCGTCAAGCTTGTTCGTGTAACCAGCGAAGCCGCCGTGATCTCCGGGCTGAGCTCGGGCGATTCGATTGTTTCGCTCGGCGCTCATCTCCTGCAGGAAGGTGCTCGCGTCAGGACTGCCTCCGAAAACGGGAGCAACTGACAATGAACCTCAATCTTTCCGCGATCGCCGTTCGCGAGCGAGCCGTCACCCTTTTCTTCATTATTCTGCTCGTCGCCGCCGGCGCCTACGCTTTCCTCATGCTTGGACGGGCGGAGGATCCCAACTTCACCATCAAGACCCTGACGGTCACGACGGTATGGCCAGGCGCGACGGCGCGCGAGATGCAGGACCTCGTCGCCGAACCGTTGGAGAAGCGACTTCAGGAACTGACCTGGTACGACCGGGTGGAGACGACAACACGGCCAGGCTATGCCTATTTGACGGTCACGCTGAAGGACAGCGCACCGCCATCCAGCGTACAGGAGGAGTTTTATCAGGCCCGCAAGAAACTCGGGGATGAAGCCCGCAATCTACCGCCCGGCGTGCTCGGCCCCTTCGTCAACGACGAATATTCCGATGTGAGTTTCGCTCTTTACGCCCTCAAGGCGAAGGGCTTGCCGATGCGGGAACTCGCCAGGCAAGCCGAGACCATTCGCCAGGACCTTCTGCACGTGCCTGGCGTCAAGAAGATCAACATCCTTGGCGAACGTCCCGAGCAGATATTCGTCGGGTTTTCCTATGCCAAGCTGGCAACCCTCGGCGTGTCGGCGCAGGATATCGTCGCCGCCTTGCAGCGGCAGAACACCGTCACACCGGCCGGCTCGATCGACACAGAGGGGCCGCAGGTCTTCATCCGGGTCGACGGCGCCTATGACAGTGTCCAGACGATCGCCGACACGCCGATCGTCGCCGCGGGACGGACGCTGAAGCTCTCCGACATCGCCGAGGTCCGGCGCGGCTACGAGGATCCTGCCACCTACATCATCCGTCACGAGGGTGAGCCGACCATCATGCTCGCGGCGGTGATGCAGGAGGGCTGGAATGGCCTTGAACTTGGCAAGGCGCTGGAGGAGAAATCCGCTTCTATCGCACAGACGCTGCCGCTCGGGATGACGCTGGCCAAGGTCAGCGACCAAGCCGTGAACATCGGCTCGTCGGTGAACGAGTTCATGCTCAAATTCGCGATGGCGCTTGGCGTGGTGCTGCTGATCGCGCTGATCAGCATGGGTTGGCGTGTCGGCATCGTCGTGGCCGCCGCCGTTCCTCTGACGCTCGCCGTCGTGTTCCTCATCATGCTCGAAACCGGTCGGTTCTTCGACCGCATCACGCTCGGCGCCCTCATCCTGGCGCTCGGCCTTCTCGTGGACGACGCGATCATCGCCATCGAGGTGATGGTGGTGAAGATGGAAGAGGGCATGGACCGCATCAAGGCGGCGGCGTATGCCTGGAGCCATACCGCGACGCCCATGCTGTCGGGCACGCTCGTGACGATCGCCGGGTTCCTGCCGGTGGGCTTCGCGCGCTCGACGGCCGGCGAATACGCCGGAAACATCTTCTGGGTCGTGGGGTTCGCCCTCATCGTCTCCTGGGTCGTCGCCGTTTTCTTCACCCCGTATATGGGCGTCAAGATGCTGCCCGCGATCAAACCGGTCGAAGGCGGCGTCCACGCCATATACGATACGCCGAACTATCGGCGCCTTCGCCGGCTCATCACCTTTGCCGTGCGGCACAAGTTCGTGACCTGCGCTGCCGTCGGCATCGTCTTCGCGCTTTCGGTTGTCGGCATGGGCAGCCTCAAACAGCAGTTCTTCCCGACATCCGACCGTCCCGAAGTGCTGGTCGAAGTTCGCCTGCCGGAAGGCACCAGCATCGAGACGACGACCGCCACGGTCGAAAAGCTGGAACACTGGCTTGGCGGCCAACCCGAGGCCAAGATCGTGACCAGCTACGTCGGGCAGGGCGCACCCCGTTTTTTCTTCGCCATGGCGCCGGAACTGCCGGATCCAGCCTTCGCCAAAATCGTCGTGCTGACACCAGACGCGGAGGCGCGCGAGGCCTTGAAGCACCGGCTGCGTGAAGCGGTTGCGACAGGGCTTGCCCCCGAAGCGAACATCCGCGTTACGCAACTCGTGTTCGGACCCTACACGCCGTTCCCGGTCGAGTTCCGGGTCATGGGGCCTGATCCCGCGCAATTGTACGCCATCTCTGAAAAAGCCCTCGACGTGATGCGCGGCGTGCCGGACGTGCGGCAGGCCAATCGCGACTGGGGTAATCGCACGCCGGTACTGCGCTTCATCCCGGATCAGGATCGACTGAACCTCATCGGCCTGTCGCCGGCGGAGGTGGCCCAGCAGCTCCAGTTCCTCCTCACCGGCATCCCGGTCACGCAGGTCCGCGAGGACATCCGCAATGTCCCAATCGTGGCACGCAGCGCCGGCGGCGAGCGACTGGATCCATCGCGTCTGGCCGATTTCTCGCTGATGAGCCGGGACGGCCGCCAGATTCCACTCGACCAGATCGGGCACTCGGAAGTCCGTCTGGAAGAACCGATCTTGAAACGCCGCGATCGCACACCCGTCATCACGATCCGCTCGGATATCAATGAGGCGACCCAGCCTCCAGAAGTTTCCAAGCAGATCATGACGGCCCTTCAGCCGCTGATTAAATCCCTGCCTGCCGGCTACCGCATCGAAATGGGAGGATCGATCGAGGAGGCAACCAAGGCCAACACAGCGCTGGGCAAGGTCTTCCCGGCCATGCTCGCCGCCATGCTGATCGTCATCATACTGCAGGTGCGATCCTTCTCGACGATGGCGATGGTCATGCTGACGGCACCGCTCGGCCTCGTTGGCGTCGTACCGATGTTGCTGGCCTTCAACCAGCCCTTCGGATTCAACGCCATCCTGGGCCTGATAGGACTGGCGGGCATCCTGATGCGCAACACGCTGATCCTGACCGAACAGATCAAGGAGAACCGTGCCGCCGGCCTTGACGACTATCACGCCGTCATCGAGGCCACGGTGCAACGCACAAGGCCCGTGATCCTGACCGCACTTGCCGCCGTGCTGGCTTTCATCCCCCTCACGCACTCCGTCTTCTGGGGTTCGATGGCCTATACGCTGATCGGCGGCACGGCGGCCGGCACGGTGCTGATCCTGCTGTTCCTTCCAGCGCTCTACGTCGCGTGGTTCCGGATCAAGCCGGCTGCGGACGAGACCGATAAGGATTCGATTAAGGAACCGGAATTGCAACCAGCGATGGCGGCCGAGTAGGGCTTCGTCGCCGGAGCCTGTTCATGCGGTTGACCTTGCCTCGCATACCCAAGGTCAACCGCAAGAACTTGTCGCTGTGATCGTCAACGCGAACGCCGCAGGTTCGCTTCATCGGTTCTGAAAGACATCATGAATCGTCCGGTCCGAACGTGAACTGATCCCGACGAGGTGCGTGCACGCATCCTTGAAGTGGCGGAGGCATGAGCACGGCCAACGTCTACCGTTTCTTCCCCTCGAGGGGTGCGATCAACGAAGCCATCTGCAGGCGGGTCATGAACGGGGTCGCTGAGATCGCCTTTACGATCGCACGCATGAACGCGCCGGCCTCCGAGAAACTCGACCGGCTCCTGACCGCAGTTCACCGCCACACCAAGACGACACTGATCAAGGAAAGGCGCATGCACGACATGATTGTCGCCGCCATGCAGGAGAACTGGGGTAGGCCGATCGTATTGCGGGAGGCTCGATACGATACACGTCCACGGCACTGACGTGGATGCAGCTGGCTGGGCCGCGTGAAGATCGTCAAGCGCGAGCACAAACTACGCCATGCGACCCTGCAAGCGATCCGGGAGGCGAAGCCATGAGCCCTCGACGCGACGACGCATCCCTCAACAGTGCACATCTCGGGGAAGTGACCGGTGCGAGGGTGGCCGGCCCTGTGGCGGTTTGTTGGGATGTTAGGCGCCGGCCGGGCGGGCGGGGGGTGGGCCGCCGCAAGCACAAGCTAATATACAACCGGCTCTAATGCCTATGGTGCTATCGCGGAATGGCCTGACGGCAGTCTAGGCCATCGGGAGTAATTGCTGCGCTTTCATTCTGCCAGTAGCTTGTAGGCCTGGTCACTTAGCCCACCTTTGTGCCCAGATTGGTCGGCACGCTCACCGTCACCGGTGCTTGGTAACTTGATCGTGCCGACCTCCCTTTTGATACCTGGAACCGATGCCCCTGTGGCAACCGAAAAACTGGCGAACGCGCCGCATTGAAGCTAGTCCGAGCGCTGGCGAAGGCCGTCATTGAGTCCGTGGAGCGTTTGACGCGAAAATAGTTGTGCCGGATATGTAGCGTTGGCAGTAAACGAAGTGGCCCGCCGCTGAGGACACAACTGCAGCGGCGGGCCTTGCTTTCGAGACCTGGCCCGGGGTTGGAAGCCAAGCTGCAAGCCCAACTTCGATTTCAGAAGCAGGTTCCAGCCTTACGACAAGATTTAACGCTTGCCGGAACATCGTCGCCCTTCAAGCCGTCGAGCGTCTGCTGGCCGGAACCGCCGACAATGATATTGTTCAAAGCGTTTCCGAACGCATATTGTTTATCGCCTGTGACCGTCAGATTCTCAAAATTCGCCGGCAGCCTGTAGCTCATCCAGGTCGAGATCGTATCGATACCCTCGTTGGGCATCTCCACCGCTTTATTTTTCGCGGAGTACAGGTAGTAAATATCGTCGCCCTTGCCGCCATACATCGTGACGCTGAAGCTGCCGTCGCCATACAGCGAATCGTTATAGATGCTGCCGTAGAGGGCCGGGCCCGAATTCGTCGCCGAGTACCACTTTGCGGAAGACCCACTATAGGGGAGCGGAACGCCCTTGGCATTGGTTACGGTCGCCATTTTGCTCACAGCTCCGATGGTTTGCTCCAAGCCCTAACACGATGGAAGGCAAAACGAGCCGATACGTTTTGTCTTCCAACTTAGGAGGGTTACCAAAGGGTAAATGCGGAGGGGCCGGACGCGTACCTCAGGCCGTCGGAGGCAATTTGAGCGTGTTTCCGGCGGCGCACTCAAACCACAATGAAGTCGGCTCGTATTCTTCTGCCGCGCTGCCATGTGTCAGGCTAAGCTGTGTCTTGCCCGAGGGGCTGGCATTTACCGTCCGTCTGGCGAAATCAACCCGTTGCTGATGCCCCAGCGGGGCCTCAGGTTCATCAGCGGAGATATTGTTTACGAACGGGTTGCAATGGAACGTCACGACGTTTCGCAGGTTGGTGATGGAGTTTCGCAACCAAGGGAATGAGCCATGACTTCTTCAGACAATTCTTCAGCTGGTATATCACCCCGCCCCGAAAAATCGGGCGGCAGGACCCCGCCAAAGCCGGCGACACCTTCACCGGCCGCAGAGAAAATCTCCGGAGCAGGCCCTGCGATCGCCGAGCGCTCGAAAGACGCCAAGGCGCCCAGAGGCGGTCGTCAGCCTGGGGCTTATGTCAAGGATTAGACGGCCGTGCGTTGAGTTTCGGCTGGCCGCCATAGTCGAAGCGACGAGGAGGTTCTTATGCAGATGATGGAAATTGTCGTCAGCCGGGACGGGACTCCGGTCGTGGAATTCCGCGGAGAGGGAGGCGAGACTATTACAGTCACCCTGCAGGCCGGGCATATACTTCCCGACGACGAACTCATTGCAAAGGCCAAGGCTATGATGATCCAGGTCGCTCAGTTTGGGGTGGGCCAGATCAACAGTGCAGCGATGTCCGACGGGTCGGCCGATGAGGTGATACAATCCGGAATGTCGGCATAGACTAGCTCTATTGCTCCCGATGCGCGGATGGGGACCGCTGAAGCCAGCCCCGCGCAGACGAATTATTGGGGTCATCAGCCAAGCCGATCATGACCATAACCCCTTGCTGATTGGGAAAGTGACGGAATGGCGGAACCTCGGATGCCCGCCGCGCTTAATCCGGCGGAGGAGTTATCTGATGAACGTGACCAAAGAATTTTTTGAAACTTGGCTGCAGGAGAATGTCGGCACTCTTGGTGGCAAAGAGGAAGTGAGCTTCGCCGTGCTGGCCCAGCAATTCGAGCAGGATGCCGAAGCGGCCGGTTATGGTCGCGAGGTGCGTGAGGACGAACTCGGAAACATTGAAGCTGCGATCGAGCAAGCGCTAAAGAACGCCCGAACTGGCGTGCATGGTGACGCCGATGGCGAACCCAGCGATGTGGCAGCTCTCATGGACGCGCTGGAGGTCGAAGATGCCAAAAGCGGGCCGTAGGCTTTACCGGATTCGCTCTATTCGTTTGCCGAAGTTACCGGGGTAGCCTTATGGAGCAGTTTCGCAAGGACATGGCCGCCTTGGCAGAGCCGGCTTTCTGGGTGACGATAGGTTTGCTTCTGGTCCCGTATGCGGTTGGAACCATGCTCCTCGTTTGGACATGCGGCTGCCTATAAGGTTGACACACCCGGTAATGGTTCAACGGCCTAACGCCCGATTTCCTACAATATCGAGCTAATGCGCTTGCAGGCGCCGACGCTATCTGCGCTCGGATAGTTCCAGCTACGGCCCCCCATCACAATGCTCCGATCACACGCCCGAGTATCCGCGCGTTCCCTTACATCGAAAATAGCCCAGCAGCTTGCGAGTTGCCTTGGAACACTTGTGTCATATCGAAGTTCGGCTCCATAGGAGAACCGAGATGGCCATGACACAAGCTGCCAACGACAACCACCAGCCGGGTGAGAAACCGGCACATGCAACCGAAATCTCACTCAAAGGGGCGACAGACCAGTTTAGGGCGGGACGCAGGTGCAAAATGGCACTGCGGGCGACAAGAATCAGGGCGAGGCGCTGAGATGCCGCGGACCAATGATGACGGTCGCAACGAGAAGACCACATCAGTTGCAGCAATCATTGTCGACAAGGAACGTGCTGAGCGCGCGGCCAAGACGGCGCGGTTGAAGGAAGCGCGCCTCGCACAAGCCATCACGCCCGGTCCCATCCAACGCAAGCCGCGTATCACCAAAAAAATTCGCAGGATTTTTGTTGCTGGCTAGGGGGTGTCCGTGACTCGCAATCACGACAAGGAAAGATACGACCGCGCCAAGCGTATCAGCCAAGAGATGCTGGACGCTGAACGCGCACAACGCGCCGAGAAGACGGCGCGGCTGCGACAGGCAAGGCTTGCACAGCGTCCGGTGGAGTCGTCGCCGCCGCAGCCGCAAACTCATCGCAACCCAACCAAGCTCTCAAAAAAGAAGCCGTGAGGTGATTTAGGCTCTCCACATCCTTGCAGAACACTTGGAAGAAACGTGACCAGTCCCGGCGGCGAGCGCCGCTCGGAGGGGAGGCTTCCGCGACTCCAGCAAGGCTGAGAAACGGCCAGTCCAGGAGGTAGGTCGTCGTTCTTACCCTCATTCCACGATCCACGGCGCGGGGCGTTTAACTTGGACCGAGAGCGTCTATCAATACCAATGGCGAGCAATCGCGGGGACTTTGCATCTCCGATCCTCGCCATTATTAAAGCTGGGAGCGAAACCTGCTCGCAAAGTAGTCGGTGACCTTTTCGCTTACCGGACGCGCTTGCCATTCTTCCAGACTGACCTGCCTTGATCGCTTCAGGTCCTCGTTGAAAACGTCTATTTGCGTCCGCGCGAATTCCAAGCCGTAGACATTCAGACTGGCCTCATCGTTGAGGCGCAAGGAACGCTCATCCAAATTAGCCGAGCCAAAGCTCACCCAGACGTCGTCGACGATCAAAAGCTTCGGATGGTACATTGTGGGCTGAAACTCAAAGATGCGCACCCCGGCCTTGAGCAATTCGCCCCAGAAGTAACGTGAACCCTTTCGCACTATAGGCACATCCGTCAGCCAATTGGGAACGATGACATCGACCGAGACGCCTCGCCTCCTTGCATCAAGAATCTGCTGCAGGGCTATGTCGTCCGGCACGAAGTAGGCCATGCCGATACGCAGATGATCCTTGGCCGCGGCTATTGCCGACAACATCATCAGCTCCATGTTCTCCGAGCCGTTTGGCTGCGAAGAAAGTATTAGCTGGGCATCGAGCTCACCAGCGGGCGCAACTGCGGGGTAGAATTTCCCGCCCTGCAATGTCTCGCCGGTCGTCTCGAGCCAGTTTTCGGCGAACGCCGCCTGGAATGCGGCCACGGCGGGTCCTTCGATCCGGTAATGCGTGTCGCGCCATTCATTTGAGTTGCGTGCGTTCCCGCGCCAATTATCGGCAATGCCGACCCCGCCAGTGAAAGCGACCCGGCCATCGACGATCAGCAGCTTGCGATGCGTGCGGTTGTTTACACGGTCCAACGTATACCAGCGTAGCGGCCGATAGCGTTCGAACCTCACACCGGCCGTGGTCATGATGTGGATCAAGTCCTCGTCGAAGGGAAGGCTGCCAACCCAGTCGACGTTCACGCGGACTTCAACGCCTTCGCTGGCCTTCGCCGCCAATGCGATCGCGAACTCGTAGCCGATGGCTCCTGACCAATAAATATATGTCTCCATGTCGACGCTGGACCGAGCCGCCCCGATTGCTTGCAGCATTGACGGAAATATTTCGTCCCCGTTGAGGAGAGTTTGGACCGCATTGGAACCGAACATCTGCCCCTGCGAATAGCTGCTCATCGTCTTGGAAAATTGGGGATCCGTAGCGTCGAACCGGTGGGGGACGATTGATCGTAGAACGCGCGGCTCTGGAATGAGATTTATGATCAGCACCGTGAGCAGGCTGGCGATGGTGGCAACGGCCAGATAGATGAGCACCTTTCGCCAAAGCTCAATGCCGGAGGTCTTCTTGCGGGCGCCTGAAGCAACGGAACCAAAAGGCTGCACGTCAATCGCCCCGCTGCAGGCGATGGCGATGTTTTTCGATCTCCTCGGGCTCTTCATCGTCGATCCGCGTGATGTTTGAAGCCGCCTGATCTGACCGCAGAATCTCGTCAAGCTTGGCGTGGATTGCTTGAGTGTCGCGGTGCTCCGCGCGCTGGATGAACAGCGTCATCGCCCAAGTAAACAATGTAGCGGCTCCATGCCAATCCAAGCTCTGTCGCTCGAAAATCATCCAAAGGATTGCATAGGCCAGCAACACCAGGAACGCAGCGGGACGGGCAGTCAGTGTTCCGATTGAGGTAAGGGCGCTCGTGATCGGATGATTTGCCATTCCAAAGAACTCGCGGCAGTGCCCCTGGTTCCCGCGAGGCGTCATACCGGCCCGTCGTGGCCTAGGTAACGGTACAGTGGCTTATGGGTCGGCCGCTTGAGTACACCGCCTCTGGGCGATCTTTACTTTCGATCGAGCACCTTTCGGACCTTCTCGGCCAACTCGTCGATCGTGTAGGGTTTGGTCAAAAGCTCCGTCCCAAAATCGAGCGTGCCATTGTGAACAATCGCGTTTCGCGCGTAGCCGGTGGTGTAGAGCACCTTTAGGGACGGGTGCGATGTTCTGAGTTTGTCCACCAGTTCGCTGCCTGACATTTCCGGCATGACCACATCGGTGAACAGAAGCGAAGGCACTTGCCCGCTCTCGACGGCGGCAAGTGCGTCTCGTGGCCCCGACATTTCCAGCACGGAATAGCCCAGTTCACGCAGCGCTTCTGCGGCCATCAGGCGGACACGATCTTCATCCTCGACGATCATGATGACCTCGTCTGAACGTCCTGGGTGCTCGCCCGCCAAGGTGGCGCCCGGGCTGTCAGGAACGCCGCCATGCGACCGGCGTAGATAAATCTTCAAGGTGGTTCCGACCCCGACTTCGGAATAGATCTTGACGCTGCCGCCGGACTGACGAACAAATCCATATACTTGACTAAGTCCCAACCCGGTACCCTTGCCGACCCCCTTTGTGGTGAAGAACGGATCGAAGGCTCTTGCCAGCACGTCCGCAGTCATGCCCGTTCCGGTATCGGTGACCGCTATCATCACATACTGGCCCGAGGAGATTGCGTTTTCTCTCGCGTACCGGTCGTCAATGTGGGCGTTAGACGTTTCAATCGTCAGCTTTCCGCCGGCGGGCATGGCGTCGCGTGCGTTGACGCAAAGGTTGAGCAATGCGCTTTCCAATTGCCCTGCATCGGCCTCGACATGCCACAGCGCAGCGGCGAGCACCGTCTCGATTGCTATGGTCTCTCCGAGTGTTCGGCTCAGCAGTTCGCTCATGCCGGAGACGAGTCGATTAGGGTTCAGGCGCGTCGGTGCCAAGGGCTGCTGGCGGGAGAAGGCAAGCAGCCGCTTGGTAAGTTC
Organism: Mesorhizobium sp. CO1-1-8; assembly: GCF_020164875.1. Lineage (NCBI taxonomy): Bacteria > Pseudomonadati > Pseudomonadota > Alphaproteobacteria > Hyphomicrobiales > Phyllobacteriaceae > Mesorhizobium > Mesorhizobium sp. CO1-1-8. Next base: position 140,190 of record NZ_JAIUGZ010000005.1, on the reverse strand, counting down.
CGCAGCGCGTTGTGCTCCATCGATTGCACCGGTGACGAAGTGGTTGACGTTCGTGTCGCCGTTTCTGAGCTTGCGCTGCACAAGATTCAAACCGCCAATGATGACAGCCAGCATATTGTTGAAGTCGTGGGCGATGCCACCGGTAAGCTGTCCCACGGCCTCCATCTTCTGCGCCTGGCGCAGGTGCTCTTCTGCTCGGATGCGTTCGGCAACTTCCTCTGCCACACGTTGCTCAAGTGTGGCATTGAGTGTCTGCAGCGCTTTGAACAGTCGGGAGTTGTCGATTGCCGTGGCGGCATGGCCGGCTAGCCCCAGCAAGGCTGTCTCATGCTCTGCGGCAAAGACACCGCGACCGGAATGTCCGAAGAACAGGCCACCCAGCACTTCGCCCGATCGCGAAATGACCGGCACGGCAAGATATGATCGCACGGGAAGATGGCCTTCCGGCATTCCCTTCCTCGGCGGATTTTTTCCATAGCGCGGATCCATGAGGATATCATCGGAACGCACCACCCCGGTCCCGCGAAAAGTAGGCTCGAACACCGCCGTGTTGCGTGGCATGGGGAAGTTTTCGAAAGCGGAGCGTGGCGCTCCCGACAGCGCGTAGAGCATATAGCTATCGCCTTTGTCATCGAGGACATTGTAGAAAAAAGCTCCGAATTGCGCGCCTGACAGTGCGACGCCAGCGTCGGTGACAATCTGGACAATGCGGTCCACGTCCAGCTCGGCTGCCACGGCGGCGGCAGTCGCATTCATCATCTGAAGCTGGTTCTCCACCCGCTTTCGCGCGGTAATATCCATGACGGTGCCGATGAAACGCACCGCGCGTCCGGACCGGAAAAGAGATTCGCCCGTTGCAGCTATCCAACGCTCCTTTCCATCGCGCAGCCCGACCGTCCGATATTCGATGTCGTAACGGGAAGACTCGCCCGGCGCGAGGGCCTGACGTACGGCCTCATCCGCCCGTTCACGGTCTTCCGGATGGAGACCCGCCAAGAACGCGCTCTCATATGTCACCTCCGCCTCAGCTGGCAGGCCGAAGAGAGCTTTGCATCGGTCGTCCCAACGCAGCGCCCTTGTGATGGGATCATAGTCCCACGTTCCGATAGCGGCCGCATCGGTCGCTAGCCTTAGCCGCTCCTCGCTGGCCCGGGCAGCCTGTTCCGAGCGGACGCGCTCGATGTGGGCCCATGACCGCTCCGTCACCTCCGTCAGCAAGGACAGTTCGCGCTGCGACCAGACGCGGCGCTGCTTGTCGTGAACGGCCATTAGCGCAGCCAGACGGCCTTGCTTGACCAAGGGCATGCAGATCGTTGCCGTTATGCCGATATCCTGAAAGGTCTTTGCTTCCGCGGGTGCAATTTCCTCGAGATTGTTGTTGATGACGAGCGGCCGATTGGCGCTCAGATTGTTAACAGCGAGACGACCGAAATCGGCAAGACTGTAGTATCCCCTGATGCTAGGCGAGCCAGGAGCGCTCCAGTCGCCGCGAATGGTGAAGTGGTCCTGGTCCGGCTCCATGTCGGCGTAGGCGCAAATCGAAACGCCAAGATGTTCGCCGAGTAGACGGGTGGTGACCTCCATGACAGCGTCGGCATCTGTCGCCGGGGAGATCTCTCTGCCGAGGCGGTCCAGAAAGGCCAGGCGCTCGGCGTTTTCACGCAGGGCCTTCTCCGCACGAAGCCGTTCAATTGCTGTCCGCGTCCGGTCAGCCACTTCCGAAATCAGAGCAACCTCGGCTGGCGTCCAGTGTCTTGGCTCGGAGTGATTGAGGTACAATAACGCGACCAACCCGCCGTGCTCTGTGACCGGCATGTTGATGACGGATTGAGCGCTGATAGCTTTGAGAGCCTCGGCATGGTCGTGGGTTCGCGGGTCTGTCTCGGCATTCTCGAAGACGACCGTCTCGCCTCGTTTCAAATCATCGACATAGGAACCGTAGTCCCTGAAATTCAGAGTTCCGGCCAGACTTCGGATTCCCGGCGCGTTCCAGTCTCTGTCGATGACTATCGTTTCTTTCTCGAGATCGATCGTGCCATATCCGGCTCGACTGATGCCAAAATGCTTACCAAGCAATTCCGCTGCCGCGAATGCCAGTTCGGCAGGATCATCGATCTCCCGAATCCTGTCACCCAACCCCGCCAAAAGCTCGAAGCGCTCCACTTCAGACAAGCGATCGCGTGACGTCACTCCATGTCGCCCCCGGTTCAGTCGGACTAGATAATGCGGTCAGCCGCGAAGAGTTCCAGGCGCCGAACAATAGGTCGGGGCTAAGCCGCCGACGCATTTGCGAAGAAACTTGCGTCGCGATCGGCGAAGGCATATGCGCCCTCAACGGACGCACGATGCGCAGTGCATCATAGTTTAATGACACCTGCTCGGCTGTGCCGCATAAAGCATCGTCAGCGGCTATGTAACGGGCTCCGCTGCTTGGGAGCAATCCCACTAGCCGAATAGGAGCGCCTGATGCTTAGCCGACCAACCCGGACGAATACGGAAGCTCTCTACCCCAGTGACCTGAACATCCTTCGCGCGGCATTTGACGCGCTGTGCCAGGAATTTGCTATTTCGCCTGACACGGCGGCGGCCTATGCCGTCGCAAGAGAGCTGATCAGGCTGTTCCAAACAGGAATGACGGAAGCGGCCACGCTGATGATTGCCGTGCGCGCACGTTGGCGTAACGATTGGGAGATGGGAGGCAGCAACGCTGCCTGACGGTAGATGGTCATGCGAACACCACCCGTTGCATCCTTTTCGACACCGCCGCGTTGAGCGTCAAACCTGCCAGAAATGTCCGATGCGCTGGCACAACGACTGGAGCGACCGATGCCGAAATTTCGCTTCGAGTTTATCGAAGGCATGTCGCAGCCTGCAATCTTCGCCGATATGGCTGATCGAGATGAGGCTGTCAGAGAAGCGAAGCGCGCTGCCAAGGAGGCCATGCTCGACGGAATTGTCGATGGCGTGGACCCGACCAGTTGGGTGACGAAGGTTTATGATGAGGCAGGCTATCTCGTCGCCACTCTCGAGTTCCGGGATCTGGTCGCCGCGCCCAAGGACACGGAAGAGTTCAAGGAAACAGAAGAGCCTGGCGTTTTGCGGTCGGGCTGAAGCTTGGTGTCTACGCTGTCCCCATCAACCGCCGAGACCGAAGATGTCCTGATCGTTGGAGGCGGGCCGGCGGGACTGACCGCCGCTCAATATCTTGCCCGTTTTCGCCATCGCGTGCTGGTGATCGATGCCGGCGATCCTCGTGCCGCCTTGATCCCAACGAGCCATAACTGTCCTGGCTTTCCCGAAGGAATAAGTGGAGCCGATATTCTGGATCGCCTTCGACGTCACGCCACCTTGTATGGAGCCACTCTGGTTGGAGGGCTGGTCTATTCCCTCACCCCTGCCTATGGGGGGTTCGTCACTGAGACCTCGATCGGCGCAATCCGGACACGCAAGGTGTTTTTGGCGACAGGGATCACCGACACGACACCCGTTATTCCGCGTCTGCGCGAGGCAATTGCCGCAGGTGTCATTCGAGTCTGCCCGGTATGCGACGGGTATGAGGCGATCGACCAGAAGATTGCGGTCGTCGGGCACGACGAGAAAGCCTTGAAAGAGGCCATTTTCCTCAGTCGATTTACACCGCTCATAACGATGCTTGGAAGCGACGCATCCGCCTTTTCGCCCAGCACTCGTCGTGCGGCGAGGGCAAGAGGCATAATCATCGGTGACGCTCTCGATACGCTCTGCCCGGCAGCAGACGGCTGCGAGGCGATTTTGAAAGATGGGACGTCATCCCGCTTCGATGCCATATATCTGGCACTGGGGTGCAAGGTACGTTCTCAACTCGCCGAGGCCGTTGGCGCGAGATGTTGTGAAGACGGCTATGTCACGGTCGACGAGCATCAGCAGACTTCCATCCAAGGCATGTACGCCATTGGCGATGTTGTCAAAGCGTTGAACCAGATAGCCGTCGCTTTTGGACAGGCTGCCATTGCCGCGTCGCATGCCCATCGAGAGTTGGAGAGCGCCGAGTGGACTGGATTTGCAGATCAGTCTTCTCAACGAACATGAAACCACGCGGCTGATCGAGATGTGGCTGCCTTGCGCGTATGACGTCTCGACTCGGTCTACAAGGAGTTACCGCAACTGGCCGAGAAGGTCGATCCCCGAAAGGGTCATGATACAGATCCAAGAGGTTTCCGGGATCAGGATAAACCTTGACCGGATGGAGATGCCCGCGTCCTGCCTGTAACCGCAGGAGATGACCCGCACCGAGAGTTTATACAGCCGCGGAACATTCACTGCTGGTACGAGGTTTGGTTGCAGGCCCTACAATCCTCCCTCATTGTCTGGGCCTTGAGGCTGCCGAAGCAGCTTCGGCCCGTCTCGGCTTTGTCCGGGGCGGGCTCCGGATGTATGGTAGATCACGCCGGTAAAAGGCCGTTGCTGGCTCGAGCGGACGCCATTTTGTTTAGCCTCCGAAATACGCGCGGAACGCTCGTTCTATAGCGCGCGGACGACCTGTTCTGCGATCTCTTGCTGGCAGGTTTCAGAGGCTGCAACCAAAGCTTCAGCCGCCTCGGCCCCTCTCGAGACTGGTGGCGCACGGGAGTTGAGATGCGATGCATAGAGATGCCTTCACACCATCAGAACTGTCCCTACTCAGTCGCGTCTTCGCACGCAGCAAAATCAAAAACGAAACCGCAACCGAGAGGGAACGGCGCGCATCACGTATTCTGGCCTATTACCAAGCGGGGATCACGGATGAAGATGAGCTAGAACAGCTTTCTCGCCAACCGCTGGGCAGGTGACGATTAGTCTTCCTTCTTCAGAGCTTCCGCCTCGTCTTTGAGCTTCGGCCAATCGGCGCCATGCTTGCGAAGCAGCGTTCGCGCCTGCTTGGGGGCAATGTCCGTGAGTTCGACCAGATGTTCGACCTCAAGTTCCTGGCCTTTCGCTACCCGGCTTGCTTCGTTCGCTTTTCGTTGCACTTCGACAACCCACTGCTGAGACAACATGAACGAGCGCTGAGAGCGCGCGTTCCAGAACTGCATTAAAAAATACGCGACACTTATCAGTCGGATTGGGCCAAGTACGAGACGGGCCTGGACTTCTGCTGTGCCTGCCGATTTCTTCCATGTGGGGAACCGGAGCTTGCCTGCCGGTCGCAAATGGCGGCGGCATCTTGGTACGACTGCCTGATCACGCGGCGTTCGGGTTTCCTCGCCGCTCATGCCATTCGATGTGCCGGCGCTCGGCAGCTTTCTGACGCAGCAAGTCCGGTGCGCACGTCACCTCATCAACTTGATCTGAAGCGAGATGCTCAGCCTCAGAATCCTTTCGCCGTTTTCGTTCCGCACTTCAACAAACACTTGCTGCCCGTCCACCTCTGATAGTGCGTCTCTTGTAAGGTCGATGAGGCCCTCGAAGCCCGCGCGGCGGACCTCCTCCAAACCGGCACATTCGATGCCGATTTCATCTTCGATGACCACATCGTGATCCCCGCTATCAAAGAAAAATCGTGCCATCCGAGAGCTTCCGTCACCACTAAACTGCAGGGTTCCTTTGGTGCAGGTAGGTCGTGTCGAAATCCCCTGCATGAGTGAGGGCAAGCCAATCGAGAGCATGCACTGTTGATCCTGTGGTGGCGATGAGGCCTCTACGCCGAAGTTCCTGAAGCATTCGGTTGACGTGGACCGTAGACAAGCCCAATGCATCGCCCAGGGCTGCTTGGGTAATGGGAAGATCCGCAACGTGATCCTGAATGCGTCCAACCGAGCGCAAGCGAAAAATCAGTTCGCACAAAATGTGAGCCATGCGCGTGTATGCCTCGCGTCTTCCCACATTAGTGACCCACTCCCTGTAAATCGCTGCATCGATTAGGGTCGACCGCCAAAAAGCCGTCGCGATTCGAGGATGCTGTTCGCAAATGGCGCGAAGAGCGTCATGTCGCATGAAGCCCAGTCTGGCTGCTGTGAGGGTCGTAAAATTGCAATCCATGACCGACAGATGCAGTCCGTGCAAATCCGGAATATCCCCAGCCACAAAGAAGGATGTAATCTGCCGTTTGCCGTCGCCTGTAAGTTTGGTGGAACCGAGCAGGCCATCCAAAACCACGAACGAACTAACAGGACGGTCACCCTCACGAACCAAGTCGTAGTTGGCCAGAAAATCCTTCTCCTGAATTTGGATGCCTTTCAAAACATCGATATCGCCCCCTCGGAGATCCGAGATGCTCAGGAGCTTGCGAATAACTACATCCATGGATGAGGTGGGTGACAAATTGGCTACCTAACTGATGTTGGTTATCGAACTTGCATTCGCTTCAAAAGTTCCGGGTAGCCGTAAGAGGCGCCGGACTGATGGTCGGCAGTTGGGAACTCAAGACGCGAACGCACCCAGGACCTTGGCCGGGGCCTAAGTGCCCAGCGGCAGAGGGTTGAGGGCTCAGTTCTGTTGCTCGCTTGGTGTGCGGCAAGCTCCCGACGTGAGTATGCCGCACCCATAACGGAGCCGCCCGAGCCACGCATTAACCTATGATTGTTGACGTTAAATCAGCTGCTCCAACCCCGTTGCCCGCCAGGATTCCGCACAAGCCACAGGATGCGATTGGCGAAGGGAGATATCGAATGAAGAAGATCTATCAGGAGCCCATTTTGACAAAGCGTGAGCGACTGTCGTCGATGACGGCTTCGCCCAGCTTATCGACCGTCAGCTCGGGGCCGACTGACTAAAGGCCGCGCTGATTAGTATTACGAAAAGGAAGCTTGTTGGGGCCGTCCGTTCTCCAACTTGCCTGTCTCTCAAGGCCCCTGCCTCCCGGTAGCGGGCCTTTGCTTTGGTGGTTCCCCCCGGAAGGGCCGGGAAGCCCGCCACATTGTATGAACCATTCCGTATTGCGGGGAACATTTTAGCAAACTGTAAATTCAACGGTCTTGTGGTAGGAGGCCAATGTGTCCCGGCGAAGCGTCGACAAAGACCGATTGGAACGCGCAGACCGTGAGGCAAAGATTGCTAACGCGGCCGAGAGAGAGGCGCGAGATACAAAAACCGCGCGACTTCGAGAACAACGCCTTGCTGCCGAAGCCAAGGCTTCGCAAGCATTCAAGAAAGGTCGGTCCAAGGGCTAGGTCTCGCTTCGACGCTGACGCTCGCCCTGAGGCCGCGACGCGGTTTTTCGTCCTTATTAGACCTCATGTTCAAGAACATTTGAAGCGCCCTTGAGCACCGCGTGTGCTTGTGAAGGCAACCTCTGCTCCTGCCGATCGGGTGAAAAGACGCCAGCGCCAGTTGGGAGCTGGCGGGCTGGATGGCGCCGGCCATGCTAGGCTCCGGGAGAACCAATGCCTGGACCTGGCGAGGAGTACTGCCCACGTTGCGGAACAGAACCGTGTGCTTGACGTTGTGCCGAGACCCACGTCTAGGAGAAACGGCATGGTGGCGCCACGCGCGGTGTGGAAGGGCTTTCTGAGGGTCGGTTCCGTGTCATGCGGGGTGAAGATAGTTGGTGCCACAAGCGAGGCATCCAAGATCCACTTCAAGATTTTGAACCGTAAGGACGGTTTACCCGTAAAAGCCGCCTATGTCGATGAAGAGACCGGCGATGTGGTCGAAGCCGAGGAACAGATCAAAGGGTATGAGGCAGACAAGGGTGATTTCATCCACGTCGAGCCGGACGAGATAAAGAAACTGAAGCTTACGTCGCAGCATACACTCGACGTCGATTCCTTTGTTCCGGTTGGCGAGATCGACACTCGTTTTCTGGAGAAACCATACTACTTGATCCCGGCAGACGGTGCCTCCCTGGAGGCCTTTGCCGTCCTGCGCGATGCGATGGCCAAGAAGCGCGTTGCGGCACGCTCCTGCGTCGTACTCTATCAGCGCGGGCGGGAGGTGTTGATACAGCCCCTTGGAAAAGGGATGTTGCTGACCGAGCTACGGACCCATGATGAGATGACATCGGAAGACACCGTCTTCGATGACGTGAAAAGCCCAAAATACGACTCGGATTTGCTGGAAATCGCGGGGCTTCTCATCGACAAGAAGGTGACGAAGTTCGATCCTTCGAAATTCGAGGACACCTACGAGGATGCGTTGATTGCCATGATTGACGCCAAGCGGAAGGGCAAAAAACCCCCGAAACCGGCGCCGAAACCTAAGGAGAACGTGGTGGACTTGGCCTCAGTTCTTCGAAAGAGCCTCGCCAAGGAAGGCATCGGCCAAGATCGGCCAAAGGCCAAGAGCCGCAAATCAGCATAGTCAAAGATAGCGATCACCATCGCTGCGTTGCTCAAAAGGACCAGCGCAATTGCAGTGCTAGGTTAGAAGCGACGGAACTGGGTGTGAGCAAAGTTGATGTCGGCGCCGAAGCAATGCGCGATGAAGAGGCGCAGGGTCCAACGGCCGCTGATCTTCAGGCCGTGAGCCCAGCCTCACGCCTCAAACGTTGAAGCGGTTCGCCCGGCCCTCGACGCCGTGCATGCTGCCCGTCGGAGGCGGGAGCCTTGACCGTGCCTTCATCTATCGTGACTGGGAAAGGTGCGTTCAACACAGCCGGCGCCAGATCCCTCCATACAGCTTGCAGCTTGCTCGGGACTGCAACTGATTCATGCCGATCGTCGGTGCATTGCGATGGCACTTGGTAGGAAGGGTCTGCCCGGATCACCGGCTCCAGATCGTGGGGGAAGTTCGGCGCATGGACGGGCAGTGCTTCGGCCGAATTTTCGCCCTTTTGAGGGATGGCGGGAAGCATTTCAGCGATCTCGATCAGGATATCTTTGACCAGATGTCTCATCTGTGCGCCCGCCCACTGCGCCCATTGCTATGGCGATCAAACTTGTTGAGGCAACCAATGTTCCCGCTTGAAGCTGATGGCGGGCTTTACAGGCAAAGATCGGCGGAGCGGCTCATGCGATACTCCAGGCGACGTCGCTTCGGTCCTCTCGCCTGGCATGATCGATGTCGGAAAGTCGAATTTGAACGTACTGTTCCCTGCCTTTCGTCGGAGCGGGACGATCCGATGACGGCTATGGGCTTCGCCCCCGATTTGCCTTGCGCAGCTTCTTCCCTGGCTGCTGTCTGCCCTCCGTGGGTTCGATCGGGAACAAAGGCTCGACCATCCGGTTTGGAACCATCCCGTTAAGCACTGGACGAATGTGCAGCCTGGCGGATGAGAGACGGCTGCCGGTTCCCGATCTGCATTCGACAGCCGAGATTGAGCCCAAATGCCCAAGGAGACTTGGCATGAGCGAAGCAGGACACAGCGAAGGCAATGAGGTGACTTCGATTGCGGGCACGTCACCGTTCGCCAGTTTTTTCATGGCTGGCTTCGAGTGCTCGTCGCACCGGCGCAAGGACGGCGTTCGCCTCGATCTCATCCGCGCGACGTCGCATTATTTGCATGCCCTGGGCGACTACCGCGGGTGCGCCGAACGCGGTCTTCGTACCGTCCGCGACGGGTTGCGCTGGCACCTCATCGAAACCGCTCCTGGAACCTATGACTGGTCGAGCTGGACGCCGATGGTCGAAGCAGCGCAATCGGCAGGTGTCCAAGTCATCTGGGACATCTTCCACTACGGATCTCCAGACCACGTTGATCAAGGGTCGATGCATTTCATCGATGCCTATGCCTCGTTCGCTGCGGAAGCTGTGAGGGTTCATCGTACAATCGCCGGTACGGCGCCTCTGTTGTGTCCGATCAACGAAATTTCGTTTTTCGCCTGGGCTGTTGAGGTTGGCTATTTCCCGCGCGTCGGCCCGAAGAAGCGGGGGTGGTTCAAGCGGCACCTCGTGAAAGCTGCAATAGCTGGCGTTCGCGCGATGCGGGAGGTCGATCCCGCTTGCAGATTTGTCTGGGCCGAGCCGCTTATCCACATTGCTCCTCGCGACCGAACGCGGACTGAACGGCGCCGGGCCGAAAATGCCCGTCTTGGACAGTTCGAAGCTTACGACATGCTGCTGGGCCGGGCAGAACCTGAGTTGGGGGGCAGCGAAGATGTTGTCGATGTCGTCGGCCTGAATTTTTACCCACACAATCAGTGGTACTTAAACGGGCCCACGATCCCGATGGGACATCACGAGTATCGTGCCCTGTCGGAGATGCTGATCGAGGTCGCGCGTCGCTACGGCAAGCCGATGTTCATCGCCGAGACCGGCTCCGAAGGATCGGGCGGGGCGGCTTGGCTCCATTATGTCTGCGACGAAGTGCGTGCCGCAATCGGTCTCGAAGCGCCGATCGAAGGTATTTGCCTATACCCGATAACCGCCTATCCGGGCTGGGACAATTCGCGGCATGCGGAGGTGGGATTGTTTTCGGTCGTCCAGGCGGACGGCAGCCGACACGTCCGCAAGCCTATCGCGGACGAATTGGCCCGACAGCAAACTTTGTTCCGGGCGAACCCGACGCGTTAAATATATCAGCGGCACGAGGGACTGTTGCCAGCTCCTTTCGGCGCCGCGTTGCCACGCCGATGCTCCCAAGTAGCTCCAGGTGGGGAGCTACAGCACCCCTTCGGCCAACGAGGCCTTCCCCGCGCTCGGCCATTCCGGGACGCTCTTTTGGATGCGGGCGAAGGTGGCCAGGGCCTGCCCGACCACCTGATCCATGTTGTAGTAGCGGTAGGTTGCCAGGCGGCCGACAAACCACACGTCGGGACAGGTTGCGCCGAGCGCTTCGTAGCGCTTGTAGAGCTCTTCGTTTTCGGCCCGCGGCACCGGATAGTACGGGTCCCCGATATCGGTGGGATATTCGTAGGTCAGGCTGGTCCGCGCGTTCTGCTGGCTGGTCAGATGTTTGTACTCGGTGATGCGGGTGTAATCTTCCGTCTGAGGGTAATTGACCACGGCAACCGGCTGAAACTGCTCTTGATCGAGGGTGACGTGCTCAAAACGGAGCGAGCGATAAGGAAGACGTCCAAGCTGCCAGCCGAAGTACTCGTCGATCGGGCCGGTATAGATCAGGCGGTTGAATGGTATCTCGTCACGAATTTCGCGGAAATCGGTCTGCAACATGACCTTGATATTCGGATGATCGAGCATGCGTTCGAACATCCTCGTGTATCCGCCGGCAGGCATCTTCTGGAAGCTGTCGCTGAAATAGCGGTCATCGCGGTTGGTCCTGGTCGGCACTCGTGCCGTCACCGATTTGCTCAACTGGCTCGGATCGACGCCCCATTGCTTTTTGGTGTAGCCACGAAAGAATTTCTCGTAGAGTTCGCGTCCCACGGTGCTTACGACAACATCCTCGGCGGTTCGCACGTCCTCTACCGTCTCGCGCCGCGACGCGAAGAACTCCTCCAACTGTGCGGAATTCAGTTCGAGGCCATAGAGGCGGTTTATCGTGTCGAGATTGATCGGGATGGGGAGCAGTTTCCCATCCACCGCCGCCAGAACCCTATGCTCGTATGTGCGCCATTGAGTGAACTGCGAGAGGTAGTCCACGATCGACTGGCTGTTGGTGTGAAAAATATGTGGCCCGTAACGATGGATGAGGATGCCGGCTTCATTATAGCAATCATAGGCGTTGCCGCCGACATGGCTGCGGCGGTCGACCAGGAGAACACTTTCATGGCGCTGGGAGGCTATCCTTTCAGCAAGCACGCTGCCGGCAAATCCCGCGCCGACGATCAGCCAATCGAACATGGCTATGCGCTCCTGCGGAGTGGAATGACCTTCTTGGCTCGATAGGCACGCTCGATGTGAGCGGTCATGGCACTCCATGTCTTTTGCCAAGACATGTCGGCAAGATAGGCATCGACTTGCGGCAGGAACGTCTCACGAGGTCGCAATAGAATGGAGCGCAGCTTGCTCTCCAAGTCGTCACTGTCGGCTATTTCCACCAGTCCAGCAGCGCCGTAGCTGCGCACAACGTCAACGATTGCCGTCGAGATTACGGGCAGGCCCGCCGCCAGGAACTCTGGCGTCTTGGTTGGGCTGATGAACCGGGTCGCTTCGTTGAGTGCAAACGGCATCCAACCGGCATCCCAATGCCGCAGATAGTCGGGAAGGTCACAGTAGGCTTTCGGGCCCAACCAATGCAAGTTTTCGGCTTTGGGCAGGGTTGCGGGCTCGATCTTGACCACCGGGCCAAGCATGACGAAATGCACATCCGGCATGGTCTCTGCCGCCTGCGCCACGAGTTCGACGTCCAGCCGCTCGTCGATGACGCCGAAATATCCGACTTTGGGATGAGGAATGCCGGCCTGGTCGCCTGGCTCCTTTCCTGAGCGTCTCGCAGTGTGAAAGTGCTTCACATCGATGCTGCTCGGAAAAGGGAAGATCGCGTGGTGCAGATGACGCTTGGTCTCGAACAGGCTCAGGCCACCGGTGAAAACGAGATCGGCGCGGCGCAACAGGGCCTTTTCCATCTGCCCCAACTCGGGCGGCGCATTCTTGAATGCGGAGAGTTCGTCCATGCAGTCGTAGACGCATATGTCTGGGTCGAGGAACTCCGTGAAGCGAAGAGCCATCGGCGTATAATACCAGGCGATCAGCCGGCTGTGCGGCATAGAAGCTATGATCTGCTGAACAAATCTCCGCTGCACGGCATCTGATTTCGCGGCCGACGCGCCGAGCGGAAGCACTGGTGTCACGATTAGAATGTTTGGCGACGCCTCGCTCGTCCGCATTAGCGGCTGTGGCAGTTCTTCGAAAACAGGCTCTTCAAAGTAGACCACTCTCTGCTGCATGGATGCGAGGGTGAGGATATGCTGCGGCCGTTGATGAACGAAATTCCATCGCAAGTGGGAGAAGCAAACCAGTAGATTTTCCCTGCCAGCGTGTTTACTGGCGGATACCCTGCCCAAGGCTGCTTCCATTGAGATGTTCCTTCCCGTAATCTTCGTTTATGTTACGACTAACATTTGTTAATCGGGGGTCGAGGAGAAATAGACTTCGGTGCCAGCTCCTAACTTTCCAGCACGTGAGTTGTTCCAAGGTGAAGTGAGCTCTCAGTCACCGCTCGGATGACGAATGCGACGATATTTCCGCGGAGCCGAGAACGGCCACCCCGCGTCGCCGGGCTTTGAAAGCGTGAGTGACGGGGAATGTCGGTGGAGAACGGACCTGCCGTATTTGCGTTGAAGTCGCTGGTTATAAAATGTGCAGAACATCACGTTGATTCGCCTGCATGACTGGCGACTCGGTTTGGCAGGCAGGATTCCGGGGCTGATATGAAGATCGACTTTGCGACCAATGTTTTTCCGCTGTTTCATCCGCAAAGCGTGGATGATCTCAAAGACCCTTGCCCTGTCTTCGATGGCAGTCTGTGGCACGTCTTCGGCTCTAGTGGCACGGTGACCACCGAAACGTGGAGGATCCTGCACGCCACGGCGCCCGATCTCTATGGACCGTGGACCGAGCATCCGCCGATCGAACTTCCTATCAACGGGAGTGGTGTTGCGGCTCCCGGTGTCATCCACGAAAGCGGCGTCTTTCATATGTTCATCCAGACCGAGTTCATGAAGTCTGGCGGCCGGTGCGAGCATGCGGTTTCGAATGACGGGTTCCATTGGGTGGTTCTTAGCCCGGCAATCCTCGCCATCCCGGACACGGAGGAAGATGGCATTTACGATCCGCATCCCGCAGTTGTTGGCGGCAAGCGCTACCTCGTCTATTCCGCCATGCCAAAATTCACGAGGGTGCCGCAACCCGACATCTACCTCGCACGGAGCCAATCCGACTCGTGGTTCGGTCCCTGGAAGCGGATCGGCAAGATCCTGGACCATAATGATGTTCCTCACCACAATACGAGAGAGGACCCCGACTATGAATGGGGCATAGAAGGCGCACAGTTGGTCGAGTTGCCGGACGGTCGGGTGCTTCTCAATGCCACTTGTTTTCTGCCGAATGGGCTTCGCGGGAACCGGCAGCGCGTGTTTTTCGCCATCGCTGATGACGTTGCTGGACCTTACGTATCGATCGGCCCGGTGCTGGAGCCAGGCCAGCCGGGAGAGAACGGCCACTCGACGGTGATGATCGAAGGCAGCCAACTATCATTGTTTTACCAGAGTCGGGTCGCCACGACCGATCATCGGTGGCGTTATGGCCTGGCCAGATGCGACGTCGCCCTGCTTTCCAGGGTCGCATGATCCGGCCGGTGTCACTGGGCACCGACGGCGTCGACGGACTGGACGGCTCGCATTGCGCAATGTGCTTCCGTAGCTCGTGTCGTTCCGTCGGAAAGCCTGCCGGAATTAAATGTTCCTCCTACGGAACAATGCGTCCGAGCTGAGGTTCGGCTGACTTCAAACCAGGAGCCAGCCATGTATTACACCGACAAGAAATTGCAGTACCCGGTTCGTGTGGAAACGCCGAATCCAGTCTTCGCCCGCGCGTTGCAGCAGGCCATAGGCGGAGTAGAAGGCGAGATACGCGTCGCCTTGCAGTATTTCTTCCAGGCATGGGGATGCCGCGGACCGGCCAAATACCGCGACCTGTTGTTGAACACGGCGACCGAGGAGCTCGGCCATATCGAAATGCTGGCGACTGCGGTCGCCCTCAATCTCGAAGGTGCACCCCTTTCGCTGCAGGAGGACATCTCGTCGGACACGGTCGGCGGCTCGGTCCTCAACGGGATGAACTTCCGCCATATCTTGTCGACCGGCTTGGCCGCACTGCCTGAAAACGCCAACGGCGTTCCCTTCAATGCTTCGCATGTCTATGCCAGCGGCAATCTTGCCGCGGATATGGTCGCAAACGTCACCGCGGAAGGAAGCGGCCGCGTACTTGCTACCCGCCTGTACAACATGACCAACGATCCCGGCATGAAGGACATGCTGTCCTTCCTTATTGCGCGCGACACCATGCACCAACAGCAGTGGCTCGCGGCCATCGAAGACATGGGCGGACTGAACGCGTCTCTGCCGGTCCCCAACTCCTTCCCGCAGGAGAAGGAGTATCAGGACGTATCCTATGCCTTCATCAATTGCTTCGTCGAAGGTGTCGAACCAGCGCGGGGACGTTGGAGCGATGGACCGTCGATGGACGGCAAGGGGGAGTTCTCCCTGGTCGCCGGTGCGCCAATGGGTGAGGAGCCCATGCTTTCGTCACCACGGCCAAGTTCCGGCGCCCAGAGCGAGCAGATGATCGACAGGCGGGCCGCCGAATAGGCAAAGATAGCCATACGAGGGGCAGCCGGTACTCGGCTGTCTCCTGCTTGCGGCTCCCGGAGTTGGGCGCACCCGGTCGTACGAGCACCTGGCGCTGCGTACGATAGCGCAACTTGGTGACTGGTGCGTGCCTGACGAAGCTCTCCGTTTCGCCTGAGATAAATGCTCTCACTTAAGGAACATCGCAGGTTCCTCGAAGTTCGGAAGCCACGGAGGACGTGCACATGAACAGTGTCATCTATCTTATCGGCCTTATCGTCGTCGTGCTCGCGGTCCTCTCCTTCCTCGGTCTTCACTAGGTGGCCCATGCAGCATGAGAACGATCAGGGCGGACAGCCCACCGATTTCGACAAGGCGAAAAGCGACGTTTCCGATAGGCTTCGCCAGGAAGAAGAACGTGCCAGCGAGTTACTTCACGACGCTCGTGACACGGTGACCCGCAAGGCTGGCGACTATGCATCTGAAGCCACGCAGGCCATTTCCGACAAGGCGGAAGAAGCTCAGCGCGACATCGGATCGAGCCTGGCGGCGTTGGGCGGGGCACTGCGCGCGGCCAGCGACCACCTCGCCAACAACGATGAAAGGAACGCATCGAAGTTCGCGTTGGATGCTGCCGGTGGGCTTGAGCGGCTTTCATCGTCCTTGAAACAAAAACCGTTCGGCCAGGTCCTTGAGGAGGTGCAGTCCTTTGGCCGGCAAAATCCCGGTGTCCTGCTTGCGGGATCCGTGTTGGCCGGTTTGGCGCTCGGGCGGTTCATCAAGGCTTCTTCGCCGGCAACGCCCGAATCTCAGGCTGCTCCGGGAGACCTCAAATCACACACCGACCACGCACGGGGTTGGGCCGCTGATCGTTCGCAGGATTTTGGCCTCGTTGGCGATGACGGGGCCAGGCAGAAGGCGGAGCAGGACAGATGAACACCCAGGACAATCCTAGCCTTGCCGGGCTGATCACCGACTTGGCCCAGAATGTCACCACTCTGGTGCAAACCGAGGCCAGGCTGTTTCGGGCCGAGCTTTCTGAAAAGCTTACCAAAGCCGGAGCAGGTGCCGCGGAAGTGCTGGGCGGCGCGATTTGCCTGCTCGCCGCGCTACTGGTGTTGCTGCAGGCACTCGTTATCGCACTGACGCGGGCAGGGCTTGGCGCGGGGTGGTCTTCCCTGCTGGTCGGTGTGGTCGTGGCGGTCCTCGGCGTCATCCTGCTGCGGAGCGGGATGGCCAGCATGGCGCCTTCGGAACTTACCCCCGACCGGACCCAGGAACAGCTCAAGCGCGACGCGAGCGTGATCAAGGAACAAGTGAGATGAAAGAGAAATCCGCAGCCGAACTTGAACGCGAGGCCGAGGCGGCTCGCGCCCGGGTGATGGAGACCGCCGAATCCATTCGAGGCAAGATGACGCCGGGACAATTGCTGGATGAGTTCACCGGGCTGTTCTCGGGAGGGGAGAGTTCGGCCATGCTCGCCAACCTCAGAACGCAGGTCCGAGACAATCCTTTGCCGGTCACCATGGTGGGCGCGGGTCTGGCTTGGCTGATGTTCGGCAGCGGTACCGCAAACACCGCCCACGGTTCGGCTGGCTCAATGCCTTCGGCGCCTGGACGACATGATGAAGGGGAGCGTGGAGGTTTGGGCAGCACGTTTTCCGATGCGGCCGCATCGTTGTCATCGGCTGCTACCAGCGTCAGCGATACCGTTTCGAGCACGGCAAGCAGCGCCGTCGAGGGTTTGACGGGCAGCACCGCCAATGCAAGATCGGTGACCGGCGAAATGGCGGCGAAAGCCACCCGCTCTGCCCAAGATCTGTTTGAGAACCAACCCTTGGCCGTAGCGGCCGCCGGTCTCGCTATCGGCGCTGCTATAGGTGCAATGCTGCCTCATACCGCAACAGAGGATGAGCAACTAGGCGCCTATGGCGACAAGCTTCGCGATACCGCCGAGACCGTGCTCGACAAGGGTCTCGATGAGGCCAAGCAGGTCGCCGCCGAAGCCTATGAGACCATCAAGCAGGAAGCTGGCCGGCAACATATGGAAGCAGACATGATTGCCGATCAGCTCGGCGAGATCGTGAAGTCCACAGCAGACAAGACCGAGCATGCCGTGCGTGAACGGATTTCCGATCCGTCTAAGCATCAAACCTAGCTTGAGATGATCCTGGATCGACGATAGTCGGTCTCTTCCAGAACAGGGTCGGCGTTGTCCGTCAAACGGTGAACCGCTCGAGTCATTTCAGAGCGTAGAGGTAGGCCGCGATATCGCGCGCCTGCTGCTCCGTAATCCGTGTCGATGGCATGGCCGTGTGCGGATTGACTTCCCTTGCCGATCGTATCCAGCGGATCAGGTTCTCTGGATTGTTCGCCAGCCCGCCGCCGATAAAGACGCGGTCAGCAAGACTGGCATCGAGGCGAGGACCGATCTGGCCTTGCGCGCCCGGCACGCCCGCAATCGTATGGCAGCCGGAACAGCCATTCGCAGTGATGATCGGCAACGCTCTCGCAGTGTCACCGCCCGTGGCCGCCTCCGCCTCGTGGCGGACGCGCGCGGCCCGATCGGACCACCAGGTCATTCCGGCCACGGCCGCGACGAGCAGCACCAGCGCAGCGCTGACGGCGGCAAGCAGTCTAGACAAGCTCGTACGCATGCGCCGCCTCCCTGCTTCCGCTCGCTTTGATCCACAGCGAGGCCAGCAGCAGCGCTGCGCCGCCATAGATCAGTCCAGCGGGAACCCACATCACCAGCCCGGCAAGCTGCTGGTCTTCCAGGGGGCTCAAATTCCATAGTGCCGCACCCACCGCGTTCTCCGGGTACCAGAGCCGTGGCGAGAGCAGCAGGAGCACGCCAAGCAGGCCAGTGTGCAGCGAGGTGACGAAAAGATGCATCACTGCGGTCCCATAGGCATGCTGGCGGCCCGGACGCGGCAAGAGTACCCACCAGAACAGCAGCCCTGTTCCGAAGAAGCTCGCGTGCTGTGCATAGTGCATCACGCCGCGTTCGAGCGCGGCCTCGAACAACGCCGGAATGTGCCAGATCCATATGGCTATACCGTGGATAATGGTCGCGCTGATCGGCCGCGTTGCGAAGGCCCAGACCACCCTCAGCCAATTGGCGTGCCCGGCAATTCCCAGAATGCGCCGGAACCGGGTGGGTAGCCCCCACATCAAGGCCGCAGCCGGGCAGGCAGAGACCAACAGCGGCGCTGCCACGGCCATCAGAAGTTCATGCTCGATCATGTGCGCCGCAAATACCTGCTCGCCGAGCGCATGAATCGGGCTGACCAATGCGGCTGTCAACACGCCCCATCCGGCCGTGAACAGCAGAGCCTGGCGCAGCCGCAAAGGCCTGCCGCGGCGGCTGCGCCGCCAAAGCCGGCTCGCGCCCACGACATAAGAGAGTCCGAGGACGGCAAGGGGCAGCGTAATGGGAAGCGCGAGCGTCCATCCGGCCTCGGGTGCGCCGGCGCCGTAGCAGATGGAAGTAGAGAACAGCGCGTCCAGGTTCATCGCAGGCACTCATCCAGGATCAGCGCCGCACTGCCTTGCATGAAAATCACAAGCGCAAAAAGCAACGCCGACAACATTCCGAGGTTGGCGACGAAGCGCTCTGTGCCGCGCGTACGCTCCGGCTTGAATGCGGCACCGCCTCGCCGCTTCGCCCGCCACGACAGTGCCCCGCCGAGCAGCGACAACAAGACGAGCAGCAGCGCCACGGGAAGCACGACCGGCACCTGGCGATTGCATTGCCAAGGCACCAGCGCATAATTCAGCTGTGTCGAGACCGCCCAGGCCAGCGGACCTGACAGAAGACCACCCCAAGACGTTCCTAACCGCAACGCTCGCATGTCAGCCTAGCCTCGGCGCCCAATAGATGAGCAGATAGATCGGGATCCAGGTCAGGACCACGAAATCCCAGTAAAAGACATTGTCGCCGACATCGCCGAAGCGCCGGCCGCTGTAGCCGTGACGCGTGAACATCAGCACTGTCAGCACGATGGTGTCGCCGACATCGGTTATGAGGTGCGTGGTGTGCAGGCCAAGCAGCACCCAGAGCATCGATCCATAGGCGTTGGTGTCCCAATAGATGTTGAGGGCGGGGAATTCGAACCAGCGCACGACGAGCGGAGCGATCCCGAGCAGCGACATGACCACCAGGCCGATCCGCACCGGAACCATGGAGCATTGCTTGGCATAGCGGTGGAGGATGTGGTTGGGCACAAGGCTGACGACAAACAAAATCGTGACGATCGTTCCGGGCCAATGGTTCGGCTGCGGTGCGCCTAGCGGCCATGCTGGCCATGACAGCGCAAGGTAGAGATACGCGCCCGCCGCCAGCGCAAAACCGGTGCCTTCGAGCGCCATAAAGCCCAGCGTGCCCCACCAGGTCGGGCTGTGCGGACCATGCCCGAAGGTCGGCAGTCCTGAAAGATCGGCGGCAACTCGATGCTTCATTCCTGGTCCTCCGGATCGCCCTTCGGCCAGAACCAACCGATCAACGTGATGGCGATCGGCGCGGCGCCCCAGACGATGGCCCAAGGCGTGAAGATCGAATAGAGAAACGTACCACCGACGGCGACCGCCGCGAGAAGCGGCCAGATCGACGGTGTGGCCGATTTCTCGCGAATGTCGGGATGAGCTTCCGCCACGGTGGAGATGAGGAGTTCGCGCGCATCGACGCGGAGCCCGGTCGCTACAGGAAGCGCCTCGCGCTCGGCCCAGAGCGGCTCGATATGGGTGACGATGGGAATGCGTGCGAAATTATAGCTCGGCGGCGGCGAGGATGTTGCCCACTCCAAGGTTCCTGCGTCCCACGGATTGTTGCCGGCCGAGGTGCCTTTCAACGCGCCATGCACAAGGTTGAAGGTGAACAGGACAAAGCTCAGGAAGAAGAGCAGCGCCCCGGCCGAGATGAAAAGGTTGATGTTGCCCCAGCCAAGCTCGGCCGGATAGGTGTAGACCCGCCGTGGCATGCCCCATAGGCCGACGAGATGCATCGGGAAAAAAGCCGCATTAAACCCGATGAAGGCCAGCCAGAAATGCCACCGCCCGAGGCGTTCGCTCATCATGCGGCCGGTGATCTTTGGGAACCAGAAATAAGCCGCGCCAAGCAGCGGGAACACCGAGCCGCCGATCAGCACGTAGTGGAAATGCGCGACGACGAAATAGGTGTCGTGCACCTGAAGATCCAATGGCACAGAGGCGAGCATGACGCCGGTCAGCCCGCCGATGACGAAGATGAAGAAGAAGCCGAAGACGAACAGCAACGGGGTCCGGATCACCGGCCGGCCGTCCCACAGTGTTGCAAGCCAGCAGAATATCTGCACGCCGTTCGGAATGGCGATCATCATGCTGGATGCGGTGAAGAAACTGGCGCCGAGTTTAGGCAATCCCGTGGCGAACATGTGGTGAACCCAGAGCCCGAACGACAGGAAGCCGACTGCGATCAGCGACAGGACTAGCCCGAGATGACCGAATGTCGGTCTCCTGGCGAAAACAGGAATGATTGAGGACACCATGCCCGTCGCCGGCAGGAAGATGATGTAGACTTCCGGATGGCCGAAGAACCAGAAGAGATGTTGGAACAGCAGAGCATCCCCACCTTCCGCCGGGTTGAAGATGTGTGTGCCGACCAGGCGATCAAGGATCAGGAAGGTGGAGGTGATCATCACCGCCGGCATCGCGAAGACGACGACGAAAGAAGTGACCAGCATCGCCCAGACATAGAGCGGGATCTTGTCCAGCGACATGCCGGGGGCTCGCTGCTTGAACACGGTGACGATGGTCGCCACCGCTACGGCCAACGACGACACTTCCGTATAGGTGATCATCTGTGCCCAGACATCGGCGCGCTTGCCCGGTGCGAATTCGGGACCGGACAGCGGCACGTAAGCGAACCAGCCCACATCAGGGGCCATGTTGAGGGCGAAGGACACCCAGGCAAAAGCGCCGCCAGAGACGTAGATCCAATAGCCGAACGCGTTCAGGCGCGGAAACGCGATGTTGCGGGTGCCGACCATCAGCGGCACCAGGTAGATCCCGGTCGCCTGCACGATGGGCACGGCGAACAGAAACATCATCGTAACGCCATGCATGGTGAACAGCTGGTTGTAGAGGTCGGGCCCGATCAGGCCGCGTTGCGGTCCCGAGAGCTGGATACGCATGGCCACAGCGTTGAGGCCGCCAAGACACAGAAAAACAAAAGCGGTGATCAAATAGCGTCGTGCGATCACCTTGTGATCAACGCTAGACAGCGCCCCAAAGATACCGGACGGCGTCCGCCAGGTGCGTTCGAGCCAGCGATGCAGGCTGGCATCATCCATTCCCGTATCCCGGAGGCCGTCACGTTCGGGAGCAAGGTCGCCCTTGGCCGGGTCTGGTTCCTGCATGTGGCGGTCGCCTGTGACATCGGCGCTGCTCATTTCAGCCCCTCGAGATAAGCGACGATTGCGTTGAGCTCATCGCCATTGAGATCTGCCACTGGCATGTGGGAACCCGGCTTGATGCCTTGCGGGTCGGCTATCCAGGCGGCGAGATTGCCGCGGCTCATCGTCAGCGTTCCGGCCGCCAATGTTTTCCGGCTGGCGATGTGGGTGAGATCGGGAGCCACTGTTCCGCCGGCCGGCGTACCCCCGATCCTGTGGCACATCACGCAGGGGCGTTTGAGGAACAAGTCCGCGCCGGCCTTGGCTTCGCCGCTCGCCGGCGGCCCGGCCGGCTGCAACTGGTCGTTCAGCCAGGCATCGAATTTCGGGCGCGGCTCGGCGATGATGAAGCTGCCCATATTGGCATGCTGCGCACCGCAGAATTCAGCGCATTGACCACGGTAGACGCCCGGCTTATCCGCCTTGATATCAAGCACGTTCATGTGGCCCGGGATAAGGTCGAGTTTGCCGGCCAAGCTTGGGATCCAGAAGGAATGGATCACATCGGTCGAGGTCAAAAGCAGCCGCACTGGCTCGCCGGCAGGGATATGGATCTCGTTTGCCGTCGTCAGGATGCGGCTCGGCGTAGCATTCTCGTAACGCACCTCCCACCACCACTGATGCCCGGTTACCCTGATTGTCAGCGCAGCGTCCGAGCCGATGGCGGCAAGCGTCCTGTTAGCGAAAAAGCTCAGCAGCGTAAGTCCGATCAGGATTATGGCGGTCAGCCCGACAGCGCTGACAACCACGCGCATCTTGCGGCGTTCGGCCCCTGCGTTGAGTAAGAGGGGTTCATCGCCGGGACGCGATCGCATGACCAGCGGTGCTGCGAGCGCGATCATCACCAGCACCCACACAACCGCGCAAAGCGCGGTGAAGAACCAGATCAGCCAGGCCAACTCGCCGGCTGCGGGGCCTTTCGGGTCCAGCGCCGACTGCCAGCCTGCGCATCCCTGCAGAAGCAGGACACAGAAGGGGGCAAGCGCCATGAAGGCCAGCCGTTTCACGGCGACTTTCCCAGCGTCGCGGCATCCGGCAGGCGGTTTTCAGACGGGTGCACCATCATATCGTCGTTGCGCTGCGGCGCGGCGGAGGAGGGCGCGTTGCCGCCCAGTGCGCGCACATATGCCGCCAGCTCCCATATCTGGTCGTCGGGTATCTTCTGGCCGAAGCTGGGCATCCCGTTCGGCCTGCCGTCGCGGATCGTGGCGTGGATGCTTTCGATCGAGCTGCCGTAGAGCCACTTCTCGTCCATCAGCGCCGGGCCCATGCCGCCACCGCCATTGGCATGGCAGCCCGAGCAGTTGAACCAGCCGAACAGGCGTTTGCCCTCGCTCATGTGGAAGGCGTTGGCCTCGAAGCTCGCCGCCTTGTTGTCGGCGGGGGAGGGTCGCTGTCCGCCCGGTTCCAACGTGGTCACAGGCGTCGGCTGCTCACCTGAGCCGAGCGCCGATTGCGGTCGCGTGTCGCGCTCCTCGCGCTGGCAGGCGACCAGGGCCAGCGTCAAGGGCAGCAACATCGCCAGAGCATGCCTCATCGCGCCGGACTCCCGGCCATGTCCAGACGCGGTACGCCGTATTGCGCCAGAACCGCGTCGATCTCGGCCTTGTGTCTGGCAAGCGCGCTATTCACATCGCCACGCAGCGCAACGTCCTCGCGCCGAACACCCATTGAGATGTCGTACATCAGCGGCAGTTGCGGTCCGTCGATGCGAGGCGTGACCGGCGTGATCCGGAGCGACACCTTTTGCCTCTGGGCGAAATAGCCGGCGAGCGGACCCCAGACCACGGCCAGATCGATCTCACCGTTCGCGACTGCTTCGACGATGCGCGCCGGAGGGTTGGGAGCGGAGTAGTCGCCATAGACGGAATAGCCGATCAGATGTCCGACGATGCCGCGGCGGCCAAGCGCCTGGACAGGCGGCGAGTTGGCGCCATCGTCGCCGATGAGCTGAACACCGATGCGCAACTCTTGCAACCGCGGGTCGTTGAAGGAGGTCACGTCCGGGCCGTCCTGGCGGGTCACGAAGACATAGGACGAACGGTAGTAAGGCGTGGTGGTGCGCAGCATTTCGAGATTGGCAGGCGTGCCGGGCACGAGATCGCAAAGGCCTGCCTTCAGCGTGTTGCGGATGAAGCCACGACGCTGCGCCCACCAGGTATACGTCAGCTTGGCGCCGAGATCAGTGGCGATAATTTCCGCGATCCTGTTCTCGAAGCCTTGACCGGCCGCGTTGGAAAACGGCATGTTGTTCGGGTCGGCGCACACTCTCAACTCACGTGCATTGGCAATAGCCGGCAAGAGCAACAAGGCGAGCCCGGCCATGCCGATCGCCACCCGTTGGAACGCCTTTCGCGCCGGACGTACGGTCAAGTCCAATCCATCAAGGCAGCCGGAACACAT
Organism: Mesorhizobium sp. CO1-1-8; assembly: GCF_020164875.1. Lineage (NCBI taxonomy): Bacteria > Pseudomonadati > Pseudomonadota > Alphaproteobacteria > Hyphomicrobiales > Phyllobacteriaceae > Mesorhizobium > Mesorhizobium sp. CO1-1-8. The sequence goes on along the minus strand of NZ_JAIUGZ010000005.1, from coordinate 116,273 downwards.
AAAGCGTGCCTCCCGCCGTGGTAGCGTTCTTCAGATCCTTCATCGCATTCACGAAGCCAAGTGCCGCGGTGGCATCGCGAGGGTCTAGGTCGCCCGAAACGATAGCGCCGGCCCAGCCACCGACGCCTGACAGAATTGCGACATATTGGTGCCCATCGGGGCCGCGATAGGTGATCGGCTGGCCGATGATGCCGGACGATGTCTTAAACTGCCAAAGCAGATCGCCAGTCTTGGCGCTGACCGCCTTGAACCAGCCTTCCATGGTCCCGTAAAAGACGACATCGCCGGCAGTGACGACGGTGCCGCTCCACACCGGGAAGTTCTCTTTCAGGACCCAGGCCGGCTTGGCGGCGGCAACATCCCAGGCGGTGAAGGCACCACGATTGCCGCCTGGCCCGGGTATCATGCGTACGTTCATGCCAACATAAGGCGTGCCTGCGATGTAGTTTACCTCGACGCCTTCTTCGTCCATGCAGAGATTGTTATGGGGGATGTAGAGCAGGCCGGTCTTCGGCGAAAAGGCCGATGGTTGCCAGTCCTTGAGGCCGGATGCCGTCGGGCAAATGTCTCGGACCACCTTGCCGGTGCCGGTTCTCTTGTCGGGGTTTGCAATCAGGCGGCCGGTCTTCAGATCGACGCCTTTGCTGGAATTAACCGGGCCATAGGCTGTGGCCGACAGCACCTCGCCAGTGGTTCGATCGAGGATATAGAGGTAGCCGTTCCGTTCCGGTCGGACGAGGACCTTGCGCGGCTTGCCCTGCCAGGTCATGTCCAGAAGGACCTGCTCGTTGATGCCGTCATAGTCATGGAGGTCATGCGGGCTCCACGGATAGAACCACTTCGCCGCTCCGGTATCGGCGTCACGCGCGAAAATACCGGACGTCCATTTGTTGTCGCCTGGCCGCAAATCCGGATTCCACGGTCCTGGATTGCCTGTGCCGTGGAAGATCAAGTTCAAGTCCGGATCGTAGGAGATCCAGCCCCACATATTGCCGCCGCCGATCTTCCAGGCTTCCGGCGGCCATGTCGTCACGCCAAGGTCTGTGCCCTTATCCATGTCGTAGTGGGGCTTGAAGTCCGGGCCGATCAGCACATCCTTGTCGGGCCCAGTGCCATATGCCGTCCAGACAACATGCCCGTCTCCGGCATCCAGCGCCTTGACCCAGCCGCGGACGCCCATTTCGCCGCCGGAATTGCCGACCAGAACTTTGCCCTTCACCACCAGCGGCGCCATGGTGATGGTCTCGCCGATGTTGATGTTGCCGATATGAGCGTTCCAGATCGGCTTGCCCGTATTGGCATCGAGCGCGATCGTGTGGCCGTCCAGCGTGTTGAAGAAGATGCGTCCGTCGGCGAAGGCCGCTCCGCGGTTGACGACATCGCAGCAGGCCACTCCTTGTGCCGCCGGCTCGGGGTTGGGCTCGTACTTCCACTTCATCGGCGCGCCGGGCCTGGAAAGGTCGAGCGCGTAGACGATGTTGGGAAAGGGCGTGACGATGTACATGATGTTGCCGACGACCAGCGGCGCTGCTTCCTGGCCTTTGTTCACGCCGGTCGAGAAGGTGAAGGCGACCTGCAGGTTCTTGACGTTGCCGTCGTTGATCTCGGTCAGTTCGCTGAAGCGGGTCGACGCGTAGTTCTTGGCCGGCATTGTCCATTGCCCGTCATCGGGTGGCGCTGCGGCGGCGGGCGGCGCAATAGCCGCTGCCGATGGAGGCTCCGAGGCACCGCTCAGGAATGGGCCGCATGCCAGCAGCATCACCGAGAGTATGCAGGTGCGAAAGGAATTCCAGATCGCCAATGCGCGGACGCCTTGTCCTGCGTCAACGCGCGCCGGTGCCGGGTGCAGCATGCCTTTCATTTGTGGATCGAGCCTCCCACGCCGGCGCCGAGCTCCGCCGCGATGTCAGCCTCGGTGCCGGCACAAAGCGGATGGCCCCAGCCCGAGGCGCTTTTGCCGCCGGGATCGAGATCGTAGACGATGGCGTCTTTGCGATTGGGATTGACCCCGGCGGGAACCTTGTCGAGGCCAAGCGCCGCGCGAACACGCCAGGCGACATTGTGATCGGCGCATGAGGAATCTCCGGAGACCCCGAGGCCTCCGACGATGCTCTTGCCGTCATAGAGGGCAAGCCCGCCGCCAAACACAACGACGCCTCCAATCGGCTTGCCGACGAGGGGATCGCTGGCACTTCCAAACGTTTTGGGATCGCCCGCATAGGCTGCGGCCTGGTTGACCGGATTGGTCTCCTGCAAGCCGAAAAGCGGCCCGCCCGGCTGCGCCCCCGCGTAGAGATTGGCAGTCGATAGGGCCATTTGCGCCAGGCTGAGCCCATTGGCCGTATTGGCCTTCTCTGCCGCAACGAGGCGACTGCCTGGCCATTGCGAATCGGCGGTGGGACCGCTGAAAGCGATCGCGCACACCGCGCCGTCCCGGGCAACGATAGCGGCCCATTCGTTGGTCTCAAAGCCACCGTTGGCAGGTCCGCCGCTTGCTTTCACATTGGCCTTGAGGACAGCGAGCAGCTTATCGTGGTCGGCCGGGCAGGGCGCCTGTGCCATGGCTTGGCCCTGTGGGAACAAGCCACCCGTCAACAACGCCAGACCAAAGACTGATAGCAAAGGCTGACAGCGATACATAGTCCTGCCCATTCGTTCGAGCATCAAAGAATCCCGGAGCACTCTGGCAGACTGGAAGCGCGAGAATGAATCCGTGATCCAATGCCGTCGGTATTTAACTTGGGCGATGCAGCTATGTTCCTGCTTCTGCAAAAAATCGCGCAGCTCCTCATACGTCGATGCCACCCGAACATATTCTTCCTGGGAACACGTGGACCATCGAAAGCAGTGATAAGATTTTCTATAAGGTGACCGCTGCTCCGCAGCGATGTGTCGCGGTCTCGTGCCAAGGTTGGGGCGACACACATCCTTAAAGTTCCGGATTGCCGTAACTCCCCCTTCGTTCAGGTCCGCCTTCTCGGTCCGCGTGACATGACAACAACGAGTGGTTGCTTGCCCCAAGATGAGTGTGCCGTCGGTATTCCAAAACCGAATAGCCCAAGCCGCCCCCTTGAAATCCGGCGCACAAGCCTAAGAGGCTGGGAATCCTCTAGGCGGAGTGGTGCGGGCCACGTGCCGGTTTTTGCAACGATGTCAAAGGCACATTTTGGCCCGCACCTTGTGTATGTTGTTGCATAGCCTAAGAGTGACACTCTTCTCGACCGCACCATTCTCTTTCCAGAATCCGATTTGTGCCGGTCTGCCCCGCTGCGGGCCGGGCGCATTTCGTTTGATATTCCCGCACTTTACGCCACTTTCTTTTTGAGCAGCGGATTCTCCCAAAACCGGTTTCCCCCTTGGGTCCGATGCTCTAGACCTGATTTGCACCTTTTCCGGGATTCTTGTGGCGGGAGGCGCTGGTGGAAGGCGAGCACGAACGGACGACCGGCGCCAAGGCCGCCGAGGACAACCACGCCGACATCTATGGCGAGGACGGCGCCGTGCTTTCGTCCTTCCTGGCGCGGATTGGCGCGGCGATCGCCGACCGCGACACGCTGACCCTCAAGCATGAAGTCGACGACCTGCACCAGTCGGAACTCGGCGACCTGCTCGAGGCGCTGCATCCCGAACAGCGCCGCGCGCTGGTCGAACTTCTGGGCGCCGATTTCGACTTCTCCTCGCTGACGGAAGTCGACGAGGCGATCCGTATGGAGATCGTCGACAATCTGCCCAATGCGCAGATCGCGCAGGCGGTGCAGGAGCTCGATTCCGACGACGCCGTCTACATTCTCGAGGATCTCGACCAGGAAGACCAGGACGAGATCCTGTCGCAACTGCCGTTCACCGAGCGGATCAGGCTGCGCCGCTCGCTCGATTATCCCGAAGAGACGGCCGGCCGGCGCATGCAGACCGAGTTCGTCGCGGTTCCGCCGTTCTGGACGATCGGCCAGACCATCGACTACATGCGCGAGGACAACAACCTTCCCGAGCGCTTCAGCCAGATCTTCGTCATCGACCCGACCTTCAAGCTGCTCGGCGCCATCGACCTCGACCAGATCCTGCGCACCAAGCGTTCGGTCAAGGTCGAGGAAGTGATGCACGAGACGCGGCACGCCATTCCGGCCACCATGGACCAGGAAGAGGCGGCGCGGGAATTCGAGCAGTACGATCTTCTGTCGGCCGCGGTCGTCGACGAGAACGAACGGCTGGTTGGCGTTCTGACCATCGACGATGTCGTCGACGTGATCCAGCAGGAGGCCGAGGAAGATTTGATGCGAATGGGCGGCGTCGGCGACGAAGAGCTTTCCGACAGCATCTTTTCGACCTCGCGCTCACGCGTTCCGTGGTTGCTGATCAATCTTCTGACCGCGTTCCTGGCGGCGTCGGTGATCAGCCTGTTCGACCGCACGATCGAACATATCGTGGCACTGGCGGTGCTGATGCCGATCGTCGCCGGCATGGGCGGCAATGCCGGCTCGCAAACCATGACCGTCACCGTGCGGGCGTTGGCGACCAGGGATCTCGACATCTACAATGCCGGCCGCATCATTCGCCGCGAGATGGGTGTCGGCTTCATCAATGGCATCGTCTTCGCCATCCTTATCGGCATCGTTGCGGCAGCCTGGTTCCGTGATCCCAATCTGGGCGGCATCATCGCGGCGGCGATGATCATCAACATGTTCGTGGCCGCCCTGGCCGGCATCCTGATCCCGCTGCTGCTCGATCGTTTCAAGATCGATCCGGCGGTTGCTTCGGCGGTCTTCGTCACCACGGTCACCGACGTCGTCGGCTTCTTTGCGTTTCTCGGCATTGCCACGTGGTGGTTCGGCGTACCCTGAAGACACGCCTTTGGCTCAATTGACTTTTACGTAAATGCCGTGCGAGGCTTGCGCGGGGCGCCATGTCGATTACGGCATGGCATGGGTTTTGGTTCGGGACAGAAGGGTGACGCCGGCAGGGCGATCGCCCCGGAGTTTCGGCGTGCGGGAGTGGCAATGCGAGAATATTATTCGATCACTGAGTTGACCCGCGAGTTCGACGTGTCGACGCGGACGCTGCGCTTTTACGAGGACGAAGGGCTGGTGCAGCCGGTGCGGCGTGGCCGCACGCGGCTGTTTCGCCCCTCCGACCGGCACCTCATCCGCCAGATCATGCGCGGCAAAAGGCTTGGCTTCTCGATCAACGAGATCCGCGAAATCATCCAGATGTACAAGGAGCCGCCCGGCGAAGTCGGCCAGCTCAACCTGATGATCAAGCGCATCGAGGAAAAGCGCGAGGATCTCCGGCAGAAACGCCGCGACCTCGAGGAGACGCTGGCTGAACTCGACCAGGCCGAGGAGTCCTGCGTCGAGCGGCTGGTTGAGCTTGGCGTGAACACGTAGCATAAATTTCAAGAGGTTGGAGGACAGCGCCCCCGCCGTCCTGTCGAACATCTCCCCCGCGAGGGGGGAGATTGGCCGTTTGAACGCCAGCTCAAATCCAGCGGCGCACGCGTTTCGCGTAGTCGCGGTATTTCTTGCCGAATTTTGCCGCCAGCACCTTTTCCTCGCCTTCGATCGCCACCTTTTGCGTGGCATAGGCGGCGATGAACGCCAGCGGCAGGAACCACACGATGCCCGAGACAAAGGCAACGCCGATCAACAGCAGCGTGTTGGCCAGATACATCGGATTGCGGGTGACGCCGAAGGGACCCGTGGTGACCAGGTGATCGGGCACAGCGTTCGGGTTGAGCGTGGTCTTGGCCCGGATCATGGTGCGGATCGCGGTGAACCAGAGTGCGGCGACCGCAAACAGTGCCACCCAGCCGGCCGCGAACAGGATATCGCCCAGCAGGTCACCGATCCAGGGCAGGGGATAGAGCAGGCCCAGCGCGATGCTGATGGCGATCGCGGCGATATAGATCAGCGGCGGCCACGGTATGAGCCCCGGCTTCGGCTGGTTCTCGGTCATTTGACCCCTTCCTCCGTCAACTTGCTGTCGGTCTTGGCGGTGCACATGCCGGCAAGATCGGACAGATGCGTCTTCCATTCGGCAGTCTGGTCGTTGTTGTAGAGCCTATCAAGCGTGGCCTCGCCCTCGAGCGTATCGAGCATGCAGACACAGTAGCTCGTACAGAACTCGGTGTCGCGCGACTGCTCGCAGGACAGTTGGCAGGTTTTCAGGAAATTCACCTGCGGGGTTTCGACCTGCGCCGGCATGATCTGCGAGAACAGCCAGACGCAGCCGATCAGCAGCGGCTGGTGGATCAAATAGAAGGCCAGGCTGTGCCGGCCGATGAACACCAGCGGGTTGGCCAAGCGAACGGGCGCCAGATTGGCCAGCCCGGCAAGCAGGCCGAACCCGGCGGCGAGTTTCGTCACCGCGATGCCCGCAAGCACGGCGCCGAACCATGGAAACAGCGGAACGTAGTCGTTGGAGCGCGGATTGTTCGCCGACAGGCCGACCCACCACAGCCATGGGTGATTGAAGGCCTCGAGGCGCAGATAGACGGGGGCGGCGATGACGAGCGCGGCGACGGCAAGCGTCAGCAGCGCGGGCAGGCGCAGGAAGGCGAGGCCGAGCAGGCTGGCCAGCGCGATCTCGTGCAAGATGCCGAAGAAGATGAAGCCGTCCGGGGTGGCGATGCGGGTGACGACCGAAATCGCGATCGCCGCTCCGGCGACCATGGCAAACCGCTTCCAGAAGCCGTTCCAGCGGATTTGTCGGCCATGGGCGAGGTACAGGCTGACGCCAACCAGGAACAGGAAGGTCGAGGCTATGCAGCGCGCGTAGATCTTCCACCAGCCGAAGGCGGTCAGGCCGGGATCGGTGTAGCCGAAGAACTCCAGATCCCAGGTGAAATGGTAGCTTGCCATGGCGATCAGCGCGATGCCGCGCACAATGTCGATGGCGACGATGCGCTTTGGTCGATCCTGAACGGGTGCGGTCGGCGTTTGGATGCTCATGGTCTCGCATTCTGATTCAGCCCTGCTGGAGGACTATCACGGTTGCCCCGGACAAAAGAAGACCGGTAACTCTGCCGATTACGCCGGATCAGCCGTGGCATTGGGCCAGTGCCGGGAAGCCTTTGGCCGGCTTCGCTTTTGCCGGATGCACGTCGGTTTCCTCTTATTGGCGCTGGGGTCGCCACGGCAGATTTGACCCGGTGAATCTGCTTCGGGGAAAGCAATGTCCACCCATGTGCGCCATCCGATCTGGTTACCGGCCCTCAAGGCCGCGGACGCGCGCACCTTCGCCTCGCTCTATGCGGTTGAATCCTTTGCTCGCGCCACGGTGTCGAGCGTCATCCCGATCCAGGCCTATGAGATCCTGCACAACGAGCAGATCGTCTCGATCCTCTACACCGTGGTGGCGATGCTCGGCCTGTCGGTGACATTGTTCATGCCGATGCTGATCCGCCGCTTTGCCCGCCGCTGGGTCTACACATCAGGCGCCTGCCTGCTGGCCATCGGCTCGCTGTTCTTCGTCACCGACACGCTTGCCGGGCAACTGGCCGGCATGCTGTGCCGGGTGATGGGCGCCAGCGCGCTGTCGATCACGCTCAACCTCTACATCATGGACCACATCCGCAAGACCGACTTCATGCAGGCCGAATCGCTGCGCATGGCGTGGTCGATGCTGGCCTGGACCGGCGGGCCGACGCTAGGCATCTTCCTCTACACGCGCTTCGGCGTCTATGCCGCGCATGGTGCGGTCGCGGTGTTCGCGTTAGCCCTGCTGGCACTGTTCTGGACCTACCGGCTCGGCGACAACCCGTCGATCCGCCCGGGCAAGACGCGACCAGTCAACCCGCTCGCCAATATCGGCCGCTTCGTCGCGCAGCCCAGGCTCAGGCTGGCCTGGCTGATCGCCTTTGGGCGCTCCTGTTTCTGGACGACGTTCTTTGTCTATGGGCCGCTGTTCATGGTCGTTACGGGTGAGGGCAAGCTGGCCGGCGGCCTGCTGGTTTCGGCCGGCAACGCGCTTTTGTTCATGGCGATTTTCTGGGGCAAGGCAGGAAAGCGCTTTGGCGGCCGCGGGACCATGACATTCGCCTATTTCGCGATGTCGGCCGCGCTGCTTGCGGCGGGTTTCGTTGGCGAAACCGTGCCGCTGCTTACCGGCGCCTTCCTGCTCTGCGGCGCCTTCTTCACCATTGCGCTCGACGCACTCGGCTCGACCGCCTTCATGCGCTCGGTGCGCTCCTACGAAAGATCGCAGATGGCGGCGGTCTACCGCACCTATCTCGACTTTTCCGAGCTGACGCCGCCGCTGGTCTATTCGGTGGTGCTGGCCTTCTTCGGCCTGGGCTCGGTGTTCGTCACGCTCGGCCTGCTGGCGGCGGTCTGCGGCTTTGTGACGTGGCGCTATCTGCCGAAATCGCTTTGACCCATGGCGCATTCGCAATGGTCGCCGGCGGAATTTGGTTTGCCGGGGGCGAGGATTCTGCCTATAGTCACCAGTGTCGCCGGTTCCATTTTGGAGCCAAGAGGGAATGCGGTGAGGGCGAATTCGCCCAATGCCGTGGCTGCCCCCGCAACTGTGTGCGGTAGTCCTCTCCATATGCCACTGAAGATTTTTCTTCGGGAAGGTGGGGAAGGACGCTGATCCGTGAGCCAGGAGACCTGCCGGCGACAGGAAACTGACTTCGATGCCCTCGGGTGGAGGGCGAAAGGACAAGACATGACTACCGCTTCCGTCTCCCTCGGCGCCTCCGTCTCCTCGCAGTCGCGCTTCATGCAGCTCGCGCTTGCCGCGCTGCTAGGCATTTTCGTGATAGGCTTTGTCGGCTTCTCGCATATCGATGCGGTCCACAACGCGGCTCACGACTATCGCCATTCGATGGCGTTTCCTTGTCACTGACGAGGGGCTGACATCATGAATCTGTTTCGCAACGTCGTGTTCATCGCGGCGACCGCAGGGCTCGTGGCCGGCGTCGTTCTCGCCTGCCTGCAGGCCTATGCCACCGTGCCGCTGATCCTGAAGGCCGAAGTCTACGAACAGGCGGGCGGCGGGCATCACCATGACCATGCCGCTCCGGCCGCAACGGATAGCAATGCGATGAGCACAACTGCTCCGGCGGGAGATACCATGAGCTCTGCCGCCCCGGCGGCGGAAGCCGCTCCGGCAGACGAAGGCTGGGCGCCGGCAGACGGTTTCGAGCGTTTCGCCTTCAGCGTGCTTGCCAACATCGTCACCGGCATCGGCTTCGCGCTGATCCTGGTCGCGGTTTCCGAATTCGCTGGCGGCATCGGCGGTTGGCGCCAGGGCGTGTTCTGGGGCCTGGCCGGCTTTGCCGTGTTCACGCTGGCGCCGGGCCTCGGCCTGCCGCCGGAACTGCCGGCCATGCCGGCCGCCGATCTCACCCAGCGCCAGATCTGGTGGTGGGCAACGGTGGCGGCAACCGCTGCCGGTCTCGGCCTGATCGCTTTCCGAAAGTCGCTGCCGCTGGCGATCCTTGCCGTCCTTTTGATCGTCGCACCGCATGTTGTCGGTGCACCGCAGCCCGACAGTTACGAGACGGCGATTCCGGAAGGGCTGCATCACCAGTTCGTGGTGGCGGTGACCGTCACCAATCTGGTGTTCTGGCTGGTGCTCGGCGCGGTCGTCGGCGTGGTGCGCGGCCGCTTCACCGGCACCGCGACCAGCCTGCGCGACAGCTTTGCCTGATCGCAAGACACTGACCTTCCTCATCGGCGGTGCGCGCTCCGGCAAGAGTGTGCACGCCGAAATTTTGGCGACCGCCTTGCCGCCGCCCTGGACCTATGTCGCCACGGCGCAAGCCTATGATGACGAGATGCGCGAGCGCATCGCGCTGCACCGATCGCGGCGCGGCGAAGGCTGGACGACCATCGACGCACCGCTCAATCTCGCCGGTACGCTTGCTGCCTTGCCGGAGGATCGGCCGGTGCTCGTCGACTGCCTGACGCTGTGGCTGACCAACCATATGCTGGCCGAACACGATTTCGACCTTGAATGCCGGCGCTTGGCGGAGGTGCTGTCGCGGCCGCGGGGACCCTGGTTCGTGGTGTCCAATGAGGTCGGACAAGGCATCGTGCCGGAAAATGCACTGGCGCGCCGGTTTCGCGATGCCGCCGGTCGGCTCAACCAGCAGGTCGCCGCTGTCGCCGATACGGTGCTGCTGATGGTGGCGGGGCTGCCGCTCAAGGTGAAATGACATGACCGACATCGACGATAAGGACGAAGAACGCCACCGCGCCAAGATGGCCAAGCGCAAGGCGGTGCAGGATGCCGAAGTGGCGAGCAAGACGGTCGAGAAGGGGTTGCTGATCGTCAACACCGGTCCCGGCAAGGGCAAGAGCACGGCTGCCTTCGGGCTGGCGCTGCGCATGCTCGGCTACGGCAAGCGTGTCGGTGTCGTCCAGTTCATCAAGGGCAAATGGCACACCGGCGAGAAGGACGCGTTTGCTGCCTTCGGAGACCGCGTCGTCTGGCACGCGATGGGCGAGGGGTTCACCTGGGAAACGCAGGATCTGAAGCGTGACATCGCCGCCGCCGAAGCCGCGTGGGCCAAGGTGCTCGAACTGATGGCCGATCCGTCGATCAGCCTGCTGGTGCTGGACGAACTGAACATTGCCTTACGCTACGACTACCTCGATCTCGACAAGGTGGTTGCAGCGTTGAAAGCGCGGCGCGAGGGCCTGCATGTCGTCGTCACCGGCCGCAACGCCAAGCCGGCGCTGGTCGAGGCCGCCGACCTGGTCACCGAGATGGGCGTTACCAAGCACCATTTTTCCGCAGGCGTGAAGGCTCAGCAGGGGATCGAGTTCTGAACGCTTCTTATCCTCCCCACAAGGGGAGGGTAAAGTGGGTCACACCACGATAACGATGACCGAAACCAACCCAAACAGCGCGATCAGCAGATAGTCGGCGACGCGATAGAGTTTCAGCGCTTGCCTGATGTCGAGGCTGTCGGCTTCGCGGCGGCCGCCTTCGCCCATGAAGACGTCGTCGACCAGCACGCCGCCGTAGCTGCGCGGCCCGGCGAGCGCCAGGCCGAGCGCACCGGCCATCGCCGCTTCCGGCCAGCCGGCATTGGGCGAGCGGTGTTTTTTCGCGTCGCGCCATACCGCATGCCAGGCATTTTTCGCATCAGCGCCTTTGACGAAGAACGCCGCGAGCACGATCAGCAGCGCCGTCAGCCGCGACGCCGGCAGGTTGATCCAGTCGTCGAAGCGCGCCGCCGCCCAGCCGAACGCCTCGTGGCGCGGGGTGCGGTGGCCGATCATCGAATCGGCGGTGTTGGCGGCCTTGTAGGCGGCGCCGCCGGCCAGGCCGCCGACGCCGGTCCAGAAGGCAGGGGCGACGATGCCGTCGGAAAAATTCTCGGCCAGGCTCTCGATCGCCGCGCGGCAGACACCGGCCCTGTCGAGCGTTTCGGGGTCGCGGCCGACGATCCGCGAAACGGCAAGGCGGGCCAAAGCGAGGCCGCCGGTGTCGAGGGCGTCAGCCACCGCCTCGACATGCTCATAGAGGCTCTTCTGCGACAGAAGCGACGTTGCCAGAAGGGCCGTGATGACCAGACCCATGGGAACGAACCAGAACAGGATCTGCACGCTGAGGCCGATCACCGCCGGCACCAGCACGATGACCAGCAGCGCCTGGACACCACGCTTGCGACGCAGCGCGTCGGGATCAGTGGCGTGGTTGAGCCTGCGGTCGAGAAAGGATATCAGCCTGCCGAACCACGTCACCGGATGGCCGACGGCACGAAACAGCCAGTCGGGGTAACCGAGGGCGAATTCGACGGCCAATGACAGGAAAGCGATCAGGACTGACATGAAGCTTCTTAATGGGGCGGTTGTGGACCATGGTGGAAGTCTTGGCCGCGCGAGGGTGCTTTTCCCCAACGCCCTGCTGCCTTTCGTCGACCTCTCGACCGGTATCAATCCGCACTCCTACCCGCTTTTCGACTTACCCGCCACCATCCTGTCGCGGTTGCCGGAAGCCGCGCGCACGCGCGACCTGACAGAGATCGCGGCCAGTACTTACGGCGCGCCGTCGCCAGCCAACGTCGTGGCGGCGCCCGGCACGCAGATCCTGTTGCCGCGCGTCGCCTCGCTGGTCAGCCCCGGCAAGGCGCTGGTGCTGGGCCCGACCTACGCCGAACATGTCCGCGCTGCCGGGATTGCCGGGCACGAGGTGACCGAGGTCGGCGATTTCGCTGATCTGGCGGACGCCGACCTTGCCATCATCGTCAATCCGAACAATCCGGATGGGCGCATCATCGCGCGCGACCGGTTGCTGGCACTGGCCGCCGGACTGCACGCCAAGGGCGGGCTGCTGGTCGTCGACGAGGCGTTCATGGATGTCGGCCCGCGTCAGCACAGCCTCGCGGGCGATGTCGGTCAGGGCGGTATCGTCGTGCTGCGCTCGTTCGGCAAGTTCTTCGGTCTGGCCGGACTGCGGCTTGGGTTTGCTCTCTCCGACGCAGCGACTGTCGAACGGCTGGAAACGCAATTCGGACCATGGGCCGTCGCCGGGCCGGCGCTGGAATACGGCATCCGCGCGCTTGCCGACATCGGGTGGCAGGACGCGATGCGATCATCCCTTGCGGGTGCATCGGCGCGGCTCGATGCGCTGTTCGGCCGCTTCGGCATTGCCGTCGCGGGCGGCACCACACTGTACCGTTTCCTCCGCTTGGCCGATGCCGCCGATCTGTTTTCCGCGCTTGGCCGGCGCGGCATCCTGCTTCGCCATTTTGCTGACCGGCCTGACGTTCTGCGCGCCGGGCTGCCGGGGAATGAGGAGGAATGGCAGCGGCTCGAAACCGCTCTTGCCGAATGGGCGTCGCGGCGCGAGGATCAATCGAGGGGTTCAAAACAATGATCCATGTCTGCTCGCTGGCAAAGATCGAGGAAACGGTGGCCAGGACCGGCGCCGACCGCATGCTGTCGCTGCTTGCCGCCGGAACGGAGGTGGTCCGGCCGGCCTCGATATCGAGGGAGAACCATCTGCATCTGGTCATGCACGATATCGCGGTGGCGCAGGACGGCATGACGATGCCCGGCGAAGATCATGTCCGCAACCTGCTCGATTTCGCACGCCGATGGGACCGGGCAAGGCCGATGCTCGTGCATTGCTATGCCGGCATCAGCCGCTCGACGGCTTCGGCCTATATCATCGCGGCCGCATTGGCGCCAAAGCGTGACGAGGCCGAACTGGCGCATACGTTGCGGGCGCTGTCGCCCTCGGCGACACCCAATCCGCGGCTGATCGCGGTGGCAGATGCGTTGCTTGATCGCAACGGCCGCATGGTCGAGGCGATCGAATCGATCGGGCGCGGTGCGGATGCCTTTGAAGGCACGCCCTTTGCGCTGAGGATCGACAGCTAGCTTTGGCCCTGTATCGTTGTTCGATTGTCGAGTGCCTTCATTCGCCCAATCCTCATGCCCGTGGCGCACCCGGACAATGAACACGTCGCCTTTCAAAATCTGCTGTGCGGAAATCTCCGGTGCGAAGCGCGATTGTCTGATCCGCCTCCTCCGTCGCCTCGTTTGTTCAAGACGATCTGGCATAGCGATGACAGCGCTTGCCTTTCGATGCCAGACCACTGGTTTGGAGGCTACGTCAACCACTCCGCGAGCTTGGCCTTGCGAACATCCCTGAGCAGGCTGATGAACCCGTCGGCCTGATAGTCTGCCGTCAGCCGGCCTTTCTCTGCCGTCGCGATGCTGGCGTCGCCGACGACGCCGTTCGGATTGAGGTCGCTGGCGATCCAGGCGAAGGCGTGGGTGCCGGTGTGGCGCAGCAGCGATAATTCCTTTTCGGCCTCGGCGACATTGGAAACGAAATTGTCTGCCTTGCCCATGTCGACGAGGTCCGGCCGGAAATGCAGCATCAGCGAGGTCTCGACGTCGCCGCCATGGATGCCGTGACGGTCCTCGAGTTCGGTGTACATGCCGGCCGGGCGGCCAAAGCGCTGCCAGCTGGTTTTTACCGCCAGCATCTTTTCAAGCACGCGCAATTCGCGCGTGACGATGCCCATGATCTCCTCGTTGCCGCCATGCGAATTGACGACGATCAGCTTGCGCACGCCGGCGCGCGCGATCGACAGGCCAAGCTCGGTCCAGGCTTCGACCAGCGTCGTTGCCGGCAGAGTGAGGGTGCCCGGCGCATGCAGATGTTCGTTGGATTTGCCCACTGCCTGGACCGGCAGGATGCGGATGTCGAGATCATCGGGCAGGCGCGAAATGACCGTGTCGAGCATGCCGTTCATGATCGAGGTGTCGGTCGAAACAGGCAGATGCGGCCCATGCTGCTCGATCGCCGCCACCGGCAGCACAGCGATCGTCGCCTCCGGGTCGATCGAGGCGTATTCGGTGGTCCGGTAATCGCCCCACCAGACGCGTCTTTTGGCTACGGTCATGTCATGCCTCTTCAATGGTTAGGGCAGACCTAACGCGGGACAGGCTTCCTGTCGATCACCCGGCCGCGATGGCCTCGACCTCGACCTTGAATTCGGGGCGCGCAAAGCCGGAAACGATCATCAGCGTCGAGGCCGGTGCGGGGCTGGAAAACAGCCGGTCGCGGACATCCATATAGGGCCGCAGATGCGCGCGGTCGGTGACATAGGCGTTGATGCGCACAATATCCCTGAGACCCAGGCCGGCTTCGCCGAGAATCGCCGCGATGTTTTGAAAGCAGAGTTCGGCCTGCGCGCCGGCGTCTTCGGGTATCTGGTCGTCCGCGGTGATGGCGACCTGACCCGAGCACAGCACCAGCCGCTTGCCAGCCGGAACCTCGACGCCGTGGCTGTAGCGGGCAAAGGGCGGCTTGATCGACTTCGGGGTGAGGAATCTGAACATGGCAATCTCCGGTTTGGCCGTAGCCTAAGGCTTGACCCATTGTACCTTCAAGATGGCGGTGCATGTTGCCCGGGCGATTGTGGACAGCCGTTCAAAAAATAGGCACGATGCCTTTCGTACAGCATGACCCGCCCGCCCTTGGCATGGCAACGTCTTTCAAGCGGGCGGTCCCGGCGCCAGACGCCCGTGGCATGTGTCTTGCTTCTTGAATCTTTGGTGTCGAGCCTGGCGCGTGGCGCGCCGGAGCAAACAGAGGGTGGTGTCGATGTACGGAAAACAGAAGATTTCGGTGGCGGTTGTGGCCCTGCTTGCAGCCAGCACGCTGGGTGCGGCTGCGAATGAGAAAGTCACCTTCGGCACCAACTGGTTGGCCGAGCCGGAGCATGGCGGATATTACCAGTCTGTTGCGGACGGCACCTATGCCGCCTGCGGCCTCGACGTCACCATCATGCAGGGCGGTCCGCAGGTTAGCGGCCGGCCGATGCTGCTTGCCGGCAAGATCGATTTCTACATGGGCGGCAATCTGCTGTCGGCTTTCGATGCCGTCCAGCAAGGCATTCCGATGCGCGTGGTGGCGGCGGACTTCCAGAAGGATCCACAGGTCATCATGTCCCACCCCGGCGAGGGGCTCGACAAGTGGGAAGATCTCAAGAACGCCGACCAGTATATTCTGGGTGACGAAGGCGTGCAGACCTTCTTCCAGTGGATGGTCACGGCGCTTGGCTTCGACGCCTCAAAGCGCGCGCCCTACACCTACAACACCGCTCCCTTCCTCGCCAACAAGAAGTCGATCCAGCAGGGCTACGTCACCTCCGAGCCGTTCGCGGTCAAGAAGGAGGGCGGCTTCGTGCCGAACCAGTTCCTGCTTGCCGACTATGGCTGGGACACCTACTCGACGACGATCGAGGTGATGCAGGATACGATCGACAAGAAGCCGGAGGTCGTCCAGTGCTTCGTCGATGGCTCGGCCAAGGGCTGGTACAAATATCTCTACGGCGACAACAAGGCCGCCAACGACCTGATCAAGAAAGACAACCCCGACATGAGCGACGAGCAGATCGCGTTCTCGATCGAGCAGATGAAGAAGTTCGGCCTTGCCGATTCCGGCGACACCGAAAAGCTCGGCATCGGCGCCATGACCGACGAGCGGATCAAGAGTTTCTACGACAAGATGGTCAAGGCCAAGGTCACGCCAGCCGGCATCGACATCAAGAAGGCCTACACGCTGACCTTCATCAACAAGGGCGTCGGGCTCGAGCTGAAGAAATAGGCCGGTCCCGGCATGATAAGGGAAAAGGTGGCGCAAGCGCCGGCTGCGTCGGGTGCGGCCCCGACGCTTCTGGCGCTGCGCGGCGTCGGCAAGGTCTTCTCCAACGGCGTGACGGCGCTCAGCGACGTCAACCTGACCATCCGGGAAGGCGATTTCCTCAGCCTGCTCGGGCCGTCGGGGTGCGGGAAGTCGACGGCGCTGCGGCTGATCGCCGGCCTGTCGACGCCGACCTCCGGCGTGCTCGACTGGCGCGGCGGCGGCTCGCTTGACCGTTCGAACATCGGCTTCGTCTTCCAGGAGCCGACGCTGCTGCCCTGGGCCAATGTTTTCGACAATGTCTGGCTGCCGCTTCGGCTGAAAGGCATTTCGCGTGCCAAGGCGACACCGGCGATCACGGAGATGCTGGCGCGGGTTCATCTGACCGGTTTCGAAGACGCGGTGCCGCGCGAACTGTCCGGCGGCATGAAGATGCGCGTCTCGATCGCACGCGCCATGGTGACCAAACCGCGTGTGCTGCTGATGGACGAGCCATTCGCGGCACTCGACGAGATCACCCGCTTCAAGCTCAACAACGATCTCTTGGAACTGTGGCAGGACGAACGCTTCACGGTCGTCTTCGTCACCCACAGCGTCTTTGAAAGCGTGTTCCTCTCCAACCGCGTGGTCGTCATGGCGGCGCGGCCGGGCAGGGTGTTCGACGACCTCGCCATCGAGGCTTCCTATCCGCGTGACGAGGCGTTTCGCACCTCGCCCGACTATGCGGCATTGTGCCGTCAGGCCTCCGATGTGCTGGTCAAGGCCATCAACTCAACAGCAGGCGCGCATCATGACGGCCATTGACGAGCGCGTGCTCGAACTCGACCCCGAGGAAGCACGCCGCGTGCGCCAGGAGCGGTTCGAACGGAGCGGCCGCTGGGTGCTGCCGCTGGCGATCATGATCCTGGCGATCTGGCTGTGGGATCGGATCTGCGTCTGGAACGAGATTCCGCAGTACATACTGCCGCGACCGGGCGTGGTGCTGTGGACGCTCTACAATGACGCCGGCCTGCTGTTTTCCTCGCTGCTGGTGACCTTGCGCATCACCTTCCTCAGCCTTGCCCTGGCGGTTGTCGGCGGGGTCGGGCTGGCGGTGCTGTTCGCGCAATCGAAATGGGTGGAGATGTCGTTCTTCCCCTTCGCCATCGTGCTGCAGGTGACGCCGATCGTGGCGATCTTTCCGCTGATCAACATCTATGTGAACGACCAGACGACCAAGCTTCTGCTGTGCGCCTGGATCGTCGCCTTCTTTCCGATCCTGTCCAACACCACGCTTGGCCTCAACTCCGTCGACCGCAATCTGCGCGACATGTTCAAGCTCAATGGCGCGACGCGCTGGCAGCAATTGCGCTATCTCCGCCTGCCGGCGGCGATGCCCTATTTCCTCGGCGGGTTGAAGATCGCCGGAGGCCTGTCGCTGATCGGCGCCGTGGTGGCCGAATTCGTCGCCGGCACCACCGGCCAGTCGTCCGGCCTTGCCTCGCGCATCATCGAGGCCGGCTACCGGCTCAACGCGCCGCGGCTGTTTGCGGCGCTGTTCCTGATCTCGCTCACCGGCATCCTGATCTTCCTCGTGCTGTCGCTGATTTCGCATCTCATTTTGCGGCGCTGGCACGAAAGCGCACTGAAGCAGGAGCGCTAGGTGACTGAAAGGTTGGTGCGAAACACCCCTCTCTGTCCTGCCGGACATCTCCCCCTCAAGGGGGGAGATCGGCTGTGTGTTTTGCTTTCGCCAATTGTGAGTGCCGAAAGAGAGGCGGTTCGAACGAAGCTGCCAATCTCCCCCCTAGAGGGGGCCGGCAGGACAGAGGGGGGTAGGCCTTGATACCAGCCTCTGGCTCTTATCAGCTCGCTAACGTCCGTATTCATCAATCACTGACGTCGGGCCTTACTGCGACTTACGATAATGACGGTTTCACGCTGGCCAACATTGCCGTCGCCGACGGCAAGATCGCCAGCATTGCAGCGCATGGCAAATCGAAGGCACGTGCCGATGCCATCGATCTTGGCGGCCGCATCGTGCTGCCGTGTTTCGTCGACTGCCACACACATATCGACAAGGGCCATATCTGGCCGCGAAAACCCAATCCCGACGGCACGTTCATGGGCGCGTTGAATGCCGCCGGTGCCGATCGTGTGGCACGCTGGAGCGCCGAGGATTTGGCCCGGCGCATGGATTTCTCGCTGTGCTGCGCCTACGCCCATGGCACCCGGGCGCTGCGTACCCACATCGACAGCGTCGCGCCGCAGGAGGATATCTCCTGGCCGGTGTTCGAGGCGATGCGCGAGGAATGGCGCGGCCGCATCGAGTTGCAGGGCGCCTGTTTGCTCGGCATCGAAGGCGTGCGTGACAAAAAGTGGTTCGACAGGCTGGCAAAAAGGGTTGCCGCGGCAAAGGGCGTGCTCGGTGTCGTCACCTATATGGTGCCGGACCTCGAAGAACTGCTCGACCATGTCTTCGCGCAAGCCATCAAGCATGGCCTCGATCTCGATTTCCATGCCGACGAGACCGATGATATCTCCGCCATATCGCTGAAGAAGATCGCCGAGGCCGCTCTTTGGAATGGTTTCGAAGGCAAGATCCTCGTCGGCCATTGCTGCTCGCTGGCGCGCCAGCCGGACCTCGACGTGCTCGACACGCTGGACAAGGTGGCGAAGGCCGGGCTCGCCGTCGTCTCGCTGCCGATGTGCAATCTCTATCTGCAGGATCGGCGCGGCGACGGCACGACGCCGCGCTGGCGTGGCGTGACGCTGCTGCACGAGATGAAGGCGAGGGGCATTCCGGTCGCAGTTGCTTCCGACAACACGCGTGATCCCTTCTATGCCTATGGCGATCTCGACATGCTGGAGGTCTACCGCATGGCGACGCGCATCCTACACTTCGATCATCCGGTTGCCGACTGGCCGCAGGCGGTCACCGCGACGCCGGCCAAGGCGATGCGGCTTGATGGCTTCGGCACGCTGGCTGCCGGCGGCGATGCGGATTTCATCGTGTTCAAAGGCCGAAGCTGGACGGAATTGCTGTCGCGGCCCGAATCGGATCGCATCGTTGTGCGCGGCGGCAAGGCGATCGACCGGCAATTGCCCGATTATGCCGAACTCGACGAACTGATGGTGGAATGATGGACGTTTCGGCGCTCAAACGCGATCTCGAAGGCCTGAAGATCGACGACAATCCAGCCATCGTCCAGCAGAAGAGCCGCGACTTCTACTGGTACAGCCCGGTGCTGAAGCAGCAGTTAGACCATGTCACCGGCGACCTGATCGTGACGCCGAAGAACGAGGCCGAACTGATCCGCGTGCTTGCCGCCTGTCATCGCCATGGCGTGCCGGTGACACCGCGCGGCAGCGGCACCGGCAATTACGGCCAGGCGATGCCGCTCTCAGGCGGCGTCGTGCTCAACCTTGCCGAGATGAACGAGATCAAGTCGATCGCCCCGGGTCGCGTCGTGACCGGACCGGGGGCCATTCTGGCCGATATCGACAAGGCAACGCGGGCGCATTCCGGGCAGGAACTCCGGCTATCGCCCTCCACCTACAACACCGCTTCGATCGGCGGCTTCATCGCCGGCGGTTCGGGCGGCGTCGGCTCGATCAATTTCGGCGGGTTGCGCGATTTCGGCAATGTGCTGCGCCTGCGCGTGGTGACGATGGAAGGTGAGCCGAAAGCGCTCGAGCTCATCGGCGAGGACCTGCACAAGGTCACCCACGCCTACGGCACCAACGGCATCATATCGGAGGTCGAGATGCCGCTGACCGCGGCTTATGAATGGATCGACATCATCGTCGGCTTCGACGCTTTCATGGATGCTGCCCGCTATGGCAATGCGCTGGCCTGCCAGGACGGTATCCTGACCAAGCTGATCACGCCGATAGCGGCACCCGTGCCGCAGCTCTATTTCAAGCGGCATCAGAAGTTCCTGAAGCAGGGGCAAAGCATTTGCGTCATCATGGTGGCGCGGCACGGGCTGGACGCTTTCCTGGCCTTCACCAGCCGGGCCGGTGGCGAGGTGATCTACAATGCCGCCACGGCGACGCCGGACGAGAAGAAGGGCCTGCCGCCGGCCTATGAGCTGGCCTGGAACCACACGACGCTGAGGGCACTGCGCGTCGATCCTTCGATCACCTATCTGCAGTCACTCTATCCCTTTCCCAACCAGCTCGCGCTGGTCGAAAAGATGGATACGATGTTTCCGGACGAGGTATTCTCGCATCTGGAATTCGTGCGGCTGGACGGCAACATCACCTGCTTCGGCCTGCCCTTGGTGAAGTTCACCACCGAAGCAAGGCTCGACGAGATCGTGCGCCTGCATGAGGCGAATGGCTGCCCGATCTTTAACCCGCACCGCTACACTCTGGAAGAGGGCGGCATGAAGCAGACGGATGCCGTGCAGCTTGCCTTCAAGCGCGAGACTGACCCGCAGGGCCTGCTCAACCCCGGCAAGATGATCGCCTGGGAGAACCCGGATTATGATTACCGTTCGGGGCGGACTTTTTTGTTCAAGGGGCTGCAGAAGGTGGGATGATGAACATCCTCGTCCTCTACGCGCATCCGGTCGAGACCAGCTTCAATGCCGGCCTGCACCGGATGATCGTCGAGCGCCTGACGGTGGCGGGCCATACGGTCGACGACTGCGATCTCCATGCCGAGGGTTTCGATCCGCGACTGACGCGCCAGGAACGACTGGACTATCACAACCAGCGTGGCCCCGCCGACGCGGTTGCGCCTTACGTCGAGCGCCTGCTGCGCGCCGATGCGCTGGTGCTTTCCTATCCGGTCTGGAACTATGGCTTTCCAGCGATCCTGAAAGGCTTTTTCGATCGCGTCTTCCTGCCCGGCGTGTCGTTCAAACTGGTCGACGGCAAGGCGCAGCCGTCGCTGCACAACATACGCAAGGTCGCGGCGGTGACCACCTATGGCGGCAGCCGGTTCCGCGCCATGCTGATGGGCGATCCGCCGCGCAAATTGATCAAGCGCATGCTGCGCGCCACCGTCAAACCGGGCGCGCCGGTGAGCTATCTTGCGCATTATTCGATGAATCTGTCGACCGACAGCACGCGCAAGACCTTCATGGCCAAGGTCGCGGCCAGTATGGATGCCTTCTGATGCGCGCGCTGGTGGTTTACTGCCATCCGGTGCCGGAGAGTTTTTGCGCCGCCATCCGCGACACTGCCATCGACGTGCTGAAGCGACGAGGCTGGGAGGTGCGGCTGCTCGACCTCTATGCCGAGAAGTTCGACCCGGTGATGGGTTGCGACGAGCGACGCTCCTACAATGACCAGGCGCCGCAGGACCCGGCGCTGAAGCCGCATTTCGAACTGCTCAACTGGGCCGAAGCGATCCTGTTTGTCTATCCGACCTGGTGGTACGGACTGCCGGCGATGCTGAAGGGCTGGCTCGACCGGGTGTGGGCGACGGACGTCGCCTTCAAGCTGCCGGCGGGCAAGGGTCGGATCAAATCGCTGATGACGCATGTGACCAAGGTCGGCGTCATAACCACCTGCGGCGCGCCGACCTGGTGGAGCGTCGTCGTCGGCCAGCCGGGACGCAAGACCCTTTTGCGCGGCATGCGCGCACTGTGCGCGACGCGCTGCCGGACATTCTTCCTGGCGCACTATCTGATGGATTCCTCGACGCCGGCGACAAGGGTGGCGTTTTTGGCGAAGGTGCGAGGGAAGCTGGAGCGGTTTTGAGTTTTCACCCTCCCCCTTGTGGGGAGGGTCGCGCAGCAAATGCCGCAAAGCCGCTTTTGCGAAGCGGGTAGGGGTCTCTTAGGGCGCTACCCCACCCCGTCCAGCAATCTCCGCTCCGCTCCGACTGCGAGCCGACCCTTCCCACAAGGGGGAGGGTGAGAAGCACTACATCCTCACCCGTTCCGACTTCGGATCGTACATCGGCTTCAATGACGCTTCCGCCGCAAAACGCTCGCCGGCGATCTCGATCTCGTAGGTTGAGACCAGCACATCCGCCTCGCTCTCGCCCTCGCAAGGCACATAGCCTAGCCCGACCGCGCCGCCGAGGTGATGGCCGTAATTGCCAGATGTGATCGGGCCGACAATCTTGCCGTCGCGCAGGATCGCCTCGTTGTGGAAGAGCAGGGGTTGCGGGTCTTTCAGCCGGAACTGGACCAGCCTGCGGTTCAATCCGGTCTCCTTCTTGCGCAGCACAGCATCACGGCCGATGAAGTCGCCCTTGGCCGTCTTTACAGCGAAGCCGAGGCCGGCTTCCAGCACATTGTCCTCATCGGTGATGTCGTGGCCGAAATGCCGAAAAGCCTTTTCGATGCGGCAGGAATCCAGCGTATGGAGGCCGCAGAGTTTCAGGCCGACTTCGGCGCCGGCCTCATCGATCGCCTCGAAGATATGGGCGGCCTGATCAGTCGAGACATAGAGTTCCCAGCCGAGCTCGCCGACATAGGTGACGCGGTGGGCGCGGGCCAGGCCCATGCCGATCTCGATTTCCTGGAACGTGCCGAACGGATTTTTCTCATTGGAGAAATCGTTCGGGCTGACCTTCTGGATCAGCTTTCTCGCGTCCGGGCCCATCAGGCAGAGCACGCTTTCGGCCGCCGTCACGTCGGTGATGACGACGAACTCGTCGGCGACGTGTTTGCGCAGCCAAGCCAGATCGCGCTGCAGCGTGGCGCCTGGGACGACGAGGAAGAACGCCGTCTCGGACAACCGCGAGACCGTGAGATCGCTCTCTATGCCGCCGCGCCGGTTGAGCATCTGGGTGTAGACGATCTTGCCCGGCATCACGTCCATGTCGTTGGCGCAGAGCTTCTGCAGGAAAGCGCAGGCATCGCTGCCCTCGACACGGATCTTGCCGAAGGAGGTCATGTCGAACAGGCCGACGCCGTTCCTCACCGCCAGATGCTCCTCGCGCTGGTTGTCGAACCAGTTCTGCCGTTTCCAGGAGTAGCGGTATTCACGCTCCTGGCCCTCGAGGGCGAACCAGTTGGCGCGCTCCCAGCCAGCGACTTCGCCGAACACGGCGCCACGTGCCTTGAGATGCTCATGGAGCGGCGACCGCCTGATGTTTCTGGAGGTTGCCATCTGCCGGTAGGGGAAATGGTCGGCATAGAGCAGGCCGAGCGTTTCGGAGACACGCTCCTTGAGATAGCGGCGGTTCTTCTGGAACGGCTGGGCGCGGCGGATGTCGACTTCCCACAGGTCGAAAGGCGCCTCGCCGTCGTTGATCCACTGCGCCAGCGCCATACCAGCACCGCCGGAGGAGACGATGCCGATCGAATTGTAACCGGTCGCCATCCAGTAGCCGGACAGTTCCGGCGCCTCGCCAAGATAGTAGCGATCGTCGGGCGTAAAACTCTCCGGTCCGTTGAAGAAGGTGTGGATGCCGGCGGTCGCCAGCATCGGCATGCGGTTGACGCCCATTTCGAGGATCGGTTCGAAATGCTCCATGTCCTCCGGCAGCTGGTCGAAGCAGAAATCCTCACGGATGCCGTCCATGCCCCACGGCTTGGCCACGGGCTCGAAGGCGCCGAGCATCATCTTGCCTGCGTCTTCCTTGTAGTAGGCGCACTCGTCGGGCACGCGCAGCACCGGGAGGCGGGTGAGGCCGGGGATCGGCTCGGTGACGAGATAAAAATGCTCGCAGGCGTGCAGCGGGATGGTGACGCCGTTCCGCGCGCCCAGTTCGCGGGCCCACATGCCGGCGCAATTGATGACGATGTCGGCTTCGATCGTGCCTTGTTCTTCGCCCTGTGCCCAGGACACGCCGGTGACGCGGCCGGCCTTGCTGTGGACCTTGGTGACCTTCACATTTTCCATGATGGTCGCTCCGCGCTGGCGCGCGCCCTTGGCCAGCGCCATGGCGATGTTGGCGGGGTCGCATTGGCCGTCGAGCGGCAGATGCACGGCGCCGACGACATCGGAAACATTGAGATGCGGGTACATCTCGCTGACTTCCCTGGGCGAAATCTCGCGCACATCGACATCGAAGGCACGGGCGAGCGATGCCTGCCTGTAAATCTCGTGCTTGCGCTCCTCGGTCAGCGCTACGGTGATCGAACCGACCTGGCGCATGCCGGTGCCGACTTCCGTCTCGGCTTCCAGCTTGACGTAGAGGTCGGCGGAATATTTCGCCAGCCGCGTCATGTTCTGCGAACCGCGCAACTGGCCGATCAGGCCGGCGGCATGCCATGTCGTGCCCGACGTAAGCTGCTTGCGTTCGAGAAGCACGATATCGGTCCAGCCGAGCTTGGCCAGGTGATAGGCGACCGAGCAGCCGGAAACGCCGCCACCGATAATGACCGCTCTTGCTTTGGCGGGAACTGCCTTGGCGGTCATGCTGCCTCGCGACGGTAGCTGAAAGCAAAGCGGCGCAGACGAAGTGCAGCTTCCCGCAGCACGGGTTCGGGCTGGCAGAGGCTGATGCGAATGTGGCCGGCGGCGGCCTCGCCGAAGCTGGAGCCGGGCATCACGCCAACCTTTTCGTTGTCGAGCAGGGCCCAGGCGAATTTCTCGTCATCCGGTTCGACGGCCGAGATGTCGAGCATGACATACATGCCGCCCTCCGACCCGCGCACGGTGACATCGTTCATGCCCCGCACGGCGTCGAGCAAGACGGTGCGGCGTGCCGCGTAACGTTCGGCGATCTCACTGATGCCATAACGGTTCTCCAGCGCCTCGGAGCAAGCGATCGAGATGAAGGCCGGCAGGCCGTAGGTCGTCACCAGATTGAGATTGATCATGAGTGTGATCATCTCTTCCGGTCCCGTTAGCCAGCCCATGCGCCAGCCGGTCATGCCGTGGCTCTTGGACATCGAATTGATGACCAGCGTACGCTCGTTCATCCCTGGCAGCGAGCGCGGCGAGACGTGCTCGCCGCCGCCGAGCGTCCAGTAAACTTCGTCCGACAGCAGCCAGAGGTCGTGCTCCCGGCAGACTTCTGCCAACTGCTCCAGCCTCTCGCGCGAATAGACCGCACCGGTCGGATTGTTCGGCGTGTTGATCAGGATGGCGCGCGTGTTCGGCCGAATTGCCGCGCGGATCATGTCGGCACGTGGCTGGAAGCCATCCTCGGCCGGTGTCTCGACGACGGTGAATTCAGCGCCTGCGGCGCTGAACGTGTTGGGATAGGTGGCATAATAGGGCGCCACGACGATGGCGTGATCGCCTTGGTCGAGCACGCCCTGTACCGCCGCGTAGAGTGCGGCCTGGCCGCCCGGCGTGGCGATCACCTGATCCGGCGACGTCTCGACGCCGGTGCAGGCGCTCGAAGCTGCCGCCATCGCCTTGCGCAGGCGCGGCAGGCCAGGAAGCGGGGTGTAGTGGTGATTGCTGCCGCGAACCGCGGTCACGCAGGCTTCGATGGTCTGCGAAGGCGTATCGAAATCATGGTCGCCGACCGACAACATGATGATGTCTTCGCCTGCCTCCTTGCGCGTCCAGGCGGCGAAATGGACTTCCCAGCCGTCCTTGCCCGAAGGCACGATGCCGGAAATGCGCGATGATGGTCTAGGCATGCAAAACTCCCGAAATTTCGTAGCCGGCCTGTTCGAGCCGGTCGCGCAGAGCGGCGATGTGCGGAGGTCCGACTTCGCAGCAGCCGCCAACGATGCTTGCCCCAGCCTCCACCCAGCCGATCGCCTGGTCGGCATAA
The DNA here is from genome assembly GCF_020164875.1 of Mesorhizobium sp. CO1-1-8. Lineage (NCBI taxonomy): Bacteria > Pseudomonadati > Pseudomonadota > Alphaproteobacteria > Hyphomicrobiales > Phyllobacteriaceae > Mesorhizobium > Mesorhizobium sp. CO1-1-8. Next base: position 90,535 of record NZ_JAIUGZ010000005.1, on the reverse strand, counting down.
GCATCCGGGCCAAGGTCGTGACGAGCGTGCAGCACATCGACGGTGCCACCGTGCTTGAGTGCTTCGGTTGAAGTGAAGCCATTGGCGTAGGCGCCGACCGGGCCGCCGAGGTCGATCAGTTCAGGCAAAGCCGCGGCGATTGCTTCCGGCCGGCAGCAATTGACCAGCCGCGCGGCGACTGCCAGGCCGTCGAGCGCGCTTGCCGCGGTGGCTATTGCTTCGCCGCTGCGCAGCCGCGGCTTGCCGTGGTCGGCCAGCGTCCACGACACCCATACCGGCTTGCCGCTTTCCGATGCCGCGGTGACCGCCGCGCGGGCTTCGTCCGCCGACGCCATGGTTTCACACAACAACAGGTCGACGCCATCGGCCTGCTCGGCAACGATGCGGCGGTAAATATCGAGCGTCTCCTCGAAGGAAATGGTCAGCGCCGGTGCATAGCTGCCGAAAAGTGGCGACAGGCAGCCGGCGATGGCTGCATCGCCGGCCTCGTCGCGGGCCTGCCTGGCTAATTCGATGCCGCGCTTCTGTAATGGCTTGAAGAGGTCTTCCGCACCCTCGCGCGCCAGGCGTTCGGGTGTCGCAGAATAGGTGTTGATGGTGATGACGCGTGCGCCGGCACGGATGAATTCCGCGTGCAGGTCGCGCACCAGATCCGGCTCGTCGATCAGCACCCTGGCCGACCATAGCGGCGTCGGCTCGGATTTGCTGCGGCGGACCAGTTCCTGGCCCATCCCGCCATCGGTGAGGATGATTTTCTTCATGCGCGCAGCCTTTCGTTCTTCGGATCCCACAGCGGTTCATCCTTCTGCACGATCGCCTGAAAGCGGTCACCGAAGATTTCGATCTCGACTGATGTACCTGGTTCGGCCAGGTCGGCGCGCAGCATGCCGAGCGCGATTGATTTGTCGATCCGATGACCCCAGCCGCCTGACGTCGTCTCGCCGACGATCTTGCCGTCGTGCCACAGCGTCGACACTGAAGGGGCGTCGCAGTCGCCGGGGTTCTCGACGACCAGCGTGACGAAGCGCTTCTTCACGCCTTGCTGCTTTTCGTTCAGCAGTGCCGCCTTGCCGCGAAAGTCGGGCTTGTCCCATTTGACGAAGCGTTCGAGCCCGCCCTGCAGGATCGAATAGTCGGTCGAGAGATCGCCCTTCCAGGTGCGGTAGCCTTTTTCGAGCCTGAGCGAATCCAGCGCGTACATGCCGAACGGCTTCAGTCCGTGCTGCTGGCCTGCCGCGCAGATGGCATCGAAGATGGCGGCGGTGTCGTCGATCCTGGTGTGGATTTCCCAGCCGAGTTCGCCGGCAAAGGAGACGCGCACGAGTTTGGCCCAGCGACCGGCGATCTTTGTCTCCTGATGCGTCAGCCATGGCAGAGTGAGGTCGGCTTCGCAGACGTCAGCGAGGATTTTTCGCGAGTTCGGGCCGGCCAGGATCTGGGTCGAGAATTCCTCGGTCCGGTCGATCAGCTTGAACGGTGCGTCCTTGGGCATGCGCGATTTCAGCCACTCGAAATCGTGCCATTGCGCGACCGCCGCGGTGATCAGCGTCATTAGGTTGTCGTCGTGGCGCACCACGGACATTTCGGTGACGATGCGGCCCTTGTCGTCGGCGAAATAGACGAGGCCGATGCGGCCTGGCTTCGGCACCAGCCCGGTGACCTGCAGGCTCAGCCATTCGGCGGCACCGGGACCGTCAAGGTTGAAGCGCGAGAAGCCCGGCAGGTCCAAAATGCCGGCGGCATCGCGCACGGCCAGGCATTCTTCACGCACACGATGGTACCAGGGTCCTTCGCGGCGGAAGGTCAGTGTCGCTTCCTCTGAAACATCATCGCCGTCTTGCGCATACCAGGTAGCGCGCTCCCAGCCATTATAGGCATCGAAGCGGCCGCCGAGCGCCTTGATGCGATCATGGATTGGCGACAGCTTGCGGTCGCGCCCTTCCGGCCAGGCATGGCGCGGAAACTGGATCGCGTATTCGTTGCCGTAAATCTCCATGCCCTTGACGACGCAATAATCCGGCGCCGAAGCAAAGGAGGTGAAGCGGCGCGGGTCGCACGACCACATGTCCCATTCGGTCTGGCCCTCTGTCACCCATTCGGCCAGCACCTTGCCGGCGCCGCCACCCTGGGCAATGCCGAAGGTGAAGACGCAGGCCTCGAAGGCATTGGGAACGCCGGGCATCGGGCCGATCAGCGGATTGCCGTCCGGTGTGTAGGGGATCGGCCCGTTGATGACCTTGGACAGCCCGGCGGTGCCCAGGATCGGCACGCGGGCGACGGCGTCGGCCAGATAGTGCTCCAGCCGGTCGAGGTCGTCGGGGAACAGCTGGAAGGAAAAATCCTCCGGCATCGGGTCGTTGTGGGTGGCCCAATGCGCGCGGCAATTGCGCTCATAGGGGCCGAGATTCATGCCGTTCTTTTCCTGGCGCAGATAGTAGGAGGTGTCGACGTCGCGCAGCAGGGGCAGTTTCTTGCCCTGTTCCTTCGACCATGCCGCTAGTTCGGGGATCTCCTCGAACAAAATGTACTGATGGCTCATGACCATCATCGGCACGTCGCGGCCGAACATCCGGCCGACTTCGGCGGCGCGGTAGCCGGCGGCATTGACGACGATCTCGCAGCGGATCTCGCCTTGTGCCGTCTCGACCATCCACTCGTCGTTCTCGCGGCGCACGCCTGTGACCGGGCAGAAGCGGATGATCCTGGCGCCCATGTCGCGCGCGCCCTTGGCAAGCGCCTGGGTGAGCTGCGCCGGATCGATGTCGCCGTCGCTCGGATCGTAGAGCGCGCCTTTCAGGTCATGCGTCTCGATGAAGGGATAGCGACGCTGGATCTCGTCGACGCCGACAATGTCGATGTCCATACCCTGGTAGAGGCCCATGCCCTTGGCGCGCTGGAATTCCTGCATGCGCTCGACCGAGTGGGCAAGGCGCAGCGAGCCGGTGACGTGATAGTTCATGGGATAGTCGACCGCGTCGGCCAGTCCGCGATAAAGCTCGGTCGAATAGCGCTGCATGTTCATCAGCGACCAGGACGAGGAGAAGGTCGGCACGTTGCCGGCGGCATGCCAGGTCGAGCCGGAGGTCAACTCGTTCTTTTCGAGCAGCACGCAGTCGGTCCAGCCCGCCTTGGCGAGATGATAGAGCGCGGAGGTGCCGACGGCGCCGCCTCCGATGATCACCACGCGCGCCGTGCTCGGCAAACCCGCCATGTTCTTCTCCAAACTTGAACTCAATAGACGGGTGGTGAAACCACCCAGATGATAATTGCAGGCTCGGCACCCGGATTGCGCCAGCGGTAGGGCTTGCCTTCGAAGCGAAAGGAGTCGCCCTCGCCAAGCCGATGCCAGACACCTCCGATCTCGATGTCGAACAGTCCGGACGCGACGTATCCGGCTTCCTCGGTCGGTCGCTGCGCCTCGGCCTTCAGTTCCGCGCCCGGCGCGAAAACCGAACGCACCATCTCGAAGCTACCGCCGAGATCGGGCGACAGAAGCTCCTCCACCAAGCCGGATTCGCTTGTGCCAAGCGTGCGGCGCCTGCCGGCGCGCACGACCACGCCACGTTCGCTTTCGACAGGTACGTCATGGCTGAAGAACAGGCTGATCGGCACGCCGAACAGTTCGGCGAAGGCTCGGAGGTCACCGAGCGATGGCGTCGACAGGCCACGCTCGACCTGGCTGACCCAGCCGACCGAACGGCCAAGCTTCAGGCCGATCTCCGCGAGTGTCAGCCCGCGCGCCTTGCGCAAGGCCCTGATATCGCCGGCCAGCACGCGTTCGTCAGGTCCCTGCAATGTTCTTGCGGTAGTCGAAGGCAAAATGCTCTCTTCATGAAAAAATTCGGTCAAATTTCATGAGAAATCAAGCTCATGAAAAAATCAAGTAGATTTTCACGGATGCACAAGATTTGCTTGCGCGATTTTGACGGTTCATGCAAAGGCTCCGCCGAGAGCGGCGAGTGGGGACGTCCGATCGAGACAAAGGGTAAGGGACGGCCCATGCTGGAAAATAACCCCCGAATTGCGGGCGATGCCGAGATTGTCGACGAGGCGATCCTGTCGCGCCGTTCGGTGCGCGCATTCCTGCCCGACATGGTCGACGACGACACCATCCGCGCCATTTTGGCGGTTGCGGCGCGCGCTCCATCCGGCACCAACATGCAGCCATGGAAGGTCTATGTCACCAAGGGCGAGAGCAAGCAGCGGATATCAGACGCCATTCTCAATTCTGGCATTCGCGCCGAAAAAGCTGATTGGGACGAGTACCGGTATTATCCCACGCAGTTCTTCGAGCCGTATCTGACTCGCCGCCGCGCCAACGGTTTCGGCCTCTATGGCGCGCTTGGGATCGGTCGCCGCGAGGTCGACAAGATGCGCGCCCAGCATGACCGCAACTTCGTCTTCTTCGATGCTCCGGTCGGCATGATCTTCACCATCGACCGCCGCCTCAACCAGGGCTCGTGGATCGACTACGGCATGTTCCTGCAGAACATCATGGTCGCAGCTAGGGGGAGGGGTCTGCACACCTGTCCGCAGGCGGCCTTCGCGCCCTATCACCGGCAGATCAGGCCGGTGCTCGACATTCCGGACGAAGAGATCGTCGTCTGCGGCATGGCGCTTGGTTATGAGGATACGTCAAAACCTGAAAACGCCTTCCGCACCGACCGCGTGCCGCTGGAAGAGTGGGTGACGTTCAGCGAATAAGCCAGCCAGCCTCATTCCGTATTCATCGGGGCACCGTGGCCGCTGACATGGGCGCCGTCCTGCGGCGTCAGCTTGAGGTAGGCGAGCAGCGCGCAGAGCGTGATGACGCCCTCGATCACGAACAGGATGCGGAAGTCGTCGGCGACGGCCGGGCCGCCGCCAGCCAGAAACGACAGCGCCGCGGCGGCGAGGCCGACGCTGATCGCCACCGCCAGCTGCCATAATATGTAATAGAGCGCGCTGAAACGGGCGAGCTGCTCGGGCGCGATGTCGGAATAGGCGAGGTTGCCGGTCGAGGCCCATTGCGCGGAGCGGAAGACGCCGAAGACGAAGATGTAGGTGAGCACGATCCACACTGGCGTCGTCGCCTGCACCAGCGCGAAGCCGGCAACCAGGGCGGCGACGATGGGCGTGTTGTAGACCAGCACGCGGCGGAAGCCGAAACGGTTGAGGACGCGCGGCATGAAGAACCGCATCGCCACCGAGCCGACCGCGGCGACAAAAGTCAGCGATCCCGCCTGAACCGCGCTCATGCCGAAGCCGAGCTGGAACATCAATGGCAGCAGGAAGACGACCGAGCTGAGGCCGATCGTGTCCAGCCCACCGCCGGTCAGGAACGAAATGCGGAAGGTGCGGATGCGCAAAAGCTTGAGATCGAGCAGCGGATTGCGCACACGCAGGCAGTAGAACGAGGCGATGGTCAGGATGACGAGCGCCAGCGCCAGTTCGGCGGCGATGATGCCGCCCGCGGCGTCCTTGGCGGCCAGCGAATCCATGCCGAAGACCAGCAGGACCATGCCGCTGCCGACCAGCAGGAAGCCCGGAAAATCGAACGGCGTGCGCACCGGCCTGGTCATCGTCGGAAACAGCGAGGCGGCAAGAATTGCCGCAGCCAGCGCGAACGGCACGTTGATAAAGAAGATCCAGCGCCAGGAAATGTAGGTGGTCAGCGCGCCGCCGACGAGCGGGCCGACCAGCGGTCCGGACTGGCCGGCCAGCGAGATGTACATGTTGATCTTCAGCGTTCGGCTGCGCGGAAAGGTCGACAGGATGACGACCTGGCCGAGCGTGCCCATTAAGGCGCCGCCAAAGCCTTGCAGCGCACGCGCACCAACCAGCGTCCAGATGTTGTCGGACAGTCCGCACAGCGCCGACGAGGCAGCGAACACCAGCAAGGCAAAGCAGTAGACGTTGCGCAAGCCGAAGCGGTCGGCGGCCCAGCCGCCAAGCGGCATCGAGATGATCAGGCTGGCAACATAGACGGTAATCAAGAGGCCGAGCTGGCTGGGCGGACGGCCGAGGCTTTCGCTGATGCCCGGCAGCGCGGTCACCACGACATTCTGGTCGAGGCTGGTCATGAACACGCCGCAGGCAACCGTCAGCGGCAGCAGGAGCAGGGCTCTGGCCGGCACATCGGCGCGATCCGAGGCGCCGGCGGATAGTTCTGCGGTCATGGAGATGTTCGAACCAAACGAATGTGCCGACTCTTGAAGAAGGGATTTTCATATCCATGGGCCGGTTGGGCGGCCACGTTTTCGCACCATGGGCGCCTGCGGCCTGATTCTCTAGCGGCAGAAGCGGCAGGCGTTGATGCCAGATGCAGGCAACGCAGCGATATGACCGCAGGCCTATTGCACCTCGTAGCCGACTTCCTCGCTGGCGTGGCAGAGCGCCTTCCAGAACGAGCGTGCAAAGGAGCGGAAGACATAGATGTCGAACTGGTCGGCACTGGTGCGCTGGATCTGGGCGAAGACGTCGTGGTGAGCGGTCGAGCGGCCTGCGCCGACAGGGAAGGCCGGCAGCGAAAAGTCGATGGCGAAGAATTTCGCCAGTACCCATTCGGCCTTCGGCCCGGCAATGCGGATGGCGGTGCGGCCATGCGACAGGTCGGTGACCGTGCCGATAGCCGGGGTCACCACCTTGGCAAAGGCAGCGGCCAACCCTTCGGCCTCGTCGGCAACGGTGAACTTTCCCGGCGCGAAGCCGAACACCGACTTAACCCCGTCGCTCACTCCGCCGCCGGCGCCATCGGGCAGCGCAAGCCCGGTGACGGTTCGGATGGCAGCGATCAGCCTCTTCTCCTCGCCGGGCCAGGCGGCGAGCTGCACGATCGAGCCCGGCCTCGTCTCGGTCAGGATGATCTCGACACCGTGCTCGAAATTGCCGTGCGAGCCGACATGGAATTCGGGCTCAAGCGGCGACAAGGGCTCGGGTGATTGGTGCTCAACCATGCATGCGGCTCCCGTCCGGATCGAAGAAGTGGTTGGAGACGATCTCGACCGGCCCGAACCGGTTGCGCAAGGGATCCGAGACATGAGCGCGCGTGCCTTGCCGTGCCTTGCCGCCCTTGACCAGCGCCAGCGCGATATGTTTGCCGAGCGCCGGCGAATAACAGCAGGCGGTGATATGGCCGATGGAGCCGTGCGGATTGGCTTCGTCAACCGCCTCGACGATGTGCGCGCCGCCATTGAGCGGCCGGTTATCGAGCGCGATAAGGCCGACCAGTTCGAGGCGGTCCGATGCGATCAAGCCTTCGCGGTCCATCATCGCCGAGCCGATGAAAGGCTTCTTCTTCGACAGCATCCAGTCGAGATGCAGGTCGCGTGCCGTGGTGCGGCCGTCGATCTCGGCGCCGGTGACATGGCCCTTTTCGATGCGCATGGTGCCCAGTGCCTCGAGCCCGTAGGTGACCAGCCCAAACGGCTTGCCGGCTGCAACAAGCGCTTCCCAGACATGGGTGCCGTAGCCGGCGCCGGAATAGACCTCGAAAGCCATTTCACCGGAGAAGGACAGCCGGCAAATCATCACCGGCACGCCTGCTATATCGCCACGCACGATGCCCATGAAGGGCAGGGTGGCATTGTCGACCGATGTGCCGGTGACACAGGCGGCAAGGATCTGCCTGGCCCTCGGGCCGCCGATCGCGGCACCCGCCCATTCGTCGGTCACCGAGGTGACGTGGACTTTCAGCTCCGGCCAGATCACGTCGAGGAAATATTCCAGATGCTGCATCACCTTGCCGGCATTGGCCGTGGTGGTGGTCATCAGGAAATCCTGCTCGCCGAGCCGCCATGTGGTGCCGTCATCGAAGGCAAGACCGTCCTCGCGCAGCATCAGGCCATAACGCGCCTTGCCGACGGCGAGCGTCGAAAACATGTTGGTGTAGACGCGGTCGAGGAATGCGGCGGCGTCAGGGCCTTGCACGGCAATCTTGCCCAGTGTCGAAACATCGACGATCCCTGCGCTCTCGCGTGTCGCCTTGGCCTCGCGCACATAGGCTTGCTCGACCGTCTCGCCGGCATGGCCATAGATCATCGGCCGGTACCAGAGGCCGGCGGAATACATCGTCGCGCCATTGGCCAGATGCCAGTCATGCATCGGCGTCAGCCGCTCGGGCTTCAGGTCGCCGAAGCGTTCCGCCGCCAGCGAGCCGATCGACACCGGCGCAAAGGGCGGCCGGAAGCGTGTCGTGCCGACCTCGGGGATCGGCTTGCCCAGCGCTTCGGCCATGATGGCTAGGCCAGGCACGTTGGAGCTCTTGCCCTGGTCGGTCGCCATGCCGAGCGTGGTGTAGCGCTTGAGATGCTCGACCGAGACGAAGCCTTCCCGGTGTGCCAGCCGCACGTCCTCAGCCGTGACGTCGTGCTGGAAATCGACAAAGCTCTTGCCCTTGGCCCTGATCTCGAACACCGGGGCGGGATCGGGATCACCAGGCACTGCTTCGACGGTCGGCAGCATGGATGGTGCGCTCTGCCCGCCGGCGGCGGCGAGGCCGGCGGCGCGTCCTTCGGCGAGCGCTTCCAGCGTCGAAAAACTGCCGGTGAAGGCGCCGGCGCCGATCCAGCTCTGTGTCGGCTTTGGCGGCAGGAAAGCTTGCCGCGCTGCGTTCCATTCCGCCTTGGCACCGGCCTGGCTGGCCAGATGGATGGTCGGCGACCAGCCGCCCGACATCAGCAGGCAATCGGCATGGATGCTGCGTGGATCGCCGATGAGCGTGCCGTTGGTCATGTCGAAGCGCTGCAACTTGAGACCGGACAGCGCCTTGCCGCCTTCGGTGGCAACGACGGCATGGCCAGCGAAGATCTCGGCCTCGGCTTCCGTGGCCAGCTTGCGCATCTCCGGCGAAAGTTCCGGCCTGACATCGGCGATGGCGACGACCGCGGCACCGGCCTTCTTCAAGGCGACGGCCGCCCGATAGGCGCTGTCATTGTTGGTGAACAGCGCGATCCGCTCGCCCGGCAGCACGCCGAATTCGTTGGCATAGCGCTCGGCTGCATGCGCCAGCATCACGCCTGGCCGGTCATTGCCGGGGAACACGAGCGGCCGCTCGAACGCACCAGTGGCCAGGACCACGGATTTGGCGAGGATCGCCCAATAGCGATGGCGCGGCTCGCCCTTGCCTGGCTGATCCTTGTGGTCGCTTACCCGTTCGAGCGCGGCAAGCGTGTTGTTGTCGTAGTAACCCCACACCGTGGTGCGCGGCAGAAGCCGGACGTTGTCGCGGCCTGCGAGTTGGGCGACGGTGCGGCGCGCCCAATCGGCGGCAGGCGCGCCATCGATCGTTTCATCGGACCAGTTGGCCGAGCCGCCGAAAAGCGGCTCGAGATCGGCCAGCATGACGCGCGCACCCTGATCGGCGGCGGCCTTGGCGGCCATCAGGCCGGCCGGCCCTGAGCCGACCACCAGCACGTCGCAAAAGGCGTTCATGCGCTCGTAGCGGGCCGGGTCTTTCGCCGATCCGGCACTGCCGAGACCGGCTGCGCGGCGGATGAAGTGTTCGCAGAACATCCAGAAATGCGTGCCTTTGAGCGGACCGAACACCGGCCCCATGAAGGTCTTGTAGTAGAACCCGGCCGACAGGATGTTGCCGCCAAGCTGGTTGACGGCGTTGACGTCCCAGGCAAGCGAGGGAAAGCGGTTCTGGCTGATGGCAACCAGCCCGTCATGGATCTCGACCATGGTCGCCGGGATGTTGGGCTCGCGAACCTCGCCCTTCAGCACCGTCACCAGCGCGTTGGGCTCCTCGACGCCGGCAGTCAACAGGCCGCGCGGGCGGTGGTATTTGAACGAGCGGCCGTACAGCGTGACGCCCTTGGCCAGCAGGGCTGACGCCAGCGTGTCGCCGGCATGGCCGGTGTAGGATGCGCCATCGAAGGTGAAGCGGATGGTTTTCAGCCGGTCGATGCGGCCGCCAGTGTCGGTGCGGCGCGGGCTCATGACTTGTCCTCCGCCCTGCGGCGCGCGGTCGAGCCATGATCGCCGCGCCCATGATCACCCCGCATGAAGGCGACGCTGGAAATCTCATGCGTCAGCGTGTTGCGCACGACCCGCAGATGCGTGCGGCAACCGCCGGAATGCTGCCAGATCTCGTTGTGATCCCCGGCCGGGTTCAGCCTGTCATAGACATAGGCATTCCACGCCTCGAAATTCTGCGAGGCGGGGTCGGGACGCTCACGATTGCCGTCCCCCTGATAGGTGAACTCGATGACGTCGCGCGGGCCGCAATAGGGGCAAGTGATCAACATTGGACTTTATCTTCTTGTTTGACCATGATCTTGTCGGAAAACCGGCCTCCACTTTTCCGGATCATGGTCCTAATGCAGCCGCGGGTTTGCACCCTGGCCCTTGTCGTCGATCACCAGGCCGCGGTGGAAGCGGTCGAGCGTGAAGGGGGCGTTGAGGTCGTGCGGCTGGTCCTTGGCGATGGTCCAAGCAAAGCACCAGCCGGAAGCCGGCGTCGCCTTGAAGCCGCCATAGCACCAGCCGCAGTTGAGATACATGCCGGGCAGGGGACCGGTGGTGATGATCGGCGAGCCGTCCATCGACATGTCGCAGACGCCGCCCCAGGAGCGCAGCATGCGCACGCGGGCAAGACCCGGAAACAGCGCCAGCATTTCGCTCATCACCTCGTCGACGACAGGCAGGTTGCCGCGCTGGGCGTAGCTGTTGTAGCCGTCGATGTCGCCGCCATAGATGAGGCCGCCCTTGTCCGACTGCGACATGTAGAAATGGCCCATGCCGAAGGTGACGACCGTGTCGATGAAGGGTTTCAGCGATTCCGTCACGAAGGCCTGCAGCACATGGCTCTCGATCGGCATCGTCTCGATGCCTGCCAGCTGCATGACCCGTCCGGTGCTGCCGGCGACCGCAACGGCCACCTTCCTGGCGCGGATGTCGCCGCGCGAAGTGGTGACGCCTGATATACGGTCGCCATCGCGCAGGAAGCCGGTGACCTCGCAATTCTCGATGATGTCGACGCCGCGACGGTCGGCGCCACGCGCATAGCCCCAGGCCACCGCATCGTGGCGGGCGGTGCCGGCGCGGCGCTGCATCAGGCCGCCGACGACCGGAAAGCGGGCGCTGTCGGAGATATCGAGCGCCGGGATCAGACGTTTGATTTGGGCCGGTGTCATCAATTCCGCGTCGACGCCGAGATGGCGCATGGCGTTGCCGCGCCTTGCATAGTCGTCGAACTGGGCCGGCGTGTGCGCCAGGTTCAAGCAGCCGCGCTGCGAGAACATGACATTGTAGTTGAGCTCGTGCGACAGGTTCTCCCACAACTTCATCGAGTGTTCGTAGAAGCGGGTGTTGGCCGGCAGCAGATAGTTCGAGCGCACGGCCGTGGTGTTGCGGCCGACATTGCCGGAGCCGAGCCAACCCTTTTCCACAACCGCGACATTGGTGATGCCGTGTTCCTTGGCGAGATAGTAGGCGGTCGCCAGCCCGTGACCGCCGCCACCGATGATGATGACGTCATAGGACGCCTTCGGGTCCGGCTTGCGCCATGCCGGCTTCCAATCCTTGTTTCCCTTGAGCGCGTTCGCGAGCAGCGAAAAGGCCGAGTACTCTGCCATTGATGTCATCCGGTTCGGGCGATGCGGCAGACTATAGAGCAGGCCGCATCCGCAAAGCCAATATTGCGCCATTGCCTTTCGACTGGCCGACGCTTGGGATGGGAGCAATCGGAGTGAGTGATCGGTTGAGGCCAGTGATCGGGTGGGCTCGCGATACGACGGCTTGCCCCATGATAGGGCCGTCTTTATCAAGTGTAGGCTTTCAAATTGCCTTTGCCGCCGATGAGTCGCCAACAAATCATGCTTTTCCGATTGCTTCGTCTCATTTTGATCCTCACGCTTGCCGTCTCGGCGCCGATGTCGTTCGATGCGGTGGCACAGGGGCTTGGCCAGGCTCCTGCCGGACTGGTCGCCGACCAGCAGAAGATCATCCAGGCGCTGACGACCAAGACCGACAATTTCGAAAAGCAGATCCAGCAGGACGCCGAGGAGGATAGCAGCCTCGTCGATATCCGCTTGCAGCTCGAGGAGTTGTCGCGGCAATCGCTGAACAGCGCACTGGCCTTCCGAACGCGTCTTGGCGAGATCAACGGCCGGCTCGAGCAGCTTGGCGCGGCACCTGCGGCAGGTCAGCCGCCGGAGCCCGACATCGTCAGCGGCGAACGCGAGGCGCTGGTGTCGGAAAAGGCGGAGATCAACGCCGTCATTGCGCAAGCCCAATCGCTTTCGATCCGTATCAGCGGGCTGATCGACCAGATCGGCAACATGCGCAGCGAGCTGTTCCGCAATGTGCTCACCAAGCGCTATGTGCTGTCCGACGCGCTCAGCCCGCAGGTCTTTTCGGACGCCAGGGACGAATTCGGCAATTTCTACAAGGCGGTGTCGTCATGGCTAAGCTTCGCTTTCAAGTTCAAGTTCCAGGCCATCCTGGCGGCAACCTTCGTGGCGCTCGGGCTGGCGCTGGTGCTGCTGGTCGGTGGCCGGCGTCTTTTCGGGCGTGTGTTCGAAGCCGACCCTGCCAATGAGGATCCATCCTATCTCAGCCGCTTGTCGGTGGCCTTCTGGTCGACCTTGCTGCCGACGCTGGCCGTCGGCGTGTTTTTGGCCTCCACGGTGTTCTTTTTCAACTATTACAATGTGTTGCGTGGTGACATCGGCCTCTTCCTGAATGCGCTCGCGGCCGTCATCGGGGTGGTGTTCTGCGTCAACCGATTGACCAATGCGGCGCTCGAGCCGCGGCTGCCGAATTGGCGCCTTATCCCGGTCGAGACAGGTCCGGCGCGCTGGCTGGTGCGGCTGACGACCGCAATGGCCGTGGTCATCGGCGTCAACTATTTCCTGTCGGTCATCAACGACAAGATGGGCTCGCCGCTGTCGCTGACCATCGCCCGGAGTTTCGGCGCCACCATCATCGTCGGCGTCATCCTGATCCTGATGGCGATGCTGAGGCCGTTCAAGGCGCATGACGGAAGCTGGCGGCCGTGGCCGGCATGGCTGCGCTATACGGCGCTTGCGCTCGGTCTTTTCACCATCGTCGCGGCGCTGCTCGGTTACATCGGCCTTGCTCTGTTCGTTTCGTTGCAGGTCGTCGTTACCGGCACCGTGCTGATTACCGCCTATATCGGCTTCCTGTCTGCGCGGGCGATCGGCGAGGAGGGTGCTTTCGCCAACACGACCGTCGGGCGATGGCTGTCGGCCAGTTCCAGCTACGAGGACACCGCACTCGACCAACTCGGCCTTGTCGTCAGCGTCGCCATCAATGTGATGATCGTGCTGGTGTTCCTGCCTCTGATCCTGCTGATGTGGGGTTTCCAGCCCGGCGATATCCAGGCTTGGGCCTACAAGCTCGCCACCGGGATCAACATCGGCTCGGTGACGATCTCGGTCACCGGCATCCTCTCCGGCATCGTCGTCTTCGTCATAGGCTATTTCCTGACGCGCTGGTTCCAGGGCTGGCTCGACGGTTCCGTGATGGCGCGTGGCAAGGTCGATACCGGGGTGCGCAACTCGATCCGGCTGGCGGTCGGCTATGCCGGCGTCGCGCTCGCGGCACTGGTCGGCATCTCGGCTGCGGGCATCGATCTGTCCAGCCTGGCGCTGGTCGCCGGCGCGCTTTCCCTCGGTATCGGCTTTGGCCTGCAGAACGTGGTGTCCAATTTCGTTTCCGGCCTGATCCTGTTGGCCGAACGGCCGTTCAAGGTGGGCGACTGGATCGTTGCCGGCGATGTCAGCGGCACAGTCAAGAAGATCAGCGTGCGCGCCACCGAGATCGAAACCTTCCAGCGGCAATCGGTGATCCTGCCCAACTCGAACCTGATCAACAACGCCGTCGGCAACTGGACGCACCGCAACAAGCTCGGCCGCATCGACATCAAGATCGGCGTCGCTTATGGCAGCGACGTCAAACAGGTTCATGCCGTCCTGCTGGAGATCGCCCGCAGCCACCCGATGGTGCTGAAGAACCCCGAACCCTTCGTGCTGTTTTCCAATTTCGGCCCTGCCGCCCTGGAATTCGAGATCCGCGTGTTCCTGGCCGATGTGATGAACGGCAACATCGCGCAGAACGACATCCGTTTTGCCGTCCTGGAAAAATTCAGCAGCGAACACATCGAGATCCCCTCGACGCCGCGCGCCGTGGTCGAGGCCCACAAGCCCAAGGCCTGGCCGACAGACGACGACAAGATCGAGGCCGACTTCGCCGAACAGGAGCAGATAAGGGCCGAAGCCGAGGCGGAGAAGAAGCGACTGGTCAAGTCCCGCAAAACCAAGAAGCCGGATCCGGACTAGGCTCCGACTCCGTCGACCTCAATCCTGCCGGAATCGATTGCGGCATGAATGGGGCATTCAGTTGCGGTTCAGCTTCCATCTCATATAAGCTCCATGCAAAGGCGAAAATGCCTCGCGAAATGCAACAGAGGCGGTGGGAACACCGATATTGCACCATGTGGAAGTCTCTCGTCGCTGCCGTCGCCCTGATCGCCGCCATCGGCTCGGTCCATGCCGCGAGCGCGGTCAACAAGGACGCCGAGACCCGCACGCTGGTCGTGACCGAGGGCGGCAGCAAGACCGACCTTGCGTTGGCCGGTGGCGAAACGGTTGAGTTCTGCCCGAATGGCTGCTTCGTCACCTTGCCCAATGGCGACCTCGAAGCCCTGACCGGTTCGGAAACCGTCGAGATCTCGGGCGGTGTCGCCCGCATCAAGTAATCCAGGCGTCACGATTGCAGAGGCCGGGCATTTGCCCGGCCTTTTATCGTTTTCGGTAGCGGTTGTTTAACAATGACGCCGAAAATACCGGCATGGCAGCCGTCTGCAACCGTGCGTTTTAACGTTCGCTACGCCGTCGCCCGCTACACCAGCCTCAAGACGCCGAAAAGCGGCGCGGAACTCTACGCGGGCAGGGCAGGACGGACATGGATGCGCGGTCGGACAGGAACGCAATACCGCTTGCGGTCGATCTCGACGGCACGCTGATCGCAACCGACTTGTTGTGGGAAGGGCTGTTCATCCTTCTCAAGAAGAATCCACTCTATATCTTCCTCGTACCGTTCTGGATCGCCGGCGGGCCGGCGCGGCTGAAGCAGGCGATCGCGCAGCGCATCGACATCGATCCGGCATCGCTGCCCTATCGCGAGGTGCTGCTTTGCCGCCTCCGGACCGAGCACGCCGAAGGCCGCAAAATCGTGCTTGCGACCGGTACGCCGCGCAAGTTTGCCGATGCTATCGCGGCCCATCTCGGCATTTTCGACCAGGTGCTGGCCACCGATGGACTCGCCAATCTCACCTCGGGCAGGAAGCGCGCCTCGCTGATCGCAGCCTATGGCGATGGCGGTTTCGACTATGCCGGCAACAGCCGCCATGACCTCCAGGTCTTCGATGCCGCACGCAACGCGATCGTCGTCGCGCCCGACCGCCATGCCGCGCGCTGGCAAGCGGCACATGGCGCCGAGACGGTGCCGGTGCCGAAGCCGACTTTGCAGACCATCGTCAAGATGCTGCGCGTGCACCAGTGGCTGAAGAATTCGCTGATCGCAGTGCCGATGGTGCTCTCGCATGAATATTTCAACACCGACATGATCTGGGAATGCCTGCTGGCATTCGTCTCGTTCAGCGCGGTGGCATCGGCCATCTACATCCTCAACGATTTCTTCGACCTCGCGCTCGACCGCAAACACCTCACCAAGCGCAACAGGCCGTTCGCCAGCGGTGCGCTGTCGATCCCGTTCGGACTTGGCGCGATCGCGGTGCTTCTGGCGATCGGTATCGGAACCGGGCTGTTCCTGTCGCCCGAATTCATGGCTGTGCTCGGCGGCTACATGGTCGTCACCACTGCCTATTCGCTGTCGTTCAAACGCATGCTGCTGGTCGATGTGCTGACGCTCGCCGGCCTCTACACGATCCGCGTCCTGGCCGGCGCGGCGGCGACCGGCGTCGACGTCTCGTTCTGGCTATTGGCCTTCTCTATCTTCTTCTTCCTGTCGCTGGCGTTGGTGAAGCGCTTCGTCGAATTGCGCACCACCGCCATCCCGCCTGGCGAGCGCATTGCCGGTCGTGGCTATCGCACCGAAGACCAGGAGATCGTCGCCCAGGCCGGCATGGCCTCGGCCTTCTCCTCGGCGCTGGTACTGGCACTCTACATGGACAGTGTCGCGGTGCGGGAACTCTATCCGCATCCATGGCTGATCTGGCCGCTGGCGCCGATCGTGCTTTATCTCACCATGCGCGTCTGGATCCTGGCGCGCCGCAACGAGATGCATGACGATCCGGTCGTGTTCATCATCCGCGACTGGCGCAGCCAGATCGTGGTGCTGATCGGTGCGGTGATGCTGGTCATCGGGGGCTGGTAGGCATGGCCATCGAGCGGTTCCCAAGCTTCGGCCTTGCCACACCGCCGGCGCCGCGCGCCATCGGCGCCGACGAGGCGATCGCGCTGCTGAAGGGCGGTCAGGCCAAACCGGCGTCGCTGCTTGCCTATGGCAATGGCCGCTCCTACGGCGATTCCTGCCAGAACGAGGCCGGAGCGGTCGTCGATATGCGATCGCTGAACCGGATCCACGCCTTCAACGCCGAAACCGGTGTTCTCGAGGCGGATGCCGGCGTGCTGTTGTCCGACATCATCGCCCACGCCGCCCCTTACGGCTTCTTCCCGGCCGTTGTGCCAGGCACGCAATTCGTCACGCTCGGCGGGGCCATCGCCAATGATGTGCATGGCAAGAACCATCACCGGCGCGGCACCTTCGGCTGCCATGTCGAGAGCTTCACGCTGCTCAGGTCCGATGGAAAGACCCATCGCTGCTCGGCGACAGACAATGCGCGGCTGTTTGCGGCAACGATCGGCGGCATGGGGCTGACCGGTCTCATCCTGTCGGCCTCGATCCGGTTGATGCGGGTGCATTCCCTCGACATCGTCGAGAAGGCGACGCCGTTTCGCGATCTTGGCGAATTCTTCGACCTGGCCGAGGCTGCCGATCAGGCCAACGAATATGCGGTCGCCTGGATCGACCAGTTGGCCGGCGGCCGCAACAGCGGTCGCGGCCTGCTGTTGTCGGGCAATCATGCCGAGCACGGCTCACATGCCGCCTCGCGCGTCGGCGGCAATTTCTCGGTGCCAGTCCAGCCGCCGTTCAATGTGCTCAGCCGGCCGTTCCTGACCGCCTTCAACGCTGCCTACAGGGGGAGGAAGAGCCGGGCAACGGTGCCGCGCCGGGCCGGATATCAGGGCTTCTTCTTCCCGCTCGACGGCGTGCGCGACTGGAACCGGCTTTATGGGCCGAAAGGGCTTTTCCAGCACCAGAGCGTGGTGCCGGAAGAGACGGCGCGGGAGGCCGTGCCGGCATTGCTGGCGGCTGCAAGGCAAGCCGGGCAGGGCTCGTTCCTCACGGTGCTGAAACGCTTTGGCTCTATCCGCTCGCCAGCGCTGCTGTCGTTTCCGCGTCCCGGCTACACGCTGACACTGGATTTCCCCAATAAGGGCGCCGCGACGCTGACACTGCTGCGGGAGCTCGACCGCATCACGGTCGAGGCCGGCGGCGCAGTCAATCCGTACAAGGACGCCCGCATGGGGGCCGAAATCTTCGCTTCGTCCTTTCCCGAATGGCAGCGGCTGGAAGCGCTCCGAGACCACGCCTTCATGTCTGACTTCTGGGCGCGCACTGCGAAGAGATTGGATGCGCGACGAGACTCGGTTGAGGCGGCCGAATAGATAAAAATCGAATAATTCTTGGTTAATTGACGGTTAATAGCGCGATTCACTCAAAATATTGTTGGGACTTCACCAAATGTTTGCGGGTTTGTAGTAGGAAGCGTGAAGAGGTGGCTTGGAACTCATGAAATACATCGTCTTCATTCTCTTTACCGTCATGACCAATGCCGCCGCGCAGCTAATGCTGAAGCAAGGCATGATGTCGCTCGGACCGATCTCGTTCGAGGGCGTCAATCCGCTCGTCAAGCTGCTGCAGATCGTCTTCAGCCCCTGGGTGTTCCTGGGCCTGTGCACATTCGTCATCTCGATGGCCTCGCACCTCTACGTGCTGTCCAAGGTCGAGCTCTCCTTCGCCTATCCGTTCCTCAGCCTCGCCTATGTTGCCGTCGCCATCTTCGCCTATTTCGTCTTCCGCGAGGACCTCAATGGCTGGCGGATCGCCGGCATCGCCTTCATCTGCGTCGGCACGGTGCTGATCGCGCAAAGTGGGCGAGGGCATGAGGACCAGACGGCTTCCATCACGCCCGACAATATCCAAGCAAACGAGACTGTTCGATGAGACATGTGATTTTCGGCGGCGACGGTTTCGTCGGCCGCCATCTTGCCCCTAAGCTCGTGGCCGATGGTGAAGAGGTTGTCGTCGCCGACATCGTCAAAAGCGACCTGCCGCATTACCGCGGCGCCCGCTTTATCCAGTGCGACGTCACCGATCCGGCCTCGGTCGCCGCGGTTGGGCTCAAGGCCGACGACATGGTCTACAATTTGTCGGCCAAGATGCTGTCGCCGATCCAGGTGCGCGCCAAGCGGCACGATTTTTTCTTCCCGGTGAATTTCCACGGTACCGAGCACATCATGCAGGCCATGGACAGGGCCGGCGCGGCCAAACTCGTCCACTACACGACCGACATGATCTACGGCCACACGGTCACGCAGCCTATGACCGAGGAGCACCCGGTGGCGCCCCTGGGCGAATATGGCTGGTCGAAGCAGAAGACAGAGGAGCTTGCCGCCGAATGGCGCAAGCGCGGCATGTCGATCTCGCTGTTTCGCCCGCGCCTGATCATCGGTCCCGGCCGGCTCGGCATCCTGGAAAAACTGTTCAAGCTGATCGACTGGAATTTTCCGGTGCCGATGATCGGTTCGGGCAGGAATCCCTATCAGTTCATCTCGGTGTTCGACTGCGCCGAGGCCGCCCGCGCGGCCTGGAAGGCCGGCGTGCCAAACGAGGCCTATAATCTCGGTTCGCTCAATCCGCCGCCGGTCAAGAAGCTGCTCGGCGATCTGATCAGGCATGCCGGCTCGAAATCGATCCTGATCCCGACACCGGGCTGGGCGGTCAAGCGCACGCTCGACCTGCTCGACCTGATGAACATGCCGATCATGGACCCGGAACAGTATCTGATCGCCGACGAGGAGTGCGTGCTCGACGTGTCCAAGGCCGGGCGTCAGCTCGGCTGGGTGCCGCAATATCGCGACGAGGACATGCTGATCGCTGCCTATAGCGAGTACCGCGCCAAGAAGGCCGGTCACGCAGTCGCCACCACACATGTGCCCGCCGAATAGCGGCTCGCAAAACTGCTTTCGTTGCGCCCGATCCTGGTCGTGCGCGCAGACAGGAGATTGAAATGACCGTCATGGCCAAGCCCGAACAGACCAACTTGCGCACCATGGTCAGCGCGCCGTCGCTGTCGCCCGCCACCATCGCCAAGCCCGATTTGATCAGCGTCGAGCAGGCCAAGGCGATGGACGTCGCCCGCATGACCGATCTGTTCAAGGCGCATCTCAACCCCGGCCAGCTGCATTTCATGAAGCTGCTCGGCTTCCACAAGATCAAGATCGAGCGCGCCGAAGGCATGTTCTACATCGACCAGAACGGCCGCAAGATCCTCGATTTCTTCGGTGGCTTCGGTTCGCTGGCCTTCGGCCACAACCATCCGCGCATTCTGGAAGCACGCAAGAAATTCCAGGAGGAGAAGCGCCAGGAAATCGCCATCGCCTTCATGTCGCAATATGCGGCGGCACTTGCGCACAACATCGCCAAATGCTCGCCCGGCGATCTCGACATGGTGTTTTTGGGCTCGTCCGGCTCGGAAGCCATGGAAGCGGCGGTGAAGCTTGCCGAGCGCGCCGCCGGCTCGAAGCGGCCGAAGATTGTCTATGCCGAGAATTCCTTCCACGGCAAGACCAAGGGTGTGCTGGGCATCACCGACGGCCAGCTCTACCGCGCCGACTTCAAGGTGGCCGAAAACACGGTCCGCATCCCGTTTGCCGACATCGGGGCGGTCGAGCGCCTGTTCCGTTCCGACCCGGAGGTCGGCGTCATCGTGCTGGAAACCATCCAGGGCGGCGGCGGCATCATCCAGGCGCCTGCCGAATATTGGCAGAAGCTGAGGGCGCTCTGCGATCAGTATGGCGTGCTGTGGGTCGCCGACGAAGTGCAATGCGGCTATGGCCGTTCGGGCCGCTTCTATGCTTTCGAGCATTACGGCGTCCTTCCCGACGTGACGGCGCTGGCCAAGTCGCTCGGCGCCGGCAAGGCGGCGGTCGGCGCGATGATCGCCCGGCGCGAGGTCTACATGAAGGCCTATGGCACGCCGAAAACGGCGATGATCCATGCCATGGCCACCTTCGGCGGCATGGGCGAGGCCTGCGTCACCTCAATCGAGGGGCTCAACGTGCTCTACGACGA
The DNA here is from genome assembly GCF_020164875.1 of Mesorhizobium sp. CO1-1-8. Lineage (NCBI taxonomy): Bacteria > Pseudomonadati > Pseudomonadota > Alphaproteobacteria > Hyphomicrobiales > Phyllobacteriaceae > Mesorhizobium > Mesorhizobium sp. CO1-1-8. Next base: position 70,147 of record NZ_JAIUGZ010000005.1, on the reverse strand, counting down.
GGGGCTGATCGACAATGCCGCCGTCACTGGCGACTATTTGCTGCAGCGCCTGCAGACGCTCAGGGAAAAGTACCCGAAGATCATCAAGGATGTGCGCGGCAAGGGTCTTATGGTCGGCCTGGAGTTCCATGACTTCTCGCAGACCTTGCCGATGGTGCTGCGGCCGATCGTCAGCGTGCTCGACGACAAGCTGAAGGGCTCGCTGTCGGGCTTTGTTGGGGCGCTGCTTTTGCGCGACTACGACGTGCTGGTCGCCTTCACCGAATACAACCGCAACGTCATCCGGCTGGAGCCGCCGCTGATCTGCCAGCGCGAGCATGTCGACCGCTTCGTCGATGCCTTCGACAGCTTGCTGTCGCGCGGCATCGTGTCGATCGTGAAGGACTTCGTCAAAAGCCAAGTCCGTTAGAAACGAAGCTCGCTGAGTTCGACAATGCTGACCAGGTCGCCCGCCCCAGACAACCTACTCGACCGGCTCACCGGGGTCGGCCTGGCGTGGGGCGAGGGGACTTATGCGCGGCTGGCGGCACCGATCGGCGCGGCGGCCTTTGCCCTCTATATCCTTTTTACGGCGTTCACGGCATGGGTGCTGCCCGACGCCAACTGGGACATGCTGCCCTATCTCGCTATATCGGAGGAAGGCACCTATCCCGATGCGCAGGCGCTGCATGACTACGCCTACAACACCGTCAAATCAGGCGTTTCAGCTGGCGACTACAAGGCGCTGACCGATGATGGCGGCGGCTTCCGCAGCCACATGACGGAGGATGCCGCCGACTTCCATTCGCTGCTCGGCATGTACCGGATCAAATTCCTCTATGCCGAGATCCTGTCGACACTGAGCGCGGAGATGTCGCCGGTCGAGGCAATGCGCCTGGTATCGGTGTTCTCCGTGCTGCTGTTCGGCGCGATCGCGCTGCTCTGGCTGCGCTTGGAAAAGGCACTGGCTTTAGCGCCGGTGGTCGGCGCGGTGCTGATCATGGCCGATTTCGGCGATGCGGCGCGTGCCTCGACGCCGGATCTGCTCACATCGGCGCTGTTGCTGAGCGGGCTCTATGCCTATGTTCGTGGCCACGAGGTGGCGACCGCGATCCTGCTCTTCCTCGCTTTCATGGTGCGGCCGGACAATATTGTTTTCCTTGCGATTTTCGCTGTGCTGCTGGTCGCGTACCGGCAGTGGGCATGGGGCGCGCTGGCCGGTTTTGCGGCTTCTTTCGTCGCCTATTTCGCCATCTCGCACTGGGCGCATCATCCCGGCTGGTGGCCGCATTTGTGGTTCTCCAGCATCGAGCAGCACTACAATATGGACGGGTTCGAGCCGCCATTCTCGGTCGCGGCCTATCTCAGGGCGTTTGCTACCTCGCTGCTGCGCGCCGTCAGCCTGAACAGCTGGGTCGGCGTGTCGGTGTTGGCACTGGCCGGCTGGTTTGCCGCCGCCCGCGCGGGCTTCCGCCTCGATCGCCGCGCCGGCATCCTGTTTGCGGCGCTGGTGCTCGGTGCGCTGGCGAAGTTCACCGTCTTCCCGATCCACGACACCCGGATCTATTTCCCCCATCTGATCCCGCCATTCCTGCTGCTGGCGACGCCGTTCATGGCGCTGTGGGCAGCCGTAGCTCGCGGCCAGAATCGCGCTGCCATGCAAATCATTCCCGGAGACAAGTCATGAGTTCGCTATCCAGCTTGGCCCGCGTTGCCTTGGCGCTTGGTCTTCCCAAGGGCGTTCTCGATCGCGGCCCGTCGCTGCGCGGCACGAAATTCCTGGCCAAGGCGGCGCTGAAAACGCGCTTCGGCGGGGCAGGGCGACCGTTCCAGATGGTCAATGTCGGCGCCTGCGACGGCGCGCTGTTCGACGATGTGACACCGTGGCTACACCGGATTCCCGGTGCACGGGCCATGCTTGTCGAGCCGATCCCGTACAACCAGAAGAGACTGCGCGCCAATTATCCCGACACCGGCCGGTTCATCATCGAGCCGGTGGCGGTGACAAAGACCAAGGGGACGATCACCGTCCACACCTTCGATGCCGCCGCGCTCGAGGCCGGCACGCTGCCGATCGAATTCATCGGCTGCTCGTCGGTTACCGACACCAATCTGATGTCGGGCAAGAATGCCTGGGGCGAGGCCGACGCCAACTTCAACAAGTTCGCGCCGCATCTCAGGGACATCGAGGTGCCATCCGAGACCTTGCAGACGCTGCTCGACCGCAACGGCATCACCCATATCGACGCCTTCCTCGTCGATTGCGAGGGCGCCGACTGGATCGTCTTCGAACAGCTAGACCTCAAGCGCTACCGCCCCGGCATGATCAAGGTCGAGGTCGGCGCGCTGCCGGCCGCCGAGATCGGCCAGGTCGTGGTCAAGCTCAAGACTTCGGGCTACCAGGTTGGTTTCCAGGCCGAGGACATCTGGGCCTTCGCCTGAGTTAACCCACCGAAAAGCGAACCGTCCGGGACGCCCGGTGTGAAGCATTCTGCCGTCTGGTCGCTCGGCTTTTTGCCAATGTCGCAAACAGGCTTCATCAGCGCCACCGCTCCGCCCTATAGTCCGCCCGCTTTATCATTTTGGAGTCGCGGGCAATGGCAGAGTTTCCGAAAAAGGCGAAGGTCGTCATCGTCGGTCTGGGCGGTATTGTCGGCGCATCGATCGCCCATCACCTGATCGAACGCGGCTGGGACGATATTGTCGGCATCGACAAATCAGGCATCCCGACCGATATCGGCTCGACGGCACATGCCTCCGACTTCTGCTACACGACCAGCCACGATTTCCTGTCCTGCTGGACGACGCTCTACTCCATCGATTTCTACGAGAAGATGGGCCACTACGCGCGTATCGGCGGCCTCGAGGTCGCGCGTGTCGGCGACGACAGCCGCATGGAGGAGATCAAGCGCAAGATCGCCTCGGCCAAGGCGTTTGGCACGCGCGCCCGCCTGATCGAGCCGGCCGAGATCAAGGAAAAATTTCCGCTGATCGAAGAAGCGATTGTGCAGGGCGGCCTGTGGGATCCCGATGCCGGCTTGGTCATCCCGCGCTCTCAGACGGTCGCCGGCAAGCTGGTCGACCAGGCGGAAGGGTCGGGCAAGCTCAAATCCTTCGCCAACACATCGGCCCGGTCGCTTGTCGTCAAGGACGGCCGCATATCAGGCGTGGTGACGGACCGCGGCACCATCGAGGCCGACTATGTCGTCGTCTGCGCCGGGATCTGGGGCCGGCTGATCGCGGAAATGGTGGGCGAAGACCTGCCCGTCATGCCGATCGACCATCCGCTGACCTTCTTCGGCCCCTACAACGAGTTCGCCGGCACCGGCAAGGAGATCGGCTGGCCGCTGCTACGCGACCAGGGCAATTCGGCCTATATGCGCGACACCGGTGATCCCAAGACCGCCGAGGGCGGGCAGATCGAATGGGGTTATTACGAAGAGGCCAATCCGCGCCTTTGCCATCCGCGCGACTTGCTTGAAAAGGACCAGGCGCGGCTTTCACCCTCGCAGCGCGACCTCGACATGGAACAGATCCTGGCGCCGCTCGAACGCGCCATGGAACTGACGCCGATCCTCGGCGAACTCGGTTACAACGAGAGCCATTCCTTCAACGGGCTTCTCCAGGTGACGGCCGATGGCGGCCCGTCCATGGGCGAAAGCCAGAAGGTGCGGGGCCTCTGGTATGCCGTCGCCATCTGGGTCAAGGATGGTCCCGGTATGGGCAAGCTCATCGCCGACTGGATGACCGACGGCCGCACGGAAATCGACCATCACGCTATCGACTATGCGCGCTTCTATCCGCACCAGACCAAGGAGCAGTTCATCTGGGATCGCTGCACCGAGACGGCGATGAAGGTCTACAATCCGGCGGTGCATCCGCGCGAGCCGTTCTCCAAGGCCCGCAACATCAGGCGATCGCCGTTCTGGGAGCGCGAGAAGGAGCTCGGCGGCTATTTCATGGAGTTGGGTGGCTGGGAGCGCGCACATGGTTATGCCGCCAACGAGCATCTCTTGGAGAAATACGGAAACCGCGTGCCGGTGCGTGAGAACGAGTGGGACAACCGCCATTTCTGGCGCGTGTCCAATGCCGAACATCTCGCGATGAGCGAGGATTGCGGCATCGTCAACCTGTCGCATTTCGCCATGTATGACATCGAGGGTCCCGACCATGTCGCGCTGCTAGAATGGCTTTGCGCGGCCAAGATCGGCGGCGACAACAACGTCGGTAAGGGCATCTACACCCACTTCCTCGACGAGGAAGGCATGGTGCGGGCCGACTTTACCGTCATCCGCATGGCCGACCGCTGTCGTTTGATCGACGGGGCGGACGCCGGTCCGCGCGACTTCCAGTACATGCGCCGCACGGCACAGGACAAAGGTTTCGATGTCACCATCACCGACGTGACCGAGAAATATGTCACCATCGGCATCTGGGGGCCGAACGCCCGGGCGACCTTGCAGAAGGTGGTCGAAAATCCGGACGGGCTCACTGTTGAGAACTTCCCATTCGCAGCGATCAAGCCGGTCCGGATCGGCGGCAAGGACGTCACCGCTTTCCGCATCTCCTATGTCGGCGAGCAGGGCTGGGAACTGCATATGCGCTACGAGGACGGTCTCGCTGTCTGGGACGCGCTGCGCTCGACCGGCGTGATGCCTTTCGGCGTCGAGACCTATGCCAACACGCGCCGCATGGAAAAGAGCCTGCGCCTGCAGAATGCCGACCTTTTGACCGAATACAATCTGCTCGAGGCGGATCTCGCTCGTCCAAAGGTCAAGGAGAACGATTTCTGCGGTAAGGCGAAGCACGTCGAATACCGCGCCCGCCAGCACCAGCCGGCCATGCTGTGCACGCTGGTGATGACCGAAAATGTCGATGCGAAGGGCGTGGCCCGCTATCCGGTCGGCACGATGCCGGTGATGGACCCGAAGACTGGCGAGACGCTGGTCGACGATCTTGGCAGGCGGTCCTTCACCACCTCGATGGCCTATGGCCCGACCATCGGCAAGAATATCGGTCTTGCCTATCTGCCGTGGGCGTATGCCCAGGAAGGCCGCAAGCTCACGATCGAGTATTTCGGTGAGACCTATCCCGTCGAAGTGGCGGCCGTCGGCTACAAGCCGCTCTATGATCCGGAGAATTTGAAGCCGCGCAGCTGATTGCTGGCCGGCGCAAAGGGCATGAAGGCAAAAGCCTGGCCGTCGGCTTTTCTCTTTTTAAACAGGCTGTTTTCGCTTACCCTTGCGGCATGTCTGCTTTTGCCTGCGCAAGACATTTCCTTTCAGGCTGCGCCGCGCTCGCGCTGACGCTTTGGCTGACGCCAGTATCCCTCGCGGACGAGCCGGTCGACGTCGAGTTGGTGCTGGCCGTCGATGTCTCGCTGTCGATGTCTCCGGACGAACTCGAAATCCAGCGTCACGGCTACGCAGCGGCACTGACACACGACAATGTGCTGCAGGCCATTGCCGATGGTGCTTATGGCAAGATCGCCGTCACCTATGTCGAATGGGCCGGCACTAGCTGGCAGCGCGTCATCGTGCCGTGGACAGTAATCGCCAGCCGCACCGACGCGGAGCGCGTGGTTGCGCAATTGTCGGCGCAACCGCCCAACAGCGCGCGGCGCACCTCGATCTCCGGAGCGCTGGAGTTCGGCAACGACCTGTTCGCCGAAAGCGGCTACCAGGGCACGAAGCGGGTCATCGACATTTCGGGCGACGGCCCCAACAATCAGGGTGCGCCGGTCAATCTGACCCGCGACGATCTGATCAAGCAAGGCATCGTCATCAACGGCCTGCCGCTGATGACGCGAGGCGATTTTTCGGGCGCCTATGACGTCAATAATCTCGATCGCTACTACAGCGACTGCGTCATCGGTGGTCCCGGAGCCTTCATGATCCCGGTCAATGACTGGACGCAGTTTCCCGAAGCCATCCGTCGCAAGCTGGTGCTGGAACTCGCCGGTCCGGCCTCGCCGCAATGGGCGGCGGAAGAAGCCGCGCATCCGCCGGTGATATTGGCGCAGGAGAGATCCACCACCGACTGTCTGGTCGGCGAGAAAATGTGGCGGAACCGCAGCTGGATGTTCGACAGCCGCTAAAGCTCTTCCCCGTTGAGCGTATCTTTGGCCAAACCGGCTCCATTCTTGCCCGCTGCCCATCTGTTCGGGCTTGCGCTCCAGGCTTGCCTCTGCGACCGAAGCAGTGGCAAACTGGGCGGGCCGCATGACCCAGCCAGGAGCGCGGCCGAACCGAGGAAACACCGATGAGACGTCTTGCCATCCTGACCGCAGTCGCGTCCGTGCTTTATGCCGACGTCGCCAGCGCCCAATACAACGACCAGGCTGCCTGCATCATGTTCGAGAACGGGAATTTTCGCGGGCGGTCCATCGGCATGGGTGCTGAGGACTCCGTGAATTTTCGTGGTGGCCAGTTCTGGAATGACCGTGTGTCGTCGGTGATCGTTCGCCGCGGCTGCACGCTCGTGGCCTACGAGGATTCTCGGATGGGCGGCCGCTCGATCGAGATCACGCGCAGGATCCGCAATTTGGGCGGCAGTGACTGGAACGACCGCATCTCCTCGGCGGAATGCACCTGCGACGACTACTGAGGTTCAGGCGGCGGAGTGCAGACCGGTTACGCATCGGATCAGGCCGCCAGCAGCTGCTTGCGGTCGACGCGCTCCTGCTGCGGCGAGCGGGCGTAGAGTTCTCGGTAGCATTTGGAGAAATGCGAGGCCGAGACGAAGCCGCAGGCGACCGCCACCTCGACCACCGGCATCGAGGACTGGATCAAGAGATGCCTGGCGCGGTCGAGCCGGATTTCCAGATAGTAGCGGGCAGGGGAGCGGCCCATCTCGGTGCGGAACAGCCGCTCGATCTGGCGGCGCGACAGGTCGACATGGTCGGCGATCTCGATCAGTGACAGCGGCTCCGACAGATTGCCCTCCATCAATTCGATGATGGTCAGCACTTTCGAGTTCTGGACGCCGAGGCGGGCGCGTAGCGGCAGGCGCTGGCGGTCGGTGGGGCTGCGCACGCGGTCGGTCAGCACCTGCTCACAGACGCGGTTGACGAGGTTCTCGTCAAAGTCGTCGCCGATCAGCTTCAGCATCATGTCGAGTGCGGCGGTGCCGCCGGCGCAGGTGTAGATGTTCTGGTCGATCTCGAAGAGGTCGGCAAAGACATTGGCCTTCGGGAACGCCTCGGAAAAGCCCGGCAGGTTCTCCCAGTGGATGGCGCAGCGCTTGTTGGACAACAGGCCGGCGGCGGCGAGGATATGCGCGCCGGTGCACAAGCCGCCGACGGCGACGCCGCGATTGTATTCCTCGCGCAGCCAGGCGAAGGCGGACTTGTTCTGGTAACGCTCGACATTGATGCCGCTGCAGACGATGGCCATGTTCGGCCGGTCGGGGCCTGCCATCTTCTTGCGCTCATCCTCGAGCGAGGTGTTGACCGCGCATTCGACTCCGTTCGAGGCGCGCACCGGCTTGCCGTCGATGCTGGCGAGGCGCCAGCGATAGGCCTCGTAGCCGAGCATGCGATTGGCCGAGCGCAGCGGGTCGAGCGCGGTCGCAAAAGCGATCATGGTGAAATCGGGGATAAGGAAGAATACAAACGATCGCTTGATCGGATGCTTTACGGCGTTCAAGGGAACCTCACACAGCCATGGCGCGAACAGGATGTCGCGAATAGCATAGCGACATCAGGAAAAACCATGTCTGTCAATCGGCTACGCCGCTACGACAAGATTAAATTTGCGACATGGGTCGCAAATGGGCAATCGGCGTGCAGCGAGCCCTGGAAATGGCACGAACTATTCAAGGGACGGGCAACATACGGCCTGCGCGCAGCACAAAAACGCCGCCTTGGCTGGAGCCAGGCGGCGTTACAGTTTTCAAGCAGCGGCAGGGATGCGCTGCCTCTAAAAATTTTCAGGCGATGAAGCCGAGGCGCGCCGCATTCATGGCGCCGGTCTGGCCGGGCATGGTGTTGGCAAGACGCTGACGCTCGAGAGCGGTGGTCAGGTTCATTTCGCGGCGGGCAAAGAGGCGTGCAAAAAGCTTCATAATCATCTCCATTTGTTGCTCAGACGGGTCGCCTTCGCTTGATGGAGTGGGGCAGCTCGTTTGCTGGCGCTGATATAGGCTTGTGTAAGCAGAAACTAAATCGCAAAAGCGAAGCGCTTGATATGAAATGCGACATCGATTGCGCCAGATTTGGGCAGGATGCCCAAAATTTAAGATTATTTACAAGGCATTAATTGAAAACGGGAGCTGCTATGCGGCTTTCTCATATGCGTCATGCGCTGGAAACATGGCTCCAAAACTCATTTGAATACAAATGAAACAGAGAAGGCCTGCCGGGCGGTTCGCGCGGCAGGCCTTCAGCACATGGTACACACGATCTACTTTGCTCCAGCCCAGGATCCGATGCCATTGCGAGTACCGGTCTTGGTGTCGGAAGCTTCAGGCCAGCCGATATCCTTCTGCAGCTCGATCGGCAGGGAGCGGATGGCGCGCTCGGTCTGGTAGCGCGCGCGGGCCGCGCTGAATTCGGTCGCGATGCGACCGAGGGACGACAGGATAGACATTTCATTCTCCTTTGGTGGTTGGCGGATGCCAGACGGCGAGTTGGTTACGCCGGGTTTGTTTCAACTTCATTTCGTGTCGAATGCAGGTCTGTGTCGGGGGTCGTTTCATGGCTGCTTGTGGCAGCAACCTGCCTCGATGGAGTTGACTATCCTCCCAATCTGATGTTCAATCAAACGAAATGGAATGATGATTTGTATCAGAAAAATTGAAGGTCGGTTCCCATGAACGCCCCGCTCAATCATCCGCTGCCGCTGCTCGATCTCGACGTTTTGCGCACTTTCGTGGCGATTGCCGAGACCGGCAGCTTCACCACCGCCGCCAATGCCGTCTTCCGCACGCCATCGGCCGTTTCCATGCAGATCAAGAAGCTGGAGGATATTCTCGGCCGCTCCGTGTTCGCCCGCGACGCCCGCTCGGTGTCGCTGACCACGGACGGCGAAATGCTGCTCGGCTACGCCCGCCGGCTGCTGTCGATCAACCGCGAGGTGGTGTCGAAGTTCATCATTCCCGAGATTGTCGGTGTGGTGCGGCTTGGTTCACCGGACGACTACGGCGAGCGCGTGCTGCCGCATGTGCTGAAGCGTTTCGCGCAGTCGCATCCGTCGATCGCCGTCGACGTCACCATCGACCAGAGCAGCAATTTGCGCCGGCGCATGGACGACCGGGCGCTCGACATCACGCTGTTGACCAATTCCTACAAGACCAGCGCACTCGGCGCCGAGGTGCTGCTGACCGAGCCGATCGTCTGGGCCGGCGCCAAGGGCGGCTGCGCGCATCTGCGCGAGCCCTTGCCGGTGTCGCTTTGGGAAGAGGGCTGCGCCTGGCGCGCCGGAGCGCTCGATGCGCTTGGCCGGGAGGGCCGCAACTACCGCATCGCCTATATGAGCGCGCACACGGCCGGCCAGCGCGCCGCGATCATGTCCGATCTCGCCGTGGCGCCGTTGCCGAAGTCGTTCCTCGGCAATGACATGGTCGAACTCTGCCCGAAGGACGGCATGCCTGACATCGGGACCTACAATCTGGCGATGGTGGTGGCGCCGGACGCCAGCGCCACGGTCAAGGCCGTTGCCGACCACATTCGCGCGACTTTCGAAGTCTTCCGGGAAACCGGCAAGTTCTGACCGGCTGGTAAGGACGATGCTATAGAGCTACTCCGCCGCTTCGGCGGGGCGCTCTTCAGTCCTTATTCTCGTGTCTTGCACGATCCGGCTCTCCCCGAGAAATTCGACGATGCGCTCGCGGGCGCGCCGCGCTTCCGGCATGTCGATCAGCGGCCAGACGTGGAACATGCCTTCCTCGTAGACAAGATCGATTTCAACGCCGGCGGCGCGGGCTTTTTCGGCGAAGATCAGATTGTCGGGCGTCAAAAGATCGCGCGAGCCGGTTAAAAGCAGTGTTCTTGGCAGCACTGACAGATCTCCATAGACCGGGCTGATATGCCAGTCGCTGGGATCGATGCCGGCACTGTACAGACGAATTGCCTCTCGTCCGCCAGCTATGCCCAGCCAAGGGTCGTTGCGTTCCGCCTCGAACACTGCGGGATTGGAGAGCGACACGTCGAGACCCGGCGAAATGAGCACATGCCGCGACGGCAGGGACAGTCCTTCTTCGGCGGCCATCATGGTCAGGACCACAGCCATATTGCCGCCGGCGGAATCGCCCATGAAGACGATGTCTTCGGCCTCCGTCTCGGCGAGCATCTGCCGGTAGACATCGCCAACCATTCCGAACATGGCGTGGAAATCGTGTTCGGGGGCGATTGGATAGATCGGCACCGTGATTGCGTAGCCCAATCGATCCGCCATCTCGGCGATCAGGTGCCAATGATAGGGCGTGATTTCAAAGACATAGGCGCCGCCGTGCAAGTAGAGAATCCGCTTCTGTTCGCCGGACTTGGGTGGGATTTCGTAAACGGGGAAGCCATCGACCGTATGCATCTCGATGTCGAGACGCTGGTGCAGCGAGGCGGGCGGCCGGTGGTTCTCGGTCTTGCGCGCGGCCGCGATCCAGCGCTGCAGATTTTCCGGACTGGCAAATGCCTGCTTACGGCTGTGCCGCAGGACAAAAGATACGACATGGCTTTTCAAGCTAGGCATGCGGATACACGAACTTCGGCCAAAGCCGACTAAGAGAACCCCCTAAATTAGAAGATCGTGCCGTGGCTGAAAATGTCAAGATTTACGCCCGCGTCTACACGGCGGTGTGATCCGCGCCGTGGTCAGCGACGCGGTAAAAGTGCGGCACGCAGCCGGTTGCTCGTCGCCGGGGACATGCGAGATCCCTGGCGCATGCCGAGCAATTTGCATTTGTCGGCGAAGGTCATCGGCGTGCGGCGCTCCAGATGGTGTTGATGAGTGCTGCCTTTTCGCTGGATCGCGGCGATACCGGCCAACCAATGTCCTTCTGGATTTCAGGCGGCAGGCTGTTCAGCAGGCGCCGTGCCTTGCTCCGGTCGTGAGCATTCTTAATGGCCGTGCCATAGCGGCCGAGGCTTTCGAGCATTGACATCGTCGTCTCCCCTGGAGCGTTGCGGCGGCTGAAAGATATTCCTGCCTGCCGTTCGATGCCGGTTGAATGCGCCTGCCATGTATCTGGCGAATTTCACGAAAACAGCGTTTTTGTTTCCGGATCAAGGGATCCGGAAACATTTGCATGCAAACGAGTTTGGAAAGACGGCGGCTCGAGCGCGGCCGCCTATTCCCGGCCGCGCCGCCGCCCCTCGTGGCCGTCGCGCGAACGCCGACGCGGAGCAGCGTCGCCGGCAACGCCGTCCTCGCTGACCGTCTTGCGTGGCGGCAGTTTCACCGCCGCCGACAATTTGGGGAACGGATCGACCTTGTTGGGCAGCGCCATGGCGTAGACGAAATGCTCCTGGAATTTCGGTTCCAGCGCCGTCTCGATCTTCTCGATCTTGCTGACCGTGTCCTCGATCTCGCGGCGGTAGCCGCGGTTGAGCAGTGCCATGCGGGCACCGGCACCGGCGGCGTTGCCGACGGCCGAGACCTTGTCGAGGTCGCAATCCGGGATCAGCCCGAGCACCATGGCGTATTTCGGATCGATGAAGGAGCCGAAGGCGCCAGCGAAATGGATGCGGTCGACATGCTCGGTGTTCTGCTTTTCCATCAACAGCTTGGTGCCGGCATAAAGCGCTGCCTTGGCAAGCTGGATGGCGCGCACGTCGGTCTGGGTGATGGTGATCTTCGGCCCATCTTCCGTCAATGCGGCGGAGCCTTCCTTCAGCACATAGGAGAAGGTGCGGCCGTTGGCGGTGACGCGCGGCGAGCGGGCCGAAAGTCCGCCATCGATGACGCCGTCCTCGGAAATGATGCCGGCGAGATACATCTCCGCCACCACTTCGATGATGCCGGAACCGCAGATGCCGGTGACGCCGGTTGCCTGGACGCTTTCCAGGAAGCCCGGCTCGTCGGACCACAGCTCAGAGCCGATGACGCGGTATTTCGGCTCCAGCGTATCGGGATCGATGCGCACGCGCTCGATGGCACCTGGGGCGGCGCGCTGGCCGCCGGAGATTTCGGCACCCTCGAAGGCAGGGCCGGTGGGCGAGGAGGCCGCAACCACCCGCTGGCGATTGCCGAGTACGATCTCGGCATTGGTGCCGACATCGACGATCAGCATCATCTCGTCCTGGCGATGCGGGCCTTCCGACAGCGTCACCGCCGCCGCGTCCGCTCCGACATGGCCGGCGATGCAAGGCAGCATGTAGAGCCTAGCGCCCTGGTTGAGTTTCAGGCCGATGTCGGATGCCTTGATATGCACGGCGCCCGAAACGGCCAGAGCAAAGGGCGCGCCGCCAAGCTCGGTCGGATCGATGCCGAGGAACAGATGATGCATGATCGGATTGCCGACGAAGACGCTGTCCAGGATGTCGTTGCGCTGCACATTGCCTTCGGCGCAGACCTTGTCGACGAGACCCGAGATCGCCTCGCGCACAGCGACCGTCATGCCTTCGCGGCCGTCCGGGTTCATCATCACATAGGAGACGCGACTCATCAGATCCTCGCCGAAGCGGATCTGCGGGTTCGACGTACCCGACGAGGCGGCGACGCGGCCCGACAGCAGCGATACCAGATGCATGGCGATGGTTGTCGAGCCGATATCGCAGGCCAGCCCATAGGCTTCGTTCTTGAGGCCGGGCCAAAGTGCCACGACGCGCGCGGTCTCTGAGTCGGCATCCTTGTAGATGGCGGCGGTCGCGGTCCAGTTGCCCCTGCGCAGGATGCCTTGCACCTGCGGCAGCAGATAAAAATCGAAATCGAGGCTTTTCAGGCCCCAATCGTGCATCAGCGCGATCTTCAGCCTGTCGAGATCGCCAAGCGGCTTGTGCATGTCGGGTTCTTCGATCTCGACATAGCACATGCGGATCGCTGAATCGCGGGCGATCACTCTCGTGTCGGCATCCTTGCGGATGGTCTGCGCATTGATGACCGTGTCCTGCGGCACGTCGATGACGAGGTCGCCGAGGATCTGCGCCGAGCAGGAGAGGCGGCGCCGTTCGGGCAGGCCACGGACGCGCTCATAGCGCTCTTCCTTGGCGCCCTTGGGCGTGATGTGGTCGTTGGAGGAGGTGATCTTGTGCTTGGCGAAATTGCCTTCCTGGACCTCGATTTGGCAGCGTCCACAGGTGGCGCGTCCGCCGCACACACTTTCGACATAGACGCCAAGCTGGCGCGCGGCGTCTAGCACGGGCGTTCCGACTGGAAAACGCCCGCGCTTGCCCGACGGCATGAACAGCACGAGCGGGTCGGTGATGTTTGCAGGTGAATTCACGATTGCGCGCTTATCCTCGGCCCATCCGGGCTTCACGGCCGCCACGGCGGCGGCCGCCATTGCTGGCGCCGTCGCCCGGGGCGTTGACTTGCGTCGGGGCGGCGACCGCCTGGCCGCCTTCGGCCGGCTTGTAGTCCTTGTAGGTGCGGATCCAGTTGGTGCAGTTCTCGTCGGTGCCGTTCAGCACATTGGCGCCGCGCACGGCTTCCATTTCCTGCGGACGCACCGGGTTCATGATGGCTGATGTCATTCCGGCGCCGATCACCATCGGGATGAACGCGGCGTTGATGCCGTGGCGGTGCGGCAGGCCGAACGAGATGTTGGACAGGCCGCATGTGGTGTTGACCTTGAGCTCCTCGCGCAGACGGCGCAGCAGCGCAAAAACCTGGCGGCCGGCGTCGCCCAGCGCGCCGATCGGCATGACCAGCGGGTCGACGACGACGTCATGCGCCGGAATGCCGAAATCGGCGCAGCGCTGCACGATCTTCTTGGCGACGGCAAAGCGCACGTCCGGGTCCATCGAAATACCGGTCTCGTCGTTGGAGATGGCAACGACCGGCACGTTGTACTTCTTGACCAGCGGCAGGATGGCTTCGAGCTTTTCTTCCTCGCCGGTGACGGAGTTGACCAGCGGGCGGCCCTTGGCAACCTTCAGTGCGGCTTCGATCGCGGCGGTGACGGAACTGTCGATCGACAGCGGCAGATCGACCAGCCCTTGCACGATCTCCAGCGTCTGCACCAAAAGGCCGGGTTCGGTCTCGTTCGGATTGACCGAGGTGACGCCGGCATTGACGTCGAGCATGGTGGCGCCACAGGCTGCCTGCTCCAATGCGTCCCTGATGACGGTCTCGAAATTGCCCGCGATCATCTCGGCGGCCAGCTTCTTGCGGCCGGTCGGGTTGATGCGTTCACCGATCACGCAGAACGGCTGGTCGAAGCCGATGATGATTTCTCGTGTCGCCGAAGCGACGATGGTACGGGTCATGAATTCTCTCCGCCGTGATATAAAGATTTCTTTATATCGTTGTCTGGTTTCGTTCAAGCGAATGGGTGGCCGTCCGCGCCGTCAGTGCGCAGTCTTCACCATGTCCACCTGCGTTTCGGTGATGTCGTCGTGCAAGATGCTGTCGAGCCGGTCGGCGACGAGCTGATCGTCGCGGCGGATCTCACGTTTCCATGGCTGGCGTCCCTTCAGCACGCCCGATTCATCGACGATCTCGGCAACATATTCTTCCTGCCGGTAGGCCATCACGTGAACGCCGGAAACGCCGGATATTTCCTTCACCTCGTTGATGATGTCGATGCAGAGCTGCTTGCCTTCCTTTTTCTGGTCTTGGGCGCCTTCCAGCCGCTTGATGATAGAATCGGGAATATGGATGCCCGGCACGTTCGAGCGGATCCACTTGGCCGTCTTGGCCGAGGCGAGCGGGCCGACGCCGACCAGGATGAAGCATTTTTCGGTGTAGCCGAGGTCGCGCACCTTCTGCATGTAGGTGCGGAACATCGGCACGTCGAAGCAATACTGGCTCTGTACGAATTGCGCGCCGGCGGCGATCTTCTTGCCCAGCCGATGCGGACGGAAATCGATCGGCGGCGCGAACGGATTGATCGCGGCACCCAGGAAAAGCTGCGGCGGCGTCGTCAGCTTGCGGCCGGACAGGAACTTGCCATTGTCGCGCATGATGCGGCAGGTTTCCAGGAGGGACATGCAGTCGAGGTCGAACACCGGCTTGGCGCCGGGCTGGTCGCCGGCCTGCACGCCGTCGCCGGTCAGGCACAGCATGTTGGCGACGCCCATCGCGGCACCACCCAGCACGTCGCCCTGAATGGCGATCCGGTTCTTGTCGCGGCAGGCGATCTGCATGATTGGCGCATAGCCCATGCGGGTCAAAAGCGCACAGATGCCGACCGACGACATGTGGCAATTGGCGCCCGATGCGTCGACGGCGTTGATGGCGTCGACCCAGCCGTCGAAAATCTTCGCCCGGTTGTAAACGTCCTCGGGATCGGCACTATCGGGTGGGTTGAGCTCCGTCGTCACCGCGAACTCGCCGCGCCGAAGCACGCGCTCCAGCCGGCCGCGCGAGGTGTGGCCGGGCAGGGGTTCGAGCGGCAGATGGATGCCGGCCGGGTTCTCGTCGCGCTGGCGGCCGATCATGCCGACGCTCCGGTGTTGGCCGTCTCATTCTTGGCGGCAGCGGCCGCTTCGCGCGCGGTGGCCGCCTGTGCTGTCACCCGCAGCCAGGCCGAGGTTTCGCGCAGCGACTGGTCGACCGGCTTCTGTACGGTCAGGATCCTGTCACTGTGCAGCATGTTTTGCGAGCCTTCCCAGGCCTTGACCCACACGCAGGGCATATCGGGCTCGACCTCGCAATTGCCGTTGGCGCGGACGCCGCCGCAAGGGCCGTTGCGCAATTGCTTGGGGCAGTTCATCGGGCAAGACATGCCGGTCGACGACAAGATGCACTGGCCGCACATGCGGCAGTCGAACATGAAGCCCTTGACGCGCTTCTCGACAAACTTGATCGGCCCTTCGACGCGGCCGTAGCCTATGCCCTTCCACAGCGGATGGAGGAGCAGGAACATGTCGGCGAATTTGGCGTAGAACCATTCGAGCAGGCGCGAATGCCTGATCGACCAAAGCCGGACCGCAAAGGAACGCTGTACGCGCCGCTGCGGCGACACGTCGGCCGGCTTGTAGTCGGATTTCGGCGCTGCCTTCTTGACCAGGGTGGCCTGGGTAACTGGCTGGACAACCCTCTGGCCATCCTTGGCAGGAATGGTTTCAGACATTTTCTTTGCCGCCCGCCCTGACCAGCGCGACCAGTCGCTCACGGTCATATCTCGTGTCGATGTCCTGAAAAGCCTTCTCGACCTCAGCTTCGAGGTCGTCGCCCACCGGGACGGGATCGGCCTTGCGCCATTCGGCCAGATAGTCGTCGGTGCCGCCGGCGCCGGTCCGCATTGCGCACATGTCGATCGCCTCGGTGAAGCGCAGCGGCAGTTCACGTTTGGCGTTCTGCCGGCCCTTCTTGACGATGATCTGGGCGGGGATATCGCGCCAGTAGACGACGATCAGATCGGCCATGAATTTCTCACTCCTCGAAGTATCGAGCATTGCCGCAAGCGCAGTGGGGCCGCTTGTTATGGGACGACGCGCGCGCATTCAAAAGCGACGCATTTCAATGTCGTAAAATGAAAGGTGCGTTTATTCGTTTGCGGCGTCCGCCGGCAGCAGGCTCGACGCGTCAGAAAAGCCGGCGCGCGGCATGTTGTCGGGGACGAAAAAAGCGCTACCAGATGCCGGTTCTGAGGCCCGTCCATACGTAGAACCAGATCGTCGGATGATACCACAGTTTCGAAGGCAGGCCGGGATCGATCGTCGTGAGTTTTCCAGCCAGAGCATCGCTGACGGCCTCGACGCAGATGTCGCGCGAGAACGCCGTCTGGCGTAGGGCGTGACTTGAGATGGTGTCGCCTTTTTTCGATCTGCCGCGCGCTTGCTTCAGCACGCCACCAGTGTCGACGCCAGCGTCGACGAGGTGGACAGTCGTGCCGAAATTCTGCGCATCGCCTGATACCAGAGCCCAATAGCCGCCATTCATGCCGCGATATTTCGGCGTGATGCCCGCATGGTAGTTGAGCACCGGGCAGGGCATTTTGCTCAGCATCTCAGCCGAGATTAGTCGGCAACCGTTGAGCAGCACAACGCCTGGCCGGATCTTCTGGATCGCCTGCAGGCACTCAAGCCCATTGGCCGAGGCTACCTGGATGATCTCTTGGCCTGGTCGCGGCTCAACCTCCAGCTTCTCCTCGGCAATCAATCGCGCGCTATGGCCGGCCAGGAATCGCTTGCCCAACCTGCTCAGCACCATCGTGCCAAGCTGGCCGATGGCGGAGATCCAGCCCTGGCGGCGAGCCCGGCCGCGCAGCAATTGCTTTTTGGATTCAGGCGTTTCGAGGACGACGCTGACAGGACCAACGCGATCGGCGATTGCATTGATCATGGCCCAGACATGCTGGCCGCCTCCGGTGACGACCACGATCAGACGTGTACTGGATCTTGCTGCTGCCATGGATCCTGCCCCCTCCAAGCAACCCATTCTCGACAATGGACGGGATGCTAGGGTGTCCGGGTTAATCCTTGGTGATCAGCTCTTCGATACACGGTCAGCGCTTGAATTCGATGATATCGAGCTTCGATTCATAGTAGGGCGCCGGAAATTCGATGCGCCATTCCTTGGCGCTGTTGCGGAAGGCGTAGCCGACCTGATCGGTTTGCGGGCCGCTGCCATAGGGCTTTGCCGGATCATCGTTGACATAAAAGGAGCCGAGATAGATCGCGCGTTTCTCGCCATCGTCGAAGAAGCGGCCCTTGGTGCGCTGCGAGCCGCTGATCTTTTCCAGCCGCCAGCCGGAACCGTCATCGGTCACCTTGCACTTGAACCAGCCATAGATGACGAGCGGCAAAGGTCCGCCGGCCTTGATGGTGCGGCACTGCCATTTGCCAGTCAGATCCTTGTCGGAAAAGGCGACCAGCGGTTTTGCCAGCAGGGCATCGAGTTGCTTGACCTCGTCCGGGTCGCCCGCTTTCGCTTCGGCAAGGGCTGCCTTGCGGGTCTCGCCATATTTGTCGAGCCGCATCTTGTCGGCTGGGGTGATGAGTTTCTGCACCTGCCCATCGGCGAGCGCGGGGAGAGTGCAGCAGAGCAGGCCGACAAGGGCGAGCAGCGGGCGAAGTGTCATCGGAGGCCTCCCGGTTGATGTCTGGGACAGCGCCGCTGCCACCTAGTGCATAACTTATCGGGTCGCTGGCGCCTGTCATCCGTGCTTAACAGCGTCACGGTCAAAAATCATGGTGGACGAATGCGAATCTTGCTCACGGGATCGTCGGGTTGGCTGGGCAGCGTGTTGGCGCCGCGTCTGCGCGCGCTTGGGCACGGCGTCATCGGGCTCGATCCCATGCCATCGGCGGAGACGCAGATCATCGGCTCGATCGCCGACCGTGACCTTGTCATGCGCACGGTCCTCGACAACCGGATCGACGCGATCATTCATAGCGGCGCGCTGCACAAGCCCAACATCGAGAACCGCGCCAACAGCGATTTCGTTGCCACCAATGTGCAAGGCACGCTGAACCTGCTCGACGCGGCGGTGGCGGCCGGCGTGCAGCGCTTCGTCTTCACATCGACGACCTCGCTGATGATTTCTCAAGCGATACGCGACGGATTCAGCGGAGGCGCGCGCAAGGCGGCCTGGCTGACGGAAGCGATGTCGCCGGAACCGCGCAACATCTATGGCGTCACCAAACTTTCGGCGGAGCATCTGTGCCGCCTCTATCATATCCAGCATGGGCTGCCGGTGATGGTGCTGCGCACCGCCCGCTTCTTCCCTGAAGCCGACGACATGGCGCATGCGATCGAACAGTCGGATGCCAACACCAAGGCGAACGAGCTCTTGTTTCGCCGACTGACGGTGGAAGATGCGGCGGAGGCTCATGTCGCTGCATTGGAGAAGGCGCCACAGCTGGGTTTCGACATTTTCATCGTCTGCGCGCCGACGCCGTTCCGCCCGGATGATTGCGCGGCGCTGATCGCCGATGCTCCGTCGGTCGTCGCCCGCTATTTTCCCGACTTGCCGGCACTTTATGCGCGGAAGGGCTGGACGATGTTTTCCTCCATCGACCGTGTCTATGACGCGTCGCGGGCGAGGGACAGGTTGGGTTTCGTCTGCAAGACGAGCTTTGCCGATGTGCTTACGGCGCTGCGGGCGGAAGAGGGGCTGCCTAGCTCGTGACGGCAGCGGCTTGCGCCATTCCGGCCGTCAGGTCGCCATAGCCGGTCGCGCGGCGTTCGTAGACGAGACCGAGCATTCTGGCGGCTTTTTCGGCGACCTTGTCGAGTTCGGGATCGTTGGTCTGGGCGAGGTAGATCAGCTTCTCGTAGTTGCCGAAATAGTCCTTGATCAGCTCCGGGTGCTTGTCGAGGCCGAGCGGCTTCATGAAGAAAGCGTCGAACTGCCGGCAGAGGAAATCGGTCATGTAGAACGACATCATGTCGTCGTCGGCGATCTTCGCGTAGGCTTCCATGCCTTGATAGAAGGCAAAGCAGTGCGGGCCGTCCATGCGCTCGACGCCATGCTTCTCGCAGATGCGGTCGAGCAGGCCGCCGGTGCCGCAATCGGCATAGCCGACGAAGATGTTGGTGTAGCCTTCAGCCTTGGCCTTTTCGATTGCCTTGTCCATGGCCGGAGCGATGCGGTCCGGATAGAAATGGAATTCCGCCGGCAGGCAGGTCAGGTCGAGGTGGTCCAGCCCGAGCTGTTCCTTGACGGCCAGAACTTCGCGCGCAATCATCCCACAGGCGATAACGAGCAGCCTGTCGTCTTGATTCGGTTTCGTTTTTTGCGTCTTGGCCATGAAACCCGTCGAGCCGCTGTGGCGCTAATTATCTATTGAGGGAGACACCGTCCATGAAACTGCTACGCATCACGCCGATCGCCATCTTGGCCTGCGTCCTGGCCCTTACGGCTTGCGCCAACACCGTCCGTGGCGTCGGCAGGGATGTCAAATCAACTGCCAAGGCGGTCGAGGACACCGTCACCAAGCCCTGATCCGAGCGGCCTTCTCCATCATCTGGGAACAAAAAAGCCGCGCTGCAAGGCGCGGCTCTTCCTATTGTCGGTGCCGAATGGGCCAATCAGGCCGAAGCCCGCACATTGTGTTTGCGCTTCATGAAGTCCTTGGCGGTCTCGACCGCCACCGCGGCGTCGCGGCAGTAGGCATCGGCGCCGACGGCCTTGCCGAATTCCTCGTTTAGCGGCGCGCCGCCGACCAGCACGACATAGTCGTCGCGGATGCCCTTTTCCTTCATCGTGTCGATGACCACCTTCATGTAAGGCATGGTCGTGGTCAGCAGTGCCGACATGCCGATGATGTCGGGCTGATGCTGCTCGATCGCATCGAGATATTTCTCGACCGCATTGTTGATGCCGAGATCGATGACGTCGAAGCCGGCGCCCTCCATCATCATGCCGACGAGGTTCTTGCCGATGTCGTGGATGTCGCCCTTGACGGTGCCGATGACCATCTTGCCCTGCTTGGGCGCGCCGGTGGCGGCGAGCAGCGGGCGCAGGATGAACATGCCGGCCTTCATCGCGTTGGCCGAAAGCAGCACTTCGGGAACGAAGAGGATGCCGTCGCGAAAATCCTCGCCGACGATGCGCATGCCTTCGACCAGCGCTTCCGTCAGCACTTTATAGGGCACCCAGCCGCGCTCGAGCAGGATGTTGGTGCCTTCCTCGATCTCTTCCTTCAGCCCGTCATAGAGATCGTCGTGCATCTGCTGCACCAACTCGTCGTCGGAAAGTTCGGAAAGGATGATCTCGTCGTCGGACATTTTATCCAGCTCCTCACGGCATCGCGACTGTGTCGCAAGGCACAACATATTTGCGTTCATACCTAACCCGCTGGGGGCATGTATCCATAGCTGATTTGCGACTTCCCGCAAAAGGAAAGCGACCGCAAATCTATTGGAATTCTTGTCGATTTTGCGACAGGCGTTGGCGCTGACGGGCCGTTTCGAATAGGGTGCTTGGCTACGATCCGGCAAGAAGCCGCGAGATGCGGCCACAACAGTTCCAGACCAGACGAGATTCAGGGAAGAGCGATCATGAGCGAACACGCGGCAGTCGATCAGGAAGCGTCCAACGCGCGACGTGGGCGCGGCGCCAGCGGCGGGGCTGCTGCGCGGCGGGCAGCACGTTCCGGCGGCGGTCCGGGCACGCAGCTCACCTACATCAAACGCAAGATCAACGTTTACGAGGTGCTGGACGAGGAAGGCCTGGCGCTGATCGAGAAGAACACCGACACGGTGCTCGAAGAGATCGGCATCATCTTCCGCGACGACGCGGAAGCGCTGCAACTGTGGAAAGAGGCCGGCGCCGACGTCAAGGGCGAGCGCGTGCACTTTCCGAAGGGTCTGTGCCGTTCGCTGCTCAAGACCGCGCCGTCCGTCTACACCCAGCACGCCCGCAATTCCGAGCGCTCGGTGCAGATCGGCGGCAATGCCACCGTCTTCGCGCCGGTCTACGGTCCGCCCTTCGTGCGCGACCTCGATGGCGTCAGGCGTTACGCGACGATCGAGGATTTCCAGAATTTCGTAAAACTCGCGTATATGGCGCCGTCGATCCACCATTCGGGCGGCACAGTGTGCGAGCCGGTCGACGTGCCGGTCAACAAGCGCCACCTCGACATGATCTACAGCCACATCAAATATTCCGACAAGCCGTTCATGGGCTCGGTGACCGCACCGGAACGCGCCGAAGACACGGTCGCCATGGCCAAGATCGTGTTCGGCGACGATTTCGTCGAAAACAACACGGTGCTGACCAGCCTGATCAACGCCAACTCGCCGATGGTATTCGACGAGACTATGCTCGGCGCGCTGAAAGTCTATGCGCGCCACAACCAGGCCTGCATCGTCACGCCGTTCATCCTTGCCGGCGCGATGAGCCCGGTGACGGTTGCCGGCACGCTGACGCAGGTTCTGGCCGAAGTGCTGGCCGGCGCGTCGTTCACGCAGCTGATCCGGCCGGGCGCGCCGGTGCTGTTCGGCACCTTCGCCTCGTCGATCTCGATGCAGTCGGGCGCGCCGACCTTCGGCACGCCGGAGCCGTCACTGGTTTCCTATGGCGCAGCGCAACTGGCTCGTCGTCTCGGCCTGCCGTTCCGCACCGGCGGTTCGCTCTGCGCATCGAAGGTTCCAGATGCTCAAGCGGCTTACGAGAGCGCCAACACGCTGAACTCGACCATCCTGGCCGGCACCAATTTCGTGCTGCACTCGGCCGGCTGGCTCGAGGGTGGGCTGGCCTCCTGCTATGAAAAATTCATGATGGACATCGACCAGCTCGGCATGACGCAGAAGTTTTCCGAGGGCGTCGATCTGTCGGAAAACGGCCAGGCGATGGACGCCATCCGTCAGGTCGGACCGGGCAGCCACTATCTCGGCTGCGACCACACCCAGGCGAATTTCCAGACAGCCTTCTACCGCTCCAACATCGCCGACAACAATTCCTACGAGCAGTGGCTGGCCGAGGGCGAGAAAACAGCGCCGCAGCGCGCCAACGAACTTGCCCGTCGCTGGCTGGAAAGCTACGAGGCGCCGTATCTTGATCCGAGGATCGACGAAGCCCTGAAGGACTTCATCGCCAAGAAGAAGGGGTCGATGCCCGACGCCTTCACTTGAAAGGAGCCCGAATCAGGCGGGGCTAAAGTCGCCAACATCATCCACAAGGAAGTCTGGCGGAGCGCGTTCTCCGATCCGGTCAAGAAGGAATGATAGCGCTTGCCGGCAGCGTTGACCGCATTGCTGCGGCGCTTCACGCCAACGGCCTTGTTCTTCGTGGCGGCTTCAATTTTACGCCAGGCGATGCGCGGCCAACGGGATCATCGGGTGCGCCGGCAGCGGCCCTCCTGCTGGTAGGGCAGGCGGGCGCGGCACCTTGGCCGCATTTCCTGCGGTGGCGGGAAAAGCAATTACCGAGCGCCAATCCGCTCGACAGCTGGTCATGTGAAGTGATCGGTGCGGTGGCGGAGACATTCGGGGCGAAGGCCGTTTCGCCTTCCGACAAGCCTTATCTGCCGTTCCAGCAATGGGCGATGCGGGCGGAGGGGCTGAGGCCGTCTCCGCTCGGCATCCTCATGCATCCGCAATATGGGTTGTGGCACGCCTATCGCGGTGCGCTGCTGTTCGATGACGAGCTTCCGGTTCAAGCCGCTGAGTCGGGGCCTCATCTTTGCGACACTTGCGTCGAGAAACCCTGCCTGAAATCCTGCCCGGTCGACGCCCATTCCGCGCAAGGCTTCGCTTATCAATCCTGCCTGGCGCATGTGCGGGGAGCGAATGGCGAACCCTGCCGCAGCGGCGGTTGCCTTGATCGCAATGCCTGTCCCTATGGGACGGCCTATCGCTATCCGCCGGAAGTCCAAGCGTTTCACATGGCAAGCTTTGCAGCGGTGGACGGCTGATCGAAATGCCAGCCCTGATCAGGTAGCAGCTTGACGGCTGACGGCAGCACGCCTATTCATCAAGTCATCTGATGACTTGATGAATAGGCCGATGCAACCCGCCACCAGATCCAATCTCACTGACAGCGCCACCAGCAGCCTGCGTGCGGAGATCGTCAGCGGCCGCTGGAGCGTCGGCGAGCGTATTCCCAATGAGGCGGCCCTGACCGATCTTCTGTCGGTCAGCCGCGGCACGGTGCGCGAGGCGGTGCGGGTGCTGGTCTCGCAGGGATTGCTGGATACGCGCCAGGGCTCGGGCACCTATGTGCGCTCCGCCGTTGATGCCTCTGCCGCGCTCGACCGGGTCAAACGCAGCGGTCTGCGCGATCAGTGGGAGGCGCGGGCAGCGCTGGACCTCGAGGCCGCACGGCTTGCCGCCTTGCGCCACACGCCGGCCGATCTTGAGAGGATGCGGCAACTGCTTGCCGAACGAGGCACCGTCGCGGACGGCGGAAGCGAAGCCTTCATCCGCCGCGATCTCGCTTTCCACAAATCGGTCGTCGCAGCGTCCGGTAACAGGGCGATGACGGAGCTCTACGACTTCTTCACCGCCGCCATCACCGAGACCATCCATGCCACCATCGACGGCGATCTGCCAGAACCGGACCACCAGGCGCATGCGGCAATCGTCGACGCCATTGCCGCGCGCGATCCTGAGCGCGCCGTTGCCGCCGTCCGCGCCTTCATGGCGCCGGTGCTTGCTCAACTTGAAAGACTGCTTTCGCAATGAATCAGAGTTTCCGTCAGTCTGACCCGAAGCCGCAATCCGGGGCCATCCAGGGGCTGGAGCTCATCGATGCGGAAGCCGACAGCCTGCCTGTGCCGCAACCGCCTGATCTGCGCAGCCGTGCCGCGCGTGTCGTGCTCGGCGCGAGCCTTGTGCTGATCGCCTTCAGCTTGAGGCCGCTGTTTTCGAGCCTGTCGGTGCTGTTGCCGGAGGTGATGCAGGCAACCGGGCTGTCGACGACAGGCGCCAGCCTGCTGACGACGCTGCCCGTCCTGTGCCTCGGTCTGTTCGCGCCCTTCGCGCCGAAACTTGCCCAACGCTATGGAGCCGAGCGCACCTTGCTCGGGGCGCTCGTCTTGCTGGTGCTGGGAACCGGCCTGCGCTGGTTTGGTACGGTTCCCTTGCTGTTTGTCGCGACCTTCCTGGCCGGCGGCGCCATTGCCATCGGCAATGTGCTGCTGCCAGGCTTGGTGAAGCGCGATTTCGCCGACCGGGCCGCCGTCATGACCGGGCTCTACACCATGGCGCTCTGCGCTGGCTCGGCCGCCGCCGCCGGCTTGACGCTGCCGATCGAGCATTTTGTCACGGGTTCATGGTCGGGAGCGCTCGCGGCCTGGGCGGTGCCGACGCTGGTCGTGCTGTTGATCTGGATTCCGCAGGCGTTGGGCAGCCGTCGGCGGGTGAGCCATCAAGGGTTTCGCGTCGTCGGGCTTTGGCGCAATCGCCTGGCCTGGCAGGTGACGCTGTTCATGGGCCTGCAGTCGGCGCTTGCCTATTGCATCTTCGGCTGGCTGGCGCCGATCCTGCGCGAGCGCGGCTTCGATGCGGCCACCGCAGGCACCATGGTTTCGGTCTCGGTGATGGCGCAGGTCATCACCTGCCTCGCTGTGCCGTCCTTTGCGATGCGGCTGAAGGACCAGCGCGGCATCAATGTGGCGCTCGTTGCCACTGCGGTGATTGCGCTGCTCGGCATTCTCTTCGCACCGACCTCGACGGTGGTGTTCTGGGCGGTCCTGCAAGGCATCGGGCAGGGTGGCCTGATTGCGGCTGCCATGAGCTTGATCGTGCTGCGTTCGCCGGATTCGCATGTCGCGGCCCATCTTTCCGGCATGGCGCAAGGCGTCGGCTATGTGCTGGCGGCATCCGGCCCGCTGCTGGTGGGTCTGATCCGTGGCTGGACCGGTAGTTTTTCGGCGTCGGCCCTGCTATTCGTCGCGCTCGGGCTTGGCGCCGCCATCATGGGGCTCGGTGCCGGCCGCGCGCTGCATGTGGGCGCACGGACCGTGCGAGTCGACGACTGATCCTGCACGAAATGTTGACTGTCAGGTTCAGGGAACGCCTTGCCGTATCGGCTTGGCCGGATATGTATCGCGCATCAATCGAACGGAGCGGGCGATGACGAAGCAGGACCTTCAGATCAAGACCAGGGATGGCGTTGCCAAAGCAGGGCTTTTCCGCTCGGCAAACGCATCTCCTGCCAAGGCCGGTGTCATTCTTTATCAGGACGCCTTCGGTCCGCGGCCGGCGCTCGACAGTATGGCCGAGCGGTTGGCGAATGAAGGCTATGCGGTGCTGGTGCCGGACCTGTTCTACCGCAATGCACCCTATGGGCCGTTCGACGCCAAGACCGCCTTCGCCGAAGAAAAGACCAAAATCCCGCTGATGGCGCTGGTCACCGGCACGACGCAGGACATGAACATCAGCGACAGCGGTGCGTTCCTCGATGCGCTTGCGGCGGAAGGAATCACTGGGCCGATCGGCACGGTCGGATATTGCATGGGTGGCGGCAGGGCACTGAATGCCGCCGCAACTTATCCCGACAGGATAAGGGCGGCGGCAAGCTTCCATGGCGGCAATCTGGCCAGCGACGCCGCCGACAGCCCGCATCGCAAGGCAGCCTCCATCAAGGCGCATGTCTATGTCGGCACGTCCGGCGTCGACAGGAGTTTCCCCCCGGAACAGTCGGCGCGGCTGGCCGAGGCGCTCAGGGTCGCGGAAGTCGACCACGTCATCGAGAACTATGCCGGCATGGCGCATGGCTGGTGCGTACCCGATCATAGCGTTTTCAATGCCGCCGGTGCGGAACGCCATTGGAAGCGGCTGACGACGTTGTTCGCCGAGACGCTGATCTAAGGTCACGGGTCGCGCCCCTGAGCAGGACGCTACGCGACCTTGGAGTGAGCGATGCTTGCCCTTTCGATGGTGGCAGATGACTTCAGCTTGCCGCCGCCGGATCAGGCTGCGTCTAGGCGTTTGCCTTGCGATAGGCTGCGACAACAAGCCAAATTGCGGAAAGCAGAAAGTAAAACGCGCCGAACCCAGCATAAGGGGCGATGTCCAGAATCGTCGGCGCAACCGTACCGAGGGATCGGCTGATCATAAAGCCGCCGGCGAGGGCTGATTGCACGCCACTGAGGATCATCGGCCACTGCGCGCTATGGTAGCGCCAACGCCTTGCTCCCGTATTCAACTGCAGCAGACCCGAGAGGATCGCCCAAGCCCCAAACACGGCCAGAACGGCATACATGCTGTTGCTAACCGCCACGATGACGGCGAGCGCCGTTATCGTGCTGACCACGACATTCAATGCCTGGGACGAGTTGGTTCTCAGGCCGCCATTTACCCGAGCGTCAACCAGATTGGCGAGGGCGTCCCATGCAGGGTAGATCACGAGCAGAAACGCGGTGAGGCCGGGTTGTCCGTTGAACAGAATGGCGCCAGCAACCCAGGCGATAGAAAATATGGCGCGGGCGAAATAATAGGATCGTAACCAGTTGGACTGGGTGAAAGATTGGCTTTGCACGGCAGGTTCCTTATTGTTAACTACCTATTAGTAGGTAGGCAAAACCTTTGAGTCAACCCGATGTCCGGACACCTCCCCGTGAGAATCGGGAACGATGCACAATCTTGACAGTTTGCCTACCAGAAGGTAGGCCGCGATATGAAATCAATGGCTTCGACTTCAGAAAAGATTCTCGATGTCGCGCAGTCCCTCATCGTCGCGGGAGGCTACAACGGGTTCAGCTATGCCGATATCGCGGCTGCGATCGGCATCAGGAAGGCGAGCATCCACCATCACTTTCCGACGAAGGCAGAGCTGGTTTCGGTGCTGGTGGATCGTTACAGGCAGCAGGCCGAAACGGGTTTGGAATCTCTCCAGGGAGAACTCTCAAGCCCTGCTGAACAACTGCAGTCCTACCTGAACTATTGGCGGACATGCATTCGCGATGCCTCGCCGTCCTTCTGCGTCTGTGCGATGCTCGCTGGCGAGATGCAGATGCTGCCGGAAGAAGTCGCATCACGCGTCCGTGCCCATTTTCAAAGTCTCGCGGGATGGCTCATGTCGGTGCTGCGGGTTGGAGCGGAGCAGGACTTGTTCCGGTTGAACAACCGACCGGAGGAGGAGGCCCAGATGCTGATGGCATCGGTTCACGGGGCAATGCTTTCTGCGAGGGCTTTCGGCGATCCTGGACTGTTCACCACAATCGTCACCCCCCAGATCACCAAGCTGCTGAGACGGGATTGCTAGAGAATTGTGGGGCCAAAGTGGTATCAGGCAGCGCAGTGGCGCGGCGCCGGGTGAGCCGGTCGAGCGGGAACGAATAGCCTGATGCAATTCTATGATGTCGTGATCATCGGCGCGGGTGCCGCCGGAATGATGTGCGCCGTGGAGGCGGCCAAGCGCGGCCGTTCGGTGCTGATCCTCGATCATGCGGCATTGCCTGGCGAGAAGATCCGCATCTCCGGCGGAGGCCGGTGCAACTTCACCAACATCCATGCCAGCCCGAAGAATTTTCTCTCGGGCAATCCGCATTTCTGCATTTCGGCGCTCAGCCGCTATACGCAGCGCGATTTCGTCGCCCTCGTCGAACGCCATCGCATCGCCTATCACGAAAAGACGCTGGGACAGCTGTTCTGCGACGGCTCGGCACGCCAGATCATCGACATGCTGGTCTCGGAAATGCAGGGCAGGGGCGTGGAGCTGGCACTCTCGACCAAGGTTGAGGATGTCCGCAAAACCGAGGAGGGGTATGTGCTCGCCCTCTCCACCGGCACAATCAGCTGCCAGTCCTTGGTCGTGGCCTGCGGCGGCAAGTCGATCCCCAAGATGGGGGCGACCGGTTTCGGCTACGAGCTTGCCGAACGGTTCGGCCTTGCCATTGTCGAAACGCGGCCGGCGCTGGTGCCGCTGACCTTCGACGCAAACACCCTCGAGCGGCTGGCGCCGCTGGCCGGCAACGCCGTCGACGCGGAGGTCGCCTGCGGCAACGCGCGGTTTTCCGAAGCGATGCTGTTCACGCATCGCGGCGTCAGCGGACCGTCCATCCTGCAGATTTCTTCCTATTGGCGCGAGGGCGATGAAATCCGCATCGCCATGCTGCCTGGGGTTGACGTGGCGGACCTCATTCGTACCGCCAAGCGCGGCAATGGACGGCAAGCGGTGCAGACGGTGCTGGCAAACCATCTGCCGAAGCGGCTCGCACAGTCGATCGCCGAGCGCACCGGGATCGACGGCAACCTCGCCGATCTTTCCGACGCCCAGATCAAAACTGTCGCCGCCGCGGTCAATGACTGGCGCATCAAGCCTGCCGGTTCAGAGGGCTACCGCACCGCCGAAGTGACGCTCGGCGGGGTCGACACCAACGGGCTCGACCAGAAGACGATGGAGGCGAAATCCGTGCCGGGCCTGTTTGTCATTGGCGAAGCCGTCGATGTCACGGGCTGGCTGGGCGGCTACAATTTCCAGTGGGCGTGGTCGTCGGGCTGGGTGGCGGGGCAGGCGGCCTAGACTTACGTCCTTGGCTTCGCCCCGGCAACCGCAGGCGCCTTCTTCTTCTTTTTGGCGTGGTTGTAATCGACGGCCGCACGGACGAGCTCTTTTAAAGCGCTCTCATTCAGCGTGTCGCCCTCGAACACATCGATAGCCCGCCACACCTTGCCGCCAAAGCCGTTGTTGAACAGTCTGTCGGGGTCCGGCAGGCTGGCGCCATGGGAAAAGGTGAGCTTCACCTTATCCTTGTGGGCGTTGCCGACCACTATGTTCCCGTCGAGGCACCATACCGGGCTGCCCATCCACTTCCACTCCTCGACGATGTCCGGGTCGGCTGCAAGGATGGTCTTGCGGATGCCGGCGAGCATTTCGCCGCGCCAGTCCGAGAGGCCGGCGATCAGCTGGTCGATCTGCTGCGAGGGGGTCATCGGGTGTCTCCTGTGCCTTAAGGCGTTCAACCGCTGCCTGTCACCAGCGCGCCAGTTGGGTGATCTGAACGAGGTTGCCGCAGCTGTCGTTCAGCTGGGCGATGGTCGAGCCGGTCACCTCGGTCGGCGGCTTGATAAACGCGCCGCCTTTCGCCTTGATGCGCTCGTAGTCGCCCTTGACGTCGTCGGTGAAGAACATGACCGCGGGCTGACCCTGTTGGAAGATGGCTTCCTGATAGGCCTTGGCGGCCGGGTTGTCGTTCAGCGCGAGCTGCAACTCGGTTCCATCAGGCTCTTCGGCCGAGGCCACGGTCAGCCAGCGATAGGGCCCATTGCTGAAATCGGCCTTTTTGGTGAAGCCCAGCACGTCGGTGTAGAAGCGCAGTGCGCTTTCCTGGTTGTCCACATACACGCTGGTCAGCTTGATCTTCATCGCTACTTCTCCTCTGTCGTCTTCGGTCCCGCCCTTTCGGCAGGAAAGAATTTGAATTTTTGCTCGCAGTCGTCGCTGCGGTCGCTATGGGATCCAGCCGGGCAGGGCGGCGGCCTGCTTGATCCATTCCGCCATCCGCGCTTCGTCAAACTGGTCGTCTTCGCGGATGTCCATCCAGCGCACATCCTTGCTCTTCGCCGTGCCGCCGGGCGGTATCGGCTGCAGTGACATGCCGCTGAAGAAGGTCACCTTCAAATAGTGGGTGAAGACATGAAACGACACGAACCAGCCTTGGCCTTCGATGCCGTAGAAGGGCGAGTTCCATCGCACGGCCTTGCGCACATCAGGCACGTTGCGCACGATGAGCGCGTCGAGGCGCTCGCCCAGGCCACGCTTCCAGCCCGGCATCGCAGCGATATACGCCTGCACCGGGGCGTCGCCGTCGCCCTTGGCGATTTGCGGGTTGCCGCCTGACAGCAGCACTGCCGCAGCCTTGGCTGTGGTCGATTGTCCCTGCGTCTTGGCCATTCTGCCCACTCCTATCCGCGGGCACGCTGCGCGCCGCGGCCCTTGGCGACATAGGGCAGCACGAACATGTACAGGCCGCTGAACAGCAGCAGGAAGAGCGGCAGGAGCGGCGAGTAGACCACCCAGGCGGGAGGCTGCCCGAATGCCATAGTGACGAAGTTGGCGATGACGGTCAGCGTAAAGATGATCGACAGCCAGCGATGAATTTGCCGAACCCACATGTTCCAGTCCAATAGCTCCTCCTGTCAAAACAAGCCGAAGCGGACCCCTGATCCGCACGTCGGCGGTTTTCAATCTATCCGCGCCAGGACCTGACTCAGTTTCGTAAAGTACTGCCGCCATCCACTCGTCGCGCCCCGATACGCCTGCTCCTGATCCGGCCGGAAGCCGGATTGTTCCATACGCAATCGGGTGCCCGTGCTGGTCGGCAGGAGAGTCCAGGTGACGACACTCTCAAGGCCATAGGCCTGCCACGTATAGGACAGTGTCTTGTTCAATTCGACGGCTGTTACCTGACAGTCGACAACAATGCTCACGTCGGGTTGCGGTTCCTTTCGCAGACTGAAACGGTGGTCCACGACTGGCTTGAAATCGTTCTTCATCAGCCATTCCTCGATCAGATGCGGCTGGGTCAGCGCGCGCCAGATTTTTTCCGGCGGATAGGGGATCTCGCGTTCGACGATGACGGAGCGCGTTTCGGTCGCGATGTTGGTCATTGGTCCATTCTTTTGAGCAAATTTTCGAGATCATCGAACCGGCTTTGCCAGAATGCATTCATCTGGTTCGTCCAGTCGGTCAGTGGGGAAAGTGCTGCGAGTTGGGCGCTATAATGGGTCTGCCGTCCTTGATGGCGGTCGCGCACCAGCCCGGCTTGCCTGAGCACGCCGAGATGCTTCGACACCGCAGGTTGAGAGACCCCTGACTGAGCCGTCAGGGCGCCGACCGTCTGCTCGCCTTGCCGGCACAGGCGCTCGAAGATCGCACGACGCGTCGGATCGGAGAGCGTTCTGAAGAGGACATCGTGAGCGTTGTTCATTTGGATCGATAACCCGGTGGTTATTGATTGACGTATAGCCGCCGAGATATGGATGTGTCAAGCGGAGTGTTGGCGGTCACGATCGGCGGTTTCCAAAAAAATCTTTCCATTGCCCCAAGGATTAGCCATTAGCCTTCGTCCAACAGGCAAATGATGGCGATGATGCTGGATGAGAGCGAAGCCTCCGACGCCGAACTTATCGGGCGGGCGAAGGGCGGAGACAGGAGGGCCTTCAGCACGTTGCTGGAGCGTCACTACGACTTCGTCTATCGCGCCGCCTATCGCTGGTGCGGCAGGAAGGCCGATGCCGAAGACATCGCCCAGGAAGTCTGCGTCAGGCTAGGCAAGGCAATCCGCGACTATCGCGGCGGCGCCGCCTTTACGACATGGCTTTACTCCGTGACGATGAACGCCGCGCGCGACATGATGCGAAAGACCGCGCGCGAGACGGTCAAGACCGAGGCCTATGGCGTCCATGCCTTGACCTCGGGTAAGGCTTTCGAACCGGAAGACCCTGCCGAAGCGCTGTGGGCAGCGGTGCGGCAACTGCCGGACAAGCAGCGCGACGCGGTGCTGCTGGTCTATGGCGAAGGGTTGAGCCACGCGGCCGCCGCCGAGGCGATGGCGATCTCGGAGACGACAGTTTCCTGGCACATCCATGAAGCGAAGAAACGGCTGAAGACGCTGATGCGCTCGGCCGGGGAAGTGTGACCCATGGTCGACGACAGCGAACTCAACAGATTGCGCGATATAGCGGCGCCGGCGCCCGCCCAGGACGCCAAGGCGCGAGCCTTCGAGGCCGCCCTGCGGGCATACGATCAGGAAAATATTTCTTCTGTCACCCAAGGATCGGTTGGCGGGCTTCGTCTCACAGAGCGAGCACAAAAGCTCTGGAGCGAGATCATGCAAAAGAAACTCATTGCCACGCCGGCCCTTGCTGGGCTCGTCGCCCTGCCGATCGCCGGATACGCCACCTTCCATCTGCTGAGGGAACAGCCGCCCAAATTCGGCGGCGACGAGAAGATCAGCGAGACGCTGGCCGACAAGCCGGCGACGGTGAGGCCAACGACCGCTCAGCCGAAGCCGGCTCCGACCGGGCTGGAGAAGGACAAGAAGGCCGACGCCGATGTGGAAAGCCGCGACGCGACCGATGCGCTTGCGGCGCCGGCCTCGCCGCAGAAATCCGAATCGACCGTTGCCGGCGGCGCGGCACAACAGGAATCGGCGACGGGCGCTCCCCGCCAGGATGCCGCCGGCGCCGGAAGGGTTATCACGAACATTGCACCTCCTGCGCCAGCCCCGACGGGCGAGTTTGCGCTGGACGGCACCACAAGCGCGCCCAGCACCTCCCGGGCCGCCCGCATGCCGGCCGAGTCCAAGCTGATGGTGCAGCCGCCGTCGACCTTGCCGGCCGACCAGATGCAGCCGCAACCGGAAAACCGCGACCGTATCGAGGATTTCAAGACCAATCCGGTGCATGCAGCACTAGAAGATCCGGTCTCGACCTTCTCGATCGATGTCGACACGGCCTCCTATTCCTTCGTGCGCAGTTCGTTGAAGCAGGGCTATCTGCCGCAGGCCGATACGGTGCGCGTCGAGGAGATGATCAACTACTTCCCCTATGACTGGAAGGGTCCGGAGTCGGCTTCGACGCCCTTCAACTCGACCGTCAGCGTCATGCCGACGCCTTGGAACACGCAGACCAGGCTGATGCACGTCGCCATCAAGGGGTTTGACGTCAAGCCGGCCGAGCAGCCAAAGGCCAATCTGGTCTTCCTGATCGATGTCTCGGGTTCGATGGACGAGCCGGACAAGCTGCCGCTGCTCAAATCGGCTTTCCGGCTGCTGGTCAGCAAGCTGAGGGCCGACGACACGATCTCGATCGTGACTTATGCCGGTGACGCCGGCACAGTGCTGGAGCCGACCAAGGCAGCCGAAAAGGACAAGATTCTCAGTGCTATCGACAATCTGACGCCCGGCGGCAGCACTGCCGGCGAGGCGGGTATCAATGAGGCCTACAGGCTGGCGCAAAAGTCCTTCGTCAAGGATGGCGTCAACCGGGTGATGCTCGCCACCGACGGCGACTTCAATGTTGGTCAGACTGATGACGACGACTTGAAGCGGTTGATCGAAAGCGAGCGCAAGACCGGTGTCTTCCTGTCGGTGTTTGGTTTCGGCCGCGGCAATCTGAACGACCAGATGATGCAGACCATCGCACAGAACGGCAACGGCACCGCCGCCTATATCGACACGCTGGCCGAAGCTGAAAAGGTGCTGGTCGAGGATGCTTCCTCGACGCTGTTCACCATCGCCAAGGACGTCAAGATCCAGGTCGAGTTCAACCCGAACAAGGTCTCGGAATATCGCCTGATCGGCTACGAGACCCGGGCACTCAACCGCGAGGATTTCAACAATGACCGCGTCGATGCCGGCGATATCGGCTCGGGCCACTCGGTCACCGCGATCTATGAGATCACGCCCAAGGGCAGCGGTGCAGAGCAGATCGATCCGCTGCGTTATGGCCAGGCGTCGGTGGACAATGGCGGCGTCGCCAATGCGGACGAATATGCCTTCGTCAAGATCCGCTACAAGTTGCCGAATGAAGACGTCTCGAAGCTGATAACCACGCCCGTGACCTCCGCCAACGAGGTATCATCGTTCGACCAGGCGAGCACCGACCAGCGTTTCTCGGTCGCTGTCGCCGCCTTCGGCCAGAAGCTGCGCGACGAGGATGCGACCGCGAAGTTCGGTTACGACAAGATCATGGAGATCGCCACTGCCGCTCGAGGAGCCGACCCGTTTGGGTACAGGTCCGAGTTCCTCTCGCTTGTGCGCCTTGCCTCGGCGCTGGGCGGTAACCGGTAAGTGGTGGTGACGGCCGGTTTCTTTCAGATGGGATCGTTCTGACAGGGGAAGCCGACCTACGGGCTGGTGAGGCAGGCCGGCGAGGGATTCATTCCCTTGCCGGCCTTTTTCGGAGAATCTCCGGGTCGTTAAATTGCGCCGCATTTCCGGTACCGGATCGCAACCCCCTCCTTGTTACACAGGACGAGTGTACTGGGCTTGAGGGAGCCGGAATTGCAGATCAGGATTATCGCCAACCCGGCACCGCCGGCACGGGATGCCTCGGCGGCTTCATCAGGCCCATCATCGGAACCCAGGCGTATCAGCGATGATGTTGCGCAGGCGCGCCACACCGCCCTGTCGGCGCTGACCAACGACCGCTTTCGCGTCATGCTGGAACAGATCACCGACCCCAGCGCTTCGGGCGCGCTGATGACGATGCGCGGCGATGATGTGGTCGACTTCAAGTCGGCGCAGTCGAGCTACGCCGACAACAGCGAATAACCACGAACGATAGGCTCAGGCCCGGCTGCGGCGACGCTCGCGGCGGGCTTCGCTGGTCTCAGCGGTGTTTTCCGTCGCGACCTTGTTGCGCATCGGGCCGATGCGCTCGACGATCGCGGCAACCGTCGGACGATCCGCCCTGGTGTGCGCGTCGAGCGCCTTGCGCATCGCGGCAAGGTGCTGGAACGAGGTGCCGCAGCAGCCGCCGATAATCTTTGCACCGCTATCGACGGCGAGGCGCACATAGTCGGCCATCAGTTCGGGTGTGCCGGAATAATGGATTTCGGTGCCGCGGAATTCGGGAATGCCGCAATTGCCCTTGACGATCACCGTCGCCTCCGGCTTCGCCTCGGTCATGTCGAGCAGCGAGGCCAGGATGTCGGACGCCCCGACGCCGCAATTGGCACCAACGCCGAGCGGCGCCTGCGACAGCCCGTCGGTGACGCCGTGGATATCCTTCGGCAGCAGACCCATCATTGTGCGGCCGGCAGTGTCGAAGGAACCGGTGTAGGTGTAGGGCAGGCCGACGCGGATGGCAGCCTCGGCGGCGGCCCGGATCTCGTCTGGAGCCGACATCGTCTCGATCCAGGCGACTTCGGCGCCGCCTTCCTTGAGACCCTCGATCTGCTCGGCGAAGGCGTCGACCGCCTCATCATAGGTCATGGCGCCGAGCGGCACCAGCAATTCGCCGGTCGGGCCGACCGAGCCGGCGACGATCACCTTGCGGCCGGCTCTGTCGGCGACGGCGCGCGCAAGCTCGGCGGCGCGCTTGTTCAAAGCATGCACGCGATCCTGCGCATGGTGAAGCTTCAAGCGGTGACGGGTGCCGCCGAACGAGTTGGTGAGGATGATGTCGGCGCCGGCATCGACGAAATTCTGGTGCAGGCTGGTGATGGTGTCGGGCGCCATCTCGTTCAGCAGCTCGGGTGCCTCGCCGGCCTCCAGACCCATGGCAAACAAATTGGTGCCGGTGGCGCCATCGGCCAGCAGCACGCCCTTTTCAGCCAGCAGCGCATCGATCGGGTTGGTGGTCGTCATCGGATTGGCTTTCATGTTTCGAAGTCGAATAAGGATATAAAGAAGTCTTTATGTGTAGTCAATGAAATAGCGGCAGCGCGGCCACCAATGCGGAGGCCGGTGTCCGTCCGAGGGATCATCGTTGCCAGAGATCAGACAGTGCCGGTTGGGAACGACATGCCGGCCAGTCTGTGCGCGAAGCCGGACGCCTCGTGCGCATTGATGTCGGCGGCCCGGATCAGATTGTCGAAGTGCTGAATCAGCGTCTGGATCGGCTGGGTGGCGTTGAGCACCAGATACATGTCGCCGACATAGATGGCGGCGCGATAGGGGCCGAAGATGGTGTAGGGGATCGAATAGCGCATCCGCCCGTCATAGAGAAACAGTCGGAAGGTCGGGTAGAGGTCATCGAGCAGCGTCGCCATGTGCAGCAGCTGGGCGCGCCGGTCGGCTTCCGGGAAACGGTCCCAGACACCCAGCCCGCGCGCAAAGATCTCCAGCGTGTGGCGCGGCATACAGACTTCCATGTCGGTTTCCGGCCGTCTGTTGTAGTCGATGCGGTATTGCGTTTCGCCGGCCTGCGCCAGGCGGCTCTTGTTGGTGATGCCTGCCTCGTAGTCGACCAGCGCCTCGGTGCGCAGAAGGTCGGGAATACCGGCCGGCACGTAGCGGATCTTGGTGCCGGCCGCCTCGGCATGCCATTTGGCCAGCAGCGTGCGGTCGAAACCGTCCGGTGCCTCCTCGATCTCCAGGCTCTCGCGGATTTCGCCGGTGAGACCCTCGTCCTGGCTGAGGCCGAGAAGCCAATCGAGCGACACCTTGAACTCGGCGGCGATGTTGAGCAGCGTTTCGGCGCGAGGCAGGCGCGTCGAGGCGCCCGACAGCAGTTGCGACAGCGCCGAGCGGTCGATGCCGACCGCGGTCGCGAAGGCCGACTGGTTCAGGTCAGAGCGTGTCAAGAGCATTTTCAGGCGTTCGCGGAAGATCGTCGACAGGTCGCGCTTGTCCATGTGCGTGCTCCACCTAGATTGAGGAAAAATTTGCGCCGAAGCCGCGCGGATGGCCGCGTCAGGCGTAAATGAATCCCTAAGTCTGTTTACAATGTATAACATGTGCGGTTAAAAATGCGCAATCGCAACAGTTTGTGCACTTTGTCTCGTTGAGTGGAATCATTTCTCCTGACACTATGCTGTCAGGAGCCAATTGGGGTTCCGGCGACTGAGGGACAGTGGTCGATAGCATGACGAGCCAGAGCATCAGGCGACACAGCGTACCGGCCATCGAGTGGCCAACCGTGGTTCTCGCTTTCTTCTGTTACGCGGCATGGTTCGCCACCGGTTTCCTGCTCTGGCCCACCTATCCCGTCCTGGCGCTCGCCGTCCTCGCCTTCACCGCCGCATTGCAGTCGTCGATCATGCACGAAGTGCTGCACGGTCATCCGACACGCAACGCGCGGGTCAATGAAGCTTTTGTATTCCTGCCGATCGGTCTGGTCTGGCCGTTCCGCCGTTTCAAGACAATCCATCTGCGTCACCACGCCGACGAGCGGCTGACCGACCCGCTCGATGACCCCGAAAGCTATTATCAGGCGCTCTGGCAGCATGAGGAGCTGCCGCCGACGATGAAATTCCTGCTCAAAATCAACAACACCATGGCAGGCCGCTTCGTGCTCGGCCCGTGGCTGTCCTGCATCGGCTTCTTCATCGACGATGCCAAACAGGTGATCGCCGGCGACAAGGCGATCCGCAAGGCCTGGCTGCTGCATGCGATCGGCCTTGCCGTCGTGATGCCGATCGTCCAGTTCGGCTTCGGCATCCCGCTGT
The DNA here is from genome assembly GCF_020164875.1 of Mesorhizobium sp. CO1-1-8. Taxonomy (NCBI): domain Bacteria; kingdom Pseudomonadati; phylum Pseudomonadota; class Alphaproteobacteria; order Hyphomicrobiales; family Phyllobacteriaceae; genus Mesorhizobium; species Mesorhizobium sp. CO1-1-8. Next base: position 32,614 of record NZ_JAIUGZ010000005.1, on the reverse strand, counting down.
GGCTTTACATTCTGGTGCCGGTCTGGCTCGGCCAGTCGCTGATCTCGATCCGTACGTTCGCCGAGCATCAATGGTCAGAACATCCGGAGGGCCGCACGGTGATCGTCGAGCGCTCGCCGCTGTCATTCCTGTTTCTCAACAACAATCTGCACTTCGTCCATCACAAGACCCCGACCGTGGCCTGGTACAAGCTGCCCAAGCTGTTTCGTGACCGCCGTGAGGAATGGCTGCGGATGAACAATGGCTATGCCTATCCGAACTATTTCGCGCTGATCAAAGCCTATGCGTTCAAGGCAAAGGAGCCGATTGTGCATCCGGCGTTGCGGCGTGCGCCGGAGCCGGGCAGGGCCTTCAAGCCGCGCATCAGGGCGCGCAGCATCAGCGGGCTCGGCAGTGCGCCGGTTCCCGCCGAGCCGCCGAAGGAATAATTCCCGGTCTACTCGGAATCCATGTCGGCCAATTCTGATTGGACGCCGCGTTTTCGCGATCCTTTTTCCAGACATGATGATTGAGTGTCGGCATGAGTGAATTGGTAGCGGCGTTGCCGATGTATGATTGGCCTGAAGTGCGCGATGAAGTCGACGCGCAATGGGCGCGGTTGCGCGATGCTTTCCGGAAAAAGGGCATCGACGCGCCGCAATTCATCGTGCGGCGCAATGGAGACCTGCCGCCGGTGCCGGGCGGTATTCGTGATGCTGAGGGGAAACTCGTTGCGCCCGATCCCGCGACATTGCCGCCGGATGAATTCGATTTCCATAGGCTGTGGCTGCATCCGGCGCTGCTGTTCGCGCAGACCTGCTGGGGGCCGATGGAACTTGGCCTGTCCAGGCACGTGCAGGTGATCGGCCAGCCCAGTTACGACGCTTATGAAGGTGGGCAGGGCGAGCTCTATTCTAGCGCGCTGGTGATGCGGACAGGCGAGGGACCAGAGGTTCGATCGCCGGCGGACGGCAGCCCCTTGCTCCCACTCGATCTGATCCGCGGCAAGCGCTTTACCTTCAATAGCCTCGATTCGATGTCAGGCTTCCTTGGATTGGCGCGCGATCTCGACGCGATGGGCGAAAGCCTGGACATCTTTGCCTCGCGCAGCGAAAGCGGCGGCCATCGCGCTTCCATTGTGGCCATTGCCGAAGGTAGGGCCGATGTCGCGGCGATCGACTGCAAGAGCTGGGCGCTGGCGCAACGCTTCGAGCCGGCGGCGAAAAAGGTGGCGGTCGTCGGCTGGACCGGGCGGCGCAAAGGCCTGCCTTACATCACCGCCGCAGCGACGCCGGAAAAGACGGTTGGGGCGTTGCGCGAGGCCCTTGCCGGGCTAGCCGAGCAGCCTCGTATCCAACGGGTAGGTTGAGAGCTGTTCGTTGCCGGTCTCGCTGATCAGGATCTGTTCCTCGATCTTGACGCCTTCGCGTCCACCAAGCCGGCCGATATAGCTTTCCACGCACAGCACCATGCCCGGTTCCAGCACGCCGTCCGGCGTGTCCGATGTCCAGTCGCTGGCATGCGGCAAGGTCGGGTATTCGTCCGCCAGTCCGACGCCGTGATAGAGCACGCCGTAGCGCGTCGGGAAGCAGTCACCCGGCGGCACGGCCGAGCGTTCGACGAGGTCGCGAAACGAGATGCCGGGCTGCATCAGAGCCGTGTTGTGGGCGATCTGATCGGCGGCGATGCGGAACAGGTCGCGCTGTTCATCGGTCGGTGTTGTATCGCCGCACAGCCATGTGCGCGAGAGGTCGGCGCAGAAGCCGTAAGGGCCGATTAGGTCGGTGTCGAAGGCGACGAGGTCGCCAGCTTCGATCTTGCGTGACGAACATTCCTGGAACCACGGATTGGTGCGCGGGCCTGACGTCAGCAGCCGGGTCTCGATCCATTCGCCGCCGCGCGCGACGTTGCCGCGATGAAGCTCCGCCCATAGCTCGTTTTCGGAAATGCCCGGCTTCAGCGCCTGTTCCATCTCGCCCATCGCTGCCTCGCAAGCGACAATGGCGCGACGCATGGCGAGGATTTCGTCCGGCGATTTGATCAGCCGCGCATTCTCCATCACCGCTTCGCCATTGCCGATGGAAATGCCGAGGCGAGCCAGTTCCTCGACGCCTTCCGGGTTGATGTGGTCGACGGCGATGCGGCTGTTGCCGCCGCCATGTTGTTTCACCAGATCGGCGATCCCAGCTGCCCAGCGGCGGACTTTTTGCTCCGTCAGTTCGCCGCCATAGAGATACATCCACGATACCGCCGGCCGCACTTCGTCGACGACGCCGGAATGGTCGGACAAATGCTCGCAGGAAAAATAGTCGAACAGCACCACCGGCCCGTCGGTGGCGACAAAACAATGCCGCGTCGGGTTGTGCGCCACCCACAACTGCATGTTGGTGCTGTCAGTGGCGTAGCGGATGTTGACGGGGTCGTAGAGCATGGCGCCTGCATAGCCGCGCCGCTTCAGCTCGGCGCGGATACGCTCCAGCCGGTATTGACGCATCGCAGGAAGATCGGGCGCGGCAATGCCTGCCGCGGCCCATTCAGCCTCGGCCTGCGCGCCATAGCCCAGCACATGCTGGTTGAGCGACGCCGCCTTCTGGCGGGAGGCGTCGCGCAGGGCCTCGATCGAGCCTGGCTCGAACGGCATGATCTTGCGATGGCGGCCAAAGCTGCCCTTCGGCCCCGCGCTGTCCATGGTCGAGCCTCAGGTCCGCATCTTCTCGCCGCTCGGGTCGAAGGGCGCTTCGACGTTGATGCGGGCCGGCCGGCGGTGTCCGAGGATCTCGATCTCGAACAGTCCGGCACTTTCGTCTTCGGCAAGAGCCGCCGGCACGTAGCCTTGTGCCATCGACTTCTGCACATAATGGGCATAGCCGCCCGACGTGACCCAGCCGACCACGCGCCAGTCGCCATCGACGATCCCACGCACGGCGGAAGCGCCTTCGGCAGCCTTGGAGCCGCGTATTTCCTTGCCGCCCTTGTCGAAACGCGGCGCGCCATAGCCATGCGGCTTTTCCACCGTGCCGTAATCCTTGCTGACCTTGGCCCAGATTGGCTCGTCACCCATGACGTCGGCGTCGGCGGCATCGACGATGAAGGAAACGCGGCGCAGTTTCGGACCCTCGGCCTGTTCCTTGGCGGCAGCCTCGCGGCCGATGAAATCGTTCTTCTCGAGCTTGATGAAGCGGTCCATCGCGCCTTCGAACGGTCCGTAGATCGGCCGCAACTCGCGGAACCAGGTGGGAAAATTCTTTTCGAGGCGCATGGAGAGCAGCGCGCGCATGCCGAAATCGACAAGGCCGAATTCCTCGCCGGCGTCCTTGATCGCTTTATAAACCAGGCGCTCGTAGGCCGGCGCCATCCAGATTTCATAGCCGAGGTCGCCGGTGTAGGTGATGCGGTTGACCATGCAGGGCGCCCCGCCAACCGCCATCTCGCGGAAATCCATGAAGCGGAAGGCTTTTGTCGAGACGTCGACATCGACCAGTTTCTGCAGCAAGTCCCGTGATCTCGGCCCGGCGATCGACAGGCCGACCAGGGTCTGGTCGAAGCGGTGGATGCGCACCGTTCCGTCCTTCGGCAGGTGCTTCTCGAACCAGCGCATGTGGTATTTCTGCGCCGCCGACGAACCCCAGATCATGAAGCGGTCTTCTGCTGCCTTGGCGATGGTGAAGTCGCCGATCAGCTTGCCGAACTCGTTGAGCATCGGCGTCAGCACGATGCGGCGGGTCTTCGGCATGCGGTTGGTCATCAGCCGGTTGAGAAAATCCTCGGCCCCGGGTCCCGAGACTTCGTATTTGGCAAAATTGGCGATCTCGGTGACGCCGACGCGCTCACGCGTGGCGCGCACTTCCTCGCCGATCGGCCCAAAATCGTTGGAGCGGTGGAAGGAGACGATATCCCTGGGTTCCTTACCTTCAGGTGCGAACCATAGCGGTGTCTCAAGTCCCCAGCTGTCGCCCATGACGGCATTGTTGGCCAGCATCGTGTCGTAGAGCGGCGTCGTCTGCGCCGGGCGTGCCGCCGGCAGTTCCTCATTGGGGAAGCGGATGGAGAAGCGGCGCGAATAGTTCTCGCGCACCTTGGCGTTGGTGTAGCGCAGGCCGGCCCATTCGCCGAAGCGCGTGACATCCATGCCCCAGACGTCGAAGCCGGGGTCGCCATGGACCATCCAGTTCGACAGCGCCAGACCGACACCGCCGCCCTGACTGAAGCCGGCCATGACGGCACAGGCGCACCAGAAATTGGTCAGGCCCTGCACCGGGCCGACCAGCGGGTTGCCGTCGAGCGCGAAGGTGAAGGGGCCGTTGATGATCTGCTTGATGCCGGCCTTCTCGATGCCGGGAAAATGCTTGAAGCCGATTTCCAGCGAGGGAGCGATGCGGTCAAGGTCCGGCGGCAGCAATTCGTGGCCGAAATCCCACGGCGTGTTGACCGGCGACCACGGCTTGCAGGCCTTCTCATAGGTGCCGAGCAGGATGCCGTTGCGCTCCTGGCGGGTGTAGATCTCGCCCTTGAAGTCGAGCACGCCGATCATTTCGCGGCCAGTCGACTTGTTGAATTCCTCGACCTCCGGCATCGGCTCGGTGAGCAGATACATGTGCTCCATGGCCAGCACCGGCAGTTCGACGCCGACCATGCGGCCGATTTCGCGCGCCCACAGGCCGCCGCAATTGACGACATGCTCGGCCTTCACCGTGCCCTGTTCTGTGACGACGTTCCAGGTGCCGTCGACCTCCTGCGTCAGTTCGACGACGCGGTTGCGCAGCACGATCTCGGCGCCAAGCTTCTTGGCCGCCTTGGAGTAGGCGATGGTGGTGCCCGAGGGATCGAGGTGGCCCTCGACCGGGTCCCACATGGCGCCGACGAAATTGGTCTCGTCCATCAGCGGGAACATCGCCTTGGCCTCGGACGGGGTAATCAGCTCGGTGTCCATGCCGAGATAGCGGCCCTTGGCGTGGGCAAGGCGCAGGAAGTCCATGCGCTCGGGCGTATCGGCCATCATCACGCCGCCGGTCAAATGCAGCGAGCAGGATTGGCCTGATATTTCCTCGATCTCCTTGTAGAGCTGCACCGTATAGGCCTGCAGCTTGGCGACGTTGGGGTCGCCGTTCAGCGTGTGGAAGCCGCCCGCCGCATGCCAGGACGAGCCGGAGGTGAGCTCCGAGCGCTCGATCAGCATGATGTCGGTCCAGCCGGCCTTGGCTAGATGGTAGAGAACCGAGCAGCCGACGACGCCGCCGCCGATTACAACCGCTTTTACGTGAGATTTCATCTAGATAGGTCCGTTTTTGAAGAGATTGAATCGGGTGGCCCCTCTGGAGGGAGAGGAAGGGCGCCAGCCTGCATAAGCTCGCGTCTTTCCTCTTCCCCGTCGATCGGGGGAGAGGTGTCGAGCGCCGCTCGACGGAGTGGGGGTCGACTGTTCATCAACAACACAGGTGATCAAAAATCGGTCGGCGCGCCGCCCTCGGACCGGCGCTTGTCGACAAAGGCGTTAAGTTCCTCGCGGATAGCCGGGTCCATATAGGGCTCTTCATAGGACGCAAGCCGTTCCTTCCAGACTTTGTTGGCCTTTTCGAGCGCCGTCGGTGAGCCGGCTTCTGCCCAGGTCTCGTAATTGCGCCAGTCGGAGAGGATCGGCGAGTAGAAGGCGGTCTTGTAGCGGTCCTGCGTGTGCTGGGTGCCGAAGAAATGGCCGCCCGGCCCCACCGACTGGATGGCGTCGAAGCCGAGTGCCTCTTCGGAAAGATCGAGCGGGGTCAGGAATTCCGCCACCATCTGCAGCAGGTCGATGTCCAGAATCGTCTTCTCGTAAGAGCAGCGCAGGCCGCCCTCGAGCCAGCCGGCGGCATGCATCATCAGATTGCCGCCGCCCTGGATGGCACCCCACAGCGAGAACACGCTTTCATAAGCCGCCTGCGCGTCGACCGTGTTGGCGGCGCAGGTGTTGGAGGTGCGGTAGGGGATGTTGTAGCGGCGGGCAAGCTGGCCGCCGACGAGTTGCGCCTTCATGTATTCCGGCGTGCCGAACGCCGGCGAACCGGACTTCATGTCGACATTGGAGGTGAAGCCGCCATAGCCGACGGGCGCGCCCTTGCGCACCATCTGGGCAAAGGCGATGCCTGCGAGCGCCTCGGCGTTCTGCTGCACCAGCGCGCCGGCGATGGTGACCGGCGCCATGGCTCCCGAAAGCGTGAACGGCGTCACGACGACGACCTGGCCCTTGCTCGACATCTGGATGATGCCTTCCATCATCGGCACGTCGAGCTTGAGCGGCGAATTGGTGTTGATGATGGTGAAGACGGACGGCTCTTCCAGCATCTGTTCGTGGCTGATGCCGCGCGCGATCCTGGCGATCTCGATGCCGTCGACATTGCGTTCCTTGCCGAGCGAATAGATGTGAAACACCTTGTCGGTGAGCACGCTGAGATCGCGGATGCATTCGAGGTGGCGGACGGACGGATGGATATCGGTCGGCTCGACCGGGTAGCCGCCCGTGCAGTTAAGGATGTTGTGCATCTGCGCGAGTTTTAAGAAGTTGCGGTAGTCCTGCTGGTTGCCCGGCCGGCGGCCACGATCGATGTCGGAGCAATTGGGCGCCGACGCCATCATCGAGATGATCACATTGTTGCCGCCGAAGCGCACATTGTGCGCGGGGTTGCGGGCATGGATGGTGAACTCCGACGGGCAGTGCGACACCAGTTCGAGGATCATGTCGCTGTCGAAGCGCACCCGCTCGCTGCCCTCGCGCACGTCGGCGCCATGCGCCTTCATGATGCTGCGGGCTTCGTCATGCAGCACGTCGACGCCGATTTCGCGCAGCACGCGCAAGGAAGCGAGGTGGATCGATTCCAGCTCGTCGTCCGAGACCAGCCTGGTCGGCGTCAGCGGGTTCTTCAGCTGGCGGAAAGCCGGCTGCTCGAATGCGGCCGAGCCGCCGGCGCGCTTTCCGGCGCGGCCGCCGCGACGGGCGCGATCGCCGGCCAATGCCGGTTCCAAGGGTTGTAGGGCGGCGGTCATGATGGTCCTCGTAGGATGCGATAGCGGGCGGCATAATGGACCGGCGGCTGTCCGGCCATTGCGGAGGCGGCGACCACTAGGGCGAGGGAAGCGACATGCCGGAACGGCAGGTGCGCGGCCGCGACATCGGCTTGATTAGGTTGCCCCGTTGGCGCAAGCGGATTTCGTCATCCGGCCCTTCCTGTCTCCGGATCGAACCGGTAGCTAAGGTGCGCTGATATTCAGGTGATGCCGGCCCGCGAACAGTGGTTTTCTGCGCTTCCGGTGCTCACGTACTTTAGTACGCTCCGCCCCGGTTCTCGAAAACCACCGTTCTCGACTCGGCCTGACCTGAATCTCAACCCACCTTAATCGGGCTTGCCGGCCTGACGGCCAGCACTTCATATGGATGACAGCATCAGCATGGTCGCGACCGGCTCGAGCGAAGGCGAAGCGGGAACGCAGTGGGCAGCGCTTGCCGGCGTCACCGCGGCGCTGGCGATGTTCGGCGCGGCGCAAGGGCTGAGCTCGCCGCTGTTCACGCTGCTGATGCAGAAGCAAGGCATGTCGCCGGCACTGATCGGCCTGTCGGCGGCGATGATGCCGCTCGGGCTGATTCTGTCGGCTTCGTTCGTGCCGGCGGCGGTGCGGCTGGTCGGTGCACGCAATTTGGCGGTCGGCTCCTCGCTGATCGGCGCGCTCTGCTTCCTCGCGATCGGCTATCTGCAAGACTGGGTGGCCTGGTTCGTCATCCGCTTCATCATCGGCGTGGTTATCAACCCGCTCTACATCCTTGGCGAGGTGTGGGCGCTATCGCTGGCGCCGCCGTCGCGGCGCGGCCGGGTGATGGGCGTGTTCAACACGCTGATGGGCGCCGGCTACGCGGCCGGGCCATTCGCGTTGACCCTGCTGGGCACGTCGGGCTGGGCGCCCTTCCTTGTCGGTGTCGCCGGCTTCACGCTCTGCGCGGTGATCTTGCACGCCGTCTCGTCAAAGCTCACCGGTTTCGAGGATGACGGCCAGCCTGCCAGCGGCCTTGTCGGCTTTGCCAAAATGGCACCGGCGCTGCTGCTTGCCGTGCTGGTCTCGGCGGCGGTGCAGCAGAGCACGTATGCGCTGGTCCCGGTCTTCGGCGCCAGCTATGGTCTGGCCGAAGCCGTGCTGGCCTCGCTGGTGATGGCGCTGTCACTGGGCAACATCCTGCTGCAGATTCCGCTCGGCCTTCTGGCGGAGCGTTTTGGCGGCCGCGCCATGATCATCGTCTGCGCTCTGGCGACCGCCACCTGCGCGGCCCTGCTGCCGTTGCTGATCATGACGCCGCTGATCTGGGTGGTGCTGCTGGTGATGGGCGCAGTCGGCTACGGCGTCTACACAATGGCGCTGGTCGAGCTCGGCAGCCGGTTCAAGGGCTCTGTGCTGGTCGCTGGCAACGCTGCCTTTGCACTGATGTGGGGCGTCGGTGGCATCGTCGGCCCACCCGGTGCCGGCCTGCTCATGCAAGGCATCGGCCCGCTCGGTCTGCCGGTCGTGATCGCCGGCCTCGACGCGGTGCTGGTGATGTTCGCGCTGTATCGGTCGTCCGCGCGCCGAGCTTCCTGACAAGCCCAACCTGCTGACAGGCACTGTCTGGAGCAAGCGGTTTTCGCCCGCCAGGGGCTTACCACCACGTTGCTCAATCGCTAATCCTGCAGCCTCGATAGCGGTGCGCACAATGAATTTGGTTGAATCGAACAAGGACGAGACGATGCAATGGGCTGGTATCACCGGTGTGATCGCGACCGTCTCGGTGTTCGCCATCGCGCAAGGGTTGTCCTATCCGCTGCTGAGTTTCATCCTGCAGCGCCAGGGCGTTTCGCCAGCGATGATCGGCTTATCGGCCGCCATGACGCCGATTGGTTTCATCCTGTCGTCGCCATTGATCCCGGCGCTGGCGCGGCGGTTCGGGGCAGGGCGCACGGCGCTTACCTGTGCGGCCCTTTCGGCTGTCGTGCTGGCGCTGATCGGCTGGACGCAAAATGTCTATCTGTGGTTTCCCCTGCGCTTCCTGATCGGCGTGGTGACCAACCCGCTCTATGTGCTGAGCGAGATCTGGGTCATCGCGCTGGCGCCGCCGGCCCGGCGAGGGCGCGTCATGGGTGTCTATTCGACGATCATCTCGGCCGGTTTCGCGGCCGGGCCACTGTGCCTGCTTGCAGTCGGCACTGAGGGCTGGCCGCCCTTCCTCGTCGGCATCTCCGCCTTCGTGCTGTGCGGCATCTGCCTGGGCTTGGTGCTGCCGCGTTTGCCCAAGGTCGACGAGGCCGGGCATCAGGTTTCCGTCCTGGGTTTCGTGCCGCTGGCGTGGCTACTTTTATTTGCCGTCATAGTCGCTGCCGGCTTCGAACAGGGCGCGCTGGCGTTGCTGCCGGTCTATGGCACCCATCACGGCATCGCCGAAACCCGCATGTCGGCGCTGCTGTCGGTGATGATTGCCGGCAACATCGCCATGCAGGTGCCGCTGGGCTTTTTGGCGGAAAGGCTTTCCGCGCGCCTTGTGCGGCTCGCCTGTGTTTCCTTGACGGTGCTTGGTTGTGTGCTGTTGCCGCTGCTCATCGAGACGCCGCTGATCTGGCCGATGATCTTCGTCTGGGGCGCGGTTTCCTACGGCATCTACACGATGTCGATCATCGAGCTCGGCGAGCGCTTCACCGGCTCGACACTGGTTGCCGGCAATGCCGCCTTCTCGCTGATGTGGGGCGTCGGCGGCATCGCCGTGCCGCCGTTGGCAGGCACCGCCATGGACATGCTGGGCGCGCGAGGTCTGCCGATCACGCTTGGCCTCATCTGTCTTGCGCTGGCGATCGCGAGCCTGGTTGGTCGGCGGAAAGCCTCACTTGTGCGCTGACATATTGAATATCGGACACGGCGTATCGATGTTGGCAGTGCCAAAAGCGACACGTTTATCGGAGACCTCATGACCAAGCCCGCCACCGCTCCTTCGACCGACGATCCCTTCCTGTGGCTGGAAGACAGGACAGCCAAGCAGTCGCTCGACTGGGTGCATCGCCAGAACGAGGTCACCGTTGGCGAGCTTCAGGGTGATCCGTCCTATCAGGCGTCGTTCCAGACCGCGCTCGACCTGATGACGGCCGAGGACAACATCGCGGTTGGCGCCGCCATTGCCGGCCATGTCTATAATTTCTGGCAGGACAAGACCAATGTGCTCGGCCTCTGGCGCCGCACGACGGTCGCTTCCTACAAGACTGAGAAGCCGGAATGGGAAACGATCATCGACTTCGACCAGCTTGCGGCGAGGGAGGGGATAAAATGGGTTTTTGGCGGCGCCAGCCGGCTCTATCCGGGCTTCAATCTCTGCCTGGTCTCGATGTCGCCGGATGGCGGCGACGCCAGCGAGATGCGTGAATTCGACATCGAAACTAAATCGTTCGTAGAAGATGGGTTTCACGCGCGGGCGTCGAAGTCGGGCTTCAGCTGGCTGGACAAGGACACCGTGATTGTTTCCGCCGCCTTCGAAGAGTCCGACAAGACCGACTCCGGCTATCCGCGCGTGATCAAGCTCTGGAAACGCGGCACCAAGCTTGAAGAGGCGACACCGATCTTCGAGGCGCAGAAAGAGGATCTCGCCGTTGGCGCCGCCGTCGAGTTCGATGGCGACAGACGCTATCTGGTCCTGGCCCGGACGCTGAATTTCTTCGCCTCGCACATCTTCCTGCGGCTGCCTTCCGGCGAAAACAAACAGCTGCCGCTGCCGGACGACATGACCGATACGGCAATATTCAGGGATCAGCTCGTGTTCGGCGTGCGCAGCCCATGGACGGCGCCCGACGGCACGGTTTGCAAGCCTGACGGCCTCTATTCGCTAGATCTGGCGCATTGGGTCGAGACCGGCGCGCTTGGCCCGCTGGAAACCTTGTTCGAGCCGGCATATCGCGTGTCGATCGCCGGCATGGCCCGTACGCAGGATCGCCTGTTCATCAACCTGATGGACAATGTGCGCGGCAAGGTCATCGTCTGCGAGCGCAAGGATGGCAGCTGGTCGCTGAAACCGGTTGCGCTGCCCGAGAACGGCAATGTCGGCATCAGCCATGCAGAGCATTTCGGCTCCACCGTCTCCTTCTCCTTCACCGATTTCCTGACGCCGAGCTCGATCATCTGGTCTGACGACAATGGCGAGACGCTCGCCACCGTGAAGTCGCAGCCGGCGCGTTTCGATGCCTCGCCGCTGGTCTCGGAACAGTTCGAGGCGCGCTCGAAGGACGGCACGATGATCCCCTATTTCGTCGTCAGGCGGCGGGGCCAGAAGGGTCCGGTGCCGACGCTGCTCTACGGCTATGGCGGCTTCGAAGTGCCGCTGCTGCCCGGCTATGCCGGCGTGCGCGGCAGGCTGTGGCTGGAAAAGGGCAATGCCTATGTGCAGGCCTGCATCCGCGGCGGTGGCGAGTTCGGCCCGGCCTGGCATCAGGCGGCGCTGAAGGGCAATCGCCAGAACGGCTTCGACGATTTCGCCGCGGTCGCGCAGGATGTCGTTCGACGCGGGATTGCGACAGCAGCCTCGCTCGGCATCCAGGGCGGCTCGAATGGCGGCCTGCTGACCGGCGTTTCCTTGACGCAGCGACCCGAGCTTTTCGGTGCGGTCATCATCGAGGTGCCGCTGCTCGACATGCTGCGCTACACCGAATTGCCGCCCGGCGCCTCGTGGATGGCCGAATATGGCGATCCGTCAAAACCGGAAGACGCGAAATGGCTTTCCGCCTACTCGCCCTACCAGCATGTCGACGCCGATACCGCCTATCCGCCGGTGCTGTTGACCACCTCGACCGCGGACGACCGGGTCCATCCCGGGCATGCGCGCAAGATGGCCGCCCGCCTGCAGGAAGCCGGTCATGCCAGGACGCTGTTCTTCGAGGAGACCGAGGGCGGGCATGGCGGCCGTGGCGACCGCCGGCCGCAGGCGGCGCAAACGGCGATGAAATATGTCTTCTTGCAAAGGGCGCTGGCCGAGAAGGCATAACCGGAAGGGAGCATTGCCGGCGCAAAGGGTGGTTCACCTCGATCATCCTTTGCTCGTTCTCTTGTGTTGACGCAATTCCCAAGGGGAAAGCGCTATGCGCTTTTCCCGGGAAAACCGTTTCACACTTTTCCTGGAATTGCTTAAGGTGCCAGCCATGGCTCTCGTCAGGATGTTGGTTGACGCATTTGAGGCTCGCGCATTGCGGGTCGCGGTGACACCGTCACCGCGCACGCTGCGCGCCGAGCTTTTGCGGCTGTGTGCCCGCATCGGCTATTCGCCACCTCTCTGCCTCTGAAGCATTCGCCCCGGCTTGCCGGATAGAATCCAGAGGGAAGATCAGACATGACCTATCAGAATTATTCGCTGAAGCAGCTTCAGCAGATCGACGCCGCGCATCATCTGCATCCGTTCACCGACCACAAGGAAATTCGCGGGGCCGGGTCGCGCATCATCACCCATGCCAACGGCCCTTTCATCTACGATTCCGAGGGGGCTGAAATCCTCGACGGCATGGCCGGGCTGTGGTGCGTCAACATCGGCTATGGCCGTGACGAGCTGGCCGAGGCCGCCTATGCCCAGATGAAGGAACTGCCTTATTACAACTCCTTCTTCAAATGCTCGACGCCGACGCCAGTGCTGCTGTCCAAGAAGCTGGCGGAGATCGCGCCGAAGCACGTCAACCAGGTGTTCTATGGTTCGTCGGGCTCGGAGGCCAACGACACGGCGCTGCGTCTCGTGCGCCACTATTGGGTGCTGGAAGGCCAGCCGGAGAAGAACCGCATCATCTCGCGCAAGATGGCCTATCACGGCTCGACCGTTGCCGGCACCTCGCTCGGAGGCATGGATGGTATGCACAAGCAGCTCAACGGTGCGGTGCCCAACATCGTCCATGTGATGATGCCCTATGCCTATGAGCTGGCGCTGCCTGGCGAGAGCGATCATGATTTCGGCCTGCGCGCGGCCAAGGCCGTCGAGGATGCCATCCTCGAAGCCGGCGCCGACAAGGTTGCCGCCTTTATCGGCGAGCCGGTCATGGGGGCGGGCGGCGTGAAGATACCGCCGGTCAGCTACTGGCCGGAGGTGCAGCGCATCTGCCGCAAATACGATGTTCTGCTGATGCTGGACGAGGTCATCACCGGCTATGGCCGCACCGGCGAGTGGTTCGCCGCTCAGACGCTCGGCATCGAGCCCGACACGATCACCACCGCCAAGGCGCTGACCTCGGGCTATCAGCCGCTGTCGGCATTGCTGGTTGGCGACCGCATCGCCTCGACGCTGGTCGAGAAGGGCGGCGAGTTCAATCACGGCTATACCTATTCCGGGCACCCGGTGGCCTGCGCCGTGGCGTTGAAGAACCTCGAGATCATCGAGCGGGAAGGGCTGGTCGATCGTGTCCGGAACGATACCGGCCCTTACTTCGCCAAGGCGTTGCAGGAGCGGATTGCCGGGCATGATCTGGTCGGCGAGGTGCGTTCGATCGGACTGATGGGCGCGATCGAGATCGTCAAGGACAAGGCGACCAAGGAACGGTTCCTTCCGGCTGGGAGTGCGGCGGTAACTGTGCGCGATCACGCCATCGCGAATGGCATGATGCTGCGCGCCACCGGCGACACGATGATTCTGTCGCCGCCGCTTATCTGGACCCGCGATACGATCGATATGGCCTGCGACCGCATCTCGAAGGCGCTGGATCTGGCGCAAGCCGATCTTCGCAAGCGGTAGAAACTCGACCCCTCGGCTGGGCGCTCCTCGGCGGGAGCGCCCAGGCTTGAGATCATGGTGAAGCGGGGAGGGAACGAATTCCATCACAGGCGCGTAGTGTGTGGAGCTGCGGCTGACTCGGCCGCCACAAGAGGGGTATTTCCATGAGAAAGACCGGCAAGAGCCGACGGGCGCAAGAGGCGGCCAGCATCGGCGGCGACCTGATGCTGGCGCCGCTGGTGGCGATGATGCGGCTGCCGTTGATGGCCATGGATGGCGGGAGCAGCCAGCCATGGAGCACGGAGACCGCGCGTGCGGTCAACGAGAAGACCGCCGCCATGGCCGAAGGCGCGTTTGCGGCACAAATGTCTTTCCTGCAATCGGCATCGCGGTTCTGGCCGGAAGTCTTTTCCGGCCGAACGCCATCGCTGTTCAACGGTGTCGCGGTGGAGCGCTCGATCAGCGCCGCGCTGAAGCCGGCAAGTCGTGCCGTGAAAGCAAATTTTCGGCGGCTGTCCAACAAGACCTGACCGAGGCTGCAGAACTTTGATTTTGCGCATCGAGGAGCGCATGCGTTAGAATCGGTCGGTACGTTACCGATGGGGGACACGATGGCCGGACAACCGCTCAATCAGCCGGCTGAAATTCCAGCCGAACTCGACCGCTGGAACTGGGGCGCATTTTTCCTCAACTGGATCTGGGGCATCGGCAACAGCACCTTCATTGCGCTGCTGGCGCTGATCCCTGTCGTCAACATCATCATGATCATCGTGCTGGGCGCGCGCGGCAGCCGCTGGGCCTGGCAGAACCGCGCCTGGCGTGACGCGGAACAGTTTCGCAAGACGCAGCGCAACTGGGCACTCGCCGGGCTGGTCGTCTGGGTGGTGGCGATCGGCGGCTGTGCGGCGACGGTGGGCAGCATTCCCTACGTCCTGAAAGGCAGCGATGCCTATCACATGACGATGGACAGGCTTCGCGCCGACGACCGCGTCAAGGCGGCGTTGGGTGACGATTTGACCGACAGTTTCTGGGTCGGCGGCCATCTCAACGTCAATGCGAATGGGGCTGGTGACGCCCAGTTCGGCATTCCCGTCCACGGTGCCAAGGGCAAGGGCACGGCCTATTCGACCGCTGTCCGGACAGCCGGCACATGGAGCCTGCGCCTGCTGGTCGTCAGGGTCGAGGGAGCCGATGCGCCGATCGTGCTGATCAACGAAGATCATATCCGGTCCCGAATGCTGCAATCGGAATATAGCTGGGCAAACGCAAAAACGCAGCCTAAACGCGCGCGCGACAGCTGAAAGTTCGGCCGGCATTGTGGCCCAACAGTCGGGTGACCACTGCTGCGTTCCAAACAAGGAAATATGCTGAAAAGCCGGATGCTGTCTGACAGTATGCGAATGCGTTCATGTGGACCGGTGGCAATTTCATACAAAGGCATGCGCATATGGTGAGTTCCTTTCGTGCGGTCGTGGTCGGTGGCGGCTGTGTGGGTGCCGGCATTCTCTACGGCCTGGCAAAGCGCGGCTGGACCGATGTGGCATTGCTGGAGCGAACACAGCTTACAGCCGGGTCGACATGGCATGCCGCGGGGCTCATCCCCTCTTACGCGCGCAGCCGCAATGTCGGCCGCATGATCGCCAGGTCGATCGAAATCTACGAGGGCCTGGAGGCGGAGACGGGCCAGAACGTCGGCTGGCACAAATGCGGGCAATTGCGCATTGCCAACACGCGCGACAGGCTGGACGAGTACAAAAGCTACATGGACGTTGCCGAGGTCCAGGGTGTGCGGGCCCGGATCGTATCGCCCGCCGAAGCGCGCGAGATCTGGCCGCTGCTCGACAACAACAGCATGCTGGGTGCGCTTTACCACCCCGATGACGGCCACATTGCACCGGCCGACGTCACCCAGGCCATGGCCAAGGGTGCACGCGACCTCGGCGCGAAGATCCATCTTGATACCGAGGTCGTGGGTTTCGAGCGGATGCCGAGCGGCGAGTGGAAGGTCCAGACCTCGCGCGGTGACATCGTTTGCGAACATGTCATCCTTGCGACCGGCAATTACGCACGCCAGACAGGCGCCATGCTGGGCCTGGACATTCCCGCGATCCCGATCCTGCATCAGTACTGGATCACCGAGGCGGTTCCCGAAATTGTGGAACGCAAACGGCTTGGTCTTCCGGAGATGCCGATCCTCAGGGACGAGGGTTACGAGGGCTATCTGCGCGAAGAGGGAGATGGGCTGATGTTCGGCCCCTATGAGCGCACCGAGCAGCTCAAGCTGTTCGCCGAAAACGGCGTCC
Organism: Mesorhizobium sp. CO1-1-8; assembly: GCF_020164875.1. Classification (NCBI taxonomy): domain Bacteria; kingdom Pseudomonadati; phylum Pseudomonadota; class Alphaproteobacteria; order Hyphomicrobiales; family Phyllobacteriaceae; genus Mesorhizobium; species Mesorhizobium sp. CO1-1-8. Next base: position 16,624 of record NZ_JAIUGZ010000005.1, on the reverse strand, counting down.
CGGAATGGTTCGGCGCCGATCTGCTCGATGAAGATTTCGACGCTGTGTCCTGGAACTGGGAACGCGCGACCGAACTGGTTCCCGCGCTCGGACGCGCCGGCATCAAGCGGAATGTGCGAGGACCTTTCCAGATGACAGCCGATGAACTGCCGCTGATGGGGCAGGCGTGGGGCCTAGAGAATGTCTGGCTCGCCGAAGGAGTGCCAGGGGGCATCCTTTGGGGCGGTGCGATTGGCTATTACCTCTCCGAACGGATCGTGGAGGGTGGCAACAGCATCGACACGGCGGAGCTGGATCCCCGCCGGTTCGGCCACTATGCCAACAAGAACTGGACCCGGGCAAAGGTCCGGGAAGCCTGGGGCACCCACGCCGCGCAGCACTATCCTGGCCAGGACATGCCAACGGCGCGACCGCAGAAAACGGCCCCTTCCTATGACCGTCTAAGCCAGCTCGGCGCGGTATGGGATGTGTTGAACGGCTGGGAGATGCCGAGTTGGTTTGCGCCCGCGGGTGTCGAAGCGCGCAACGTCTACAGCTGGCGCTGGACCCCCAAAGGGAACCACGTCGCCGCAGAGGTCCAGGCTGTCCGCCAGGCCGCTGGCCTGGTCGAGATGACACCAATGACCAAGTTCGAGGTCAGCGGACCGGGCGCAAGCGACTGGCTCGACGGAATCCTGGCCAACAGACTGCCGAGTCCCGGTCGTGTCGCTCTTGCCCATCACCTGACGCCAGCCGGCGGCGTGCAGGCCGAGTATGTGGTGGCGCGGCTGCAGAGCGACCTGTTCTACCTCATATCGACGCCGCGCGCCGAGCGCTGGAACCTTGACGATCTCAGCCGGCTGTTGCCGAAAGACGGCAGCGTGCATCTGCGCAACGTCACCGAGGATCGCGGCAGCTTCACGGTGGTTGGGCCGAAGGCGCGCGACATATTGCAGCCGCTGACGGAGATCGACCTCTCCAACGAGGCCTTCCCATGGTTCAGCGTGCAGTCCGGCACTGTCGGAATGGCCAGCGACGTACGGCTGCTGCGCGTCAACTATTCGGGCGAACTGGGATGGGAACTCTATCATCCGCTCTGCTATCAGCGGCATTTGCTGGATGCGCTCTTGGCATCGGGAGAGGCACACGGGCTGAGGCTGGTCGGACTTCAAGCGCTGGAATCGCTTCGTCTCGATAAATCCTACCGCGCCATGTATCGCGACATGAATCTCGAATTGTCAGCCTGGGAAAGCGGTCTCGAGCGCTTCGTCAGCCTCGACAAGGGAGACTTCATCGGCCGGGCGGCACTGGTCGCAAAACAGAAGCAGGTGACACGCCGGATCGCCACGCTGTCGATCGATACGGTCGGTGCGAGCGCGTTCGCCTTCGAGGGCGTCTACCGCGAAGGCAAACTCGTCGGCCACGTCACGTCGGCAGGCTACTCCTATACTTTTGGTCACGACATCGCACTTGCGCTGTTGCCCCTGGACCTTGTGTCGCCCGGCACCGAGCTCGAGGTGTCCATCCTCGGCGAGCGCCGCGCGGCAAAGGTGATCGCCGGCTCGCCCTATGATCCGGAAGGCGCCCGCGGGCGCATGTGAGGGTAGGTCGATGTCTCGAAACGTGCTGCAGGGCAAAACGCAAAAACCGCGCTCCATCGGGAACGCGGCTTTGCCAGATACGCATGGCGCTTCGCTACGCAAACACTTTGCGAAACTTATGGCACTTATCGAAACTTACGGGCTCCGGTACGCGAGACCTGATCCGGAGCGCCGGGCGGATGAGATATGTCCGCCTCGCAGTCCGTTTTATAGGGACATCGTTACCGCGGAGTTATCGAGAGCTTAAGCAAATCTAAATTTGCATTTTTTCCACCGAAGGAAACCGGAAAAACCCGCCAAATCCGTGGGTTACGCTGGGTTACCCCTGAGAAAATTAATTATGCCGGAGAAATCGACGCCGCCATGTCCCTGGGCGTTGAACAAGGCATAGAGCTGGGCTGCTTCGGCACCAAGCGGCGTTACAGCACCCGCACCTTGCGCGGCTTCCTGGGACAACCTCAGGTCTTTCAGCATCAGTGCTGCGGCAAATCCTGGGTTGTAGTCCCTGTTTGCGGGCGAAGTCGGCACCGGCCCGGGCACCGGGCAGTAGGTGGTCAAGGACCAGCACTGGCCGGAGGAGGTCGAGGCGACGTCGAACAGCGCCTGATGCGACAGCCCGAGTTTTTCGGCCAGAACGAAGGCTTCGGCGACACCGATCATCGAAATGCCGAGGATCATGTTGTTGCAGATCTTTGCCGCCTGGCCGGCGCCGTCGCCGCCGCAATGGACGATGCGGCCGGCCATCGGCTTCAGGATCGGCTCGCCAGCGACGAAGGCATCATCGGAGCCTCCCGCCATGAAGGTCAGCGTGCCGGCCGTAGCACCGCCGGTGCCGCCCGAGACGGGCGCATCGATGGACAGCAGGCCGTGCTTGGCGGCAATGGCATGCGCCTTGCGCGCCGATTCGACGTCGATGGTCGAGGAGTCGATGAACAGCGCGCCCTTTTTCGCCTTGTGCGCGATGTCCTCATAGACCGACAGCACATGCTTGCCCGCAGGCAGCATGGTGATCACCACGTCGGCATCCTTCACCGCGGCCGGCCCGTTGGCCATGATGACGACGCCGTGTTCGCGCGCGACGGTCAAATTCTCGGGTACCAGGTCGAAGCCATGCACTTGGTGCCCAGCCTTGACCAGATTGGCGGCCATTGGATTGCCCATGTTGCCGAGACCGATGAAGGCGATGGTGGTCATTGTCTCTCTCCGAATTTTGGTGATCTCAACGGCCAATCAGCGCGCGAGCAATGATGACGCGCATGATCTCGTTGGTGCCTTCGAGGATCTGGTGCACCCGCAGGTCCCGCACCAGTTTCTCGATGCCGTAGTCGTGCAGGTAGCCGTAGCCGCCGAGCAGTTGCAGCGCATCGTTGGCGACATTGAAGCCGGTGTCGGTGACGAAGCGCTTGGCCATCGCCGACCATTTGCCGGCATCCGGCGCCTTGCGGTCGAGTTTCGAGGCGGCGGCATAAAGGAAGATACGCGCTGCCTGCAGCTCGGTCTCCATGTCGGCCAGCCTGAATTGCAAAGCCTGGAACTGGTTGATCTTCGAGCCGAAGGCCTTGCGCTCGGCGGTGTAGGAAAGTGCCTTGTCGAGTGCTGACTGCGCGCCGCCCAGCGAACAGGCTGATATGTTGAGCCGGCCGCCGTCTAGACCGGCCATGGCAATGCCGAAGCCGGTGCCTTCGCCGGACAAAAGGTTTTCCGCCGGTACCTTGCAATCCTCGAAAATGACCTGGCGGGTCGACTGCATGTGCCAGCCCATCTTGTGCTCGTTGGCGCCGAAGGAGAGGCCTGGCGCATCTCTGGGCACGACGATGGTGGAAATGCCTTTCGGTCCGTCGGCACCGGTGCGCACCATGACGGCATAGACATCGCTGTCGCCGGCACCGGAGATGAACTGCTTGGTGCCGTTGAGGACATAGTCGTCGCCGCTCTTCACCGCACGGGTCTTGAGCGCCGCGGCGTCGGAGCCGGAGCCGGGTTCGGTCAGGCAGTAGCTGGCCAGCCATTCCATCGAAGTGAGTTTCGGCAGGAAGCGCTGGCGCTGTTCGTCATTGCCGAAACGGTCGATCATCGAGGCCACCATGTTGTGGATCGAGATGAAGGACGAAAAGGCCGGATCGGCATGCGACAGAGCCTCGAAGATCAGCACGGCATCGAGCCGGCCAAGTGCCGAACCGCCGACATCGTCCCTGATATAGATGCCGCCGAGGCCGAGCGGCCCGGTCTCGCGGATCACGTCGGCCGGGAAATGCCTGTTGCGGTCCCAATCGAGTGCATTCGGCGCGACCCGGTCGGCGGCGAAGGCCTGCGCCATCTCCTGGATGGCGCGCTGTTCCTCGTTGAGTTCGAACTGGCTGGTGCTCGCATCGACCGCGGCGTCCATGGCGTGCTCCCTGATCTTCGACCTGCTGGCCTGTCGTTTTTGGCTTTGCGCGCGCACCAATCTAGACCAATGATGCCGCCGCGCAACCCGACCCTCTGCGGAGCGGCTGTGCACCAATGCATGTCCGGAGCAAGATGTGACGACAAAATTCGATGAACTGCTGGATCGGTTCCACGCATACCTTGCGTCCGTCGATCACGCCCTGGTGCGCGATGCCGTGGCGCGGATCGGCTGGGACATGCCGGCCCGTACGCTGGAGCCGCATCCGCTTGCCTGCCTGCGCCATCTTGGTTGCGCCGCCGAACTGGCGCCGCCGGATGCCAAGCCGCTGGTGCAACTGCTTGCCGAGCGTCGGAATGATTTCCGCTGGGGGCAGACGTATAGCGAGGCGGATTTCGGAAAAGAGTTCATCGACAATTACGGCTGGCTGGAAGTGTTCGGCACCCGAGGCCACTTCGCCGATGACGCGGTCGCCGCCGGCCTGCTGATCCTTGGGCCGGATATCGTCTATCCCGACCACCATCACGTTGCCGAGGAAATCTACATTCCGCTGACCGGCGGCACCGAATGGCGCATGGGCGAGAGCGGCTTTTGCATGCGCACGGCCGGCGAGGTCGTCCACCACGCGTCCAACGTCAATCACGCCATGCGCACGGGCAAGGAGCCATTGCTGGCACTGTACATCTGGCGCGGCGGGCCGCTGGCGCAGAAATCCGACATTACCGGAACCGCGGCGCAGGGCAGGGGCTGATGGCCAAAGCGATCATGCTGCAAGGCACGGGTTCCGACGTCGGCAAGACGGTGCTGGTCGCCGGCCTCTGCCGTGCGGCAAAGAAGCGTGGGTTGAAGGTGCGGCCGTTCAAGCCGCAGAACATGTCGAACAACGCCGCCGTTGCCGATATCCCCGGCGATAAAGCCGGCGGCGGCGAGATCGGCCGCGCGCAATGGCTGCAGGCGATCGCTTGCGGTGTCACGCCATCGGTCCACATGAACCCGGTGCTGCTGAAGCCGCAGACTGATGTCGGCGCGCAGGTCATCGTGCAGGGCAAAATGTTCGGCGAAGCGTGGGCGCGCGACTACCAGGCGATGAAGGGCCAGCTGATGGACGCCGTGCTGGACTCCTGGGGCAAGGTCGGCGAGGGCGTCGATCTCATCATCGTCGAGGGCGCCGGCTCGCCGGCCGAGATCAACCTGCGCAGCCGCGATATCGCCAATATGGGCTTTGCCACGCGCGCCGATGTGCCTGTGGTGCTGGTCGGCGACATCGATCGCGGCGGTGTCATCGCCTCGGTTGCCGGCACCCATCTGATCCTGCCGGAAGAGGACCGGCGCATGATCGTCGGCTACCTCATCAACAAGTTCCGCGGCGATGTTTCGCTGTTCGACGACGGCCTGAAGTCGATCGAGACATTTACGGGATGGCGCTGTTTTGGAATCGTACCGTGGCTGAAGGCAGCAGGGCGGTTGCCTTCAGAGGATTCGGTGGTGCTGGAACGGCTGGCGTCCGGCGAAGCGCGCGCGCTGAAGGTCGCCGTGCCGGTGCTTGGCCGTATCGCCAATTTCGACGATCTCGACCCGCTCAAGGCCGAGCCGCAGGTCGAGGTGGTGTTCGTGCCGCCGGGAAAACCGCTGCCCGCCGATGCCGGTCTGGTGGTCATTCCAGGCTCGAAGTCGACCATCGGCGATCTTCTGAAGTTCCGCGAGAACGGCTGGGATCGCGACCTGCTCGCGCACCGCGAGCGCGGCGGCCATGTCGTCGGCATCTGCGGCGGCTTCCAGATGCTCGGCCGTATGGTGCGCGATCCCGACGGCATCGAAGGCAGCGTCACCGAAGCCGAAGGGCTCGGCCTGCTCGACGTCGAAACGGTGATGGAACCGGAAAAGACGGTGCGCAATGTCAGCGCCCGTTCGGTACAATACGACCTGCCGCTCGAAGGCTACGAAATCCATCTCGGCCGCACCACAGGGCCGGATACACTGAGACCGTCGGCAATCATCAATGGCATCGAGGATGGGGCGGTGTCGGCCGACGGCAAGGTGTTGGGTACTTATATGCATGGCCTGTTTGGCGCCGACGGCTTTCGCGGGAAATTCCTCGAAAGCCTCGGCATCAAGAGCGGTGGCATCGATTACCGGGCCGAGGTCGAGCGGGCGCTGGACGAGGTCGCAGCCGAGTTGGAGACCCATCTCGACTGCGACGCGATCTTTGCACTGGCGCGGTAATTCCCGGCACAGGTTGGCTCAGGCCTTCTCGCCAACCTTCGGCCAGTAGGTGCCGAACGACCAGACGTTGCCTTCCGGGTCGCGGCAGATGAACTCGTGGCTGCCATAGTCGCGGTTGGTCAATTCCTGGATGATCGTGGCGCTGGCCTTCCTGGCCTTGGCATAGGCGGCATCCGCATCATCGACGGCAATGTAGATCGACTTGCCGCCGCCTGAGCCGGGTTCGCCGACCATCTTGCCGTAGTCGTCGTCGCGCACCGTGCCCAGCATGATCATCGAGGAGCCGAAGACCAGTTCGGCATGGTGCACGGCATCGCCTTCGCCATAGCGGGCACGAACGCTGAAGCCGAAGGCTTCGCCCAACCAGTCGATCATTTTTGCCGCTTTTTTGTAGCGCAAAGCAGGATAGAGGCGGGGCGCTTCAGTGGTGGTGGGCATGGGAACTCCTTCAATGGGGTTGGTCGATATCCCACGGTGATCGAAGGCCGTTCCAGGGTCTTGAAGAAATGTTACCTGACTGAAAGCGCGGTTGGCGTCTCGCCAGCGAGGTCGCGGAATTCGCGCACCAGATGCGCCTGGTCGGCATAGCCGCAATCGGCGGCTATATCCGCCCAGTCGGCGATCTGCTGCCTCGACAGGCCGAGCGCCCGGTTGAAGCGGACGATGCGCGACAGTGTCTTGGGGCCGATGCCGATGGCGTTGGAAAAACCGGCGGCGAGATGTTTGCGGCTCCAGCCCAGCCTTTCGCCGATTGATGCAATGCGGGTCCGGCCGCCGGATGTGATGATGCGGTCAAAGGCCCAGGCGATTTCGAGCGGCGTTTCCGCGGCGTTCTCGAGACGGGCGGTGACGAAGGCTTCGGCCATGTCGAAACGCGTCGTCCAATCCGGCGCATTACCCAGCCGTTCACGCAGCGCCAAGCCTTGCGCGCCAAGCACGTCGTCGAGGACGACCATGCTGTCTGTCAGTTCGCTCATCGGCAGGCGGAAGAAACGGCGTGCTCCAAGCGGCGTGAAGTTGACCTGGACGCAGCAGGCGCCGCCGAAGGATTCGATCACCACCGGTCCGGCAAAGAGGCCGGCGGCGAAACTGGCGAAGCGGTCATTGTCGCCGGGCGCCTTGCCGAGGCCGATGGCGAAGGGTTCGGCGAAGCTGATGACCAGCGGTACGGTGAGCGACGCGTATTCGATGTTGCGCATATGGCCGGGCGCCATTTCGCGATAGCCGCAAATGTCTGACACAATGCGCTGAAGTCGAGGATCGGGCAGGCGCCGGCGCATCTCGAACCGCCCGGCGACGGATCGATCCTGCTCTTGCTGGGGTTGCATCTCGATGGGCATCGGCCATCCTTGCGCCAAGTCAAATCTAGCAGACCCGGGGCTGGAATCAAAAGCGCCCGGCTTTTGGCCGGGCGCTCCTCGTCCCCACTTCAAGGGAAATGGTCAGGCGCCGCGCATCAAGCAGCCGCCGGCAAGCACGATGAAAGCAATAAGAACAATCCACACCGATGCGAGTGGAATGAATGAGAGAACACCAAGCGCGGCGAGGACGCCGATGATGGCGATAACAACGGAAATGATAAAAACGATCTGCGTAGGTGCGCTAAGATTCATGTGTGGCTCCTCCAACATGATTCGAACAGCAGCATTCTATCAGGGCACGTGATCACACACCAATCAGGGCCCGCAGCGGGTTCGCCGGGTCGGCCAGCAGCTTCACAGCAAGCGCCAGGCACACGATCACCAGCAGCGGCTTGATCAGTTTTGCGCCGATGCGCATGGCCAGGCTGGCGCCGACGCGGGCGCCGACGAACTGGGCGACGCCCATCATCAGGCCGATCTTCCAGTAGACGACGCCGAAGGCCGCGAAGACGATGAAGCCGCCGATGTTGGAAGCGAAGTTGAGCAGCTTGGTATGCGCCGTCGCCTTGAGCACGCCGTAGCCGGCAAGCGCCACGAAGGCCAGCATGTAGAAGGAGCCTGCGCCCGGTCCAAACAGGCCATCGTAGAAGCCGATGGCGGGCACCAGGGTCAGTCCGAACAGGAACGGCGATAGCCGCTCGGCGCGATCGACATCGTTCATGTTGGGCTTGAACGCGAAATAGAGCGCGATGGCAATCAGCACGATGGGCAGGGCAGCCCGCAGAATGTCACCCGGCACGATCGTCGCCAGCAAGGCGCCGATCGCGCTTCCGACAAGGGCCAGAAGCGCCGCCGACAATTGCCGGCGGAGGTCGACATGACCCTTCGATGCATAGTGGATGGTCGCCGAGCCCGAGCCGAACATGCCTTGCAATTTGTTGGTGGCGAGCGCCTGGACCGGCGTGAAGCCGGCAAGCAGCAGCGCCGGCACCGTGATCAGGCCGCCGCCGCCGGCGATCGAATCGACAAAGCCCGCGGCAAAGGCGGCGAAAGCGAGCATGGCGACGGTCTGGATGCTAAGGTCGATCATCTGATGTATGGAGGGGTCCGGCCGGCTGAGATAACGGGCGTTCGACCACGGCCGCCCTGTTTGCGCAAGATCGATTCCGCGCTACCTCTATCCAGGCGCATGGCGCTTGGATTTGTGTTTGTGTGTGGTTAACCCGGAAAGAGGCTCCTGATGGCATTCGCATTGCTGGACCAGATACGTCAGATCTTCGACGGCGACCCGGGCGTGCGCAAGGTGGCGGACGATCCGGTCCTGTCGGCGGAACTGCTGATGCTGTTTCGCATGATCCTGGCCGACGGGTCGGTCAGCGAGAGCGAGATGATCGCCTTCCGGCGCATCTGCAAGGACGCCTTCGGCATTCAGGAAAGCAGCATCGACAGCGTCATCGAATATCTCAATGAGTTCGGCTACGAGACCAATGGCTCGCAGGCCATCGCGCTGTTTCGCGATCTCGACGTCGAACGGCGCAAGCAATTGGCCCAACATATGGCGGAGATCGCCAAGGCGGATTCGCAATTGGCCGAGAGCGAGATCCGCCTGCTGCGCCGCACGCTCGACCTGCTCGATATCAGCCCGGTCGATGTGGTGAAGCCGCAGGAGTGATTGGGCGCCGTCTCTCCTGATCAGCCTTGCTCTCGCAGCCGCTTCGCGATCGCCCGGTGCAAGTCAGGGGCGGCGGTGACAAGCGCCTTGGCAGGCTCGGACTGCGGGTGATCGAGCACCTCGCTCGTCTTGCCGCGCTCGACGATCTTGCCGTCATGCATGACCAGCACCTCGTCCGTGATGGCGCGGGCCACGGTCAGGTCGTGGGTGATGAAGAGATAGGCGATGCCGAGCTTCTGGTTGAGCTCGGCGAACAAATCGAGGATTTGGGCGCGGATCGAGACGTCGAGCGCCGAGACCGGCTCGTCGGCGACGACGAGTTTCGGGCGGGTGATGATGGCGCGGGCGATCGACAGGCGCTGGCGCTGGCCGCCGGAAAATTCGTGCGGATATTTGTCCATGTCGCTGATGCCGAGGCCGACTTCGTGCAGGGCATGCGCCACCATCTCGCGGCGCTCGGCGCGTGTCGGCTTTTTCTCCAGCACATGCAGAGGTTCGGCGACCAGTTTCTCGACCTTCTGGCGCGGGTCGAAGGAGCCGTAGGGATCTTGAAAAACGACCTGCATGTCACGTCGCGCCGGCTTCAGCTCGGCTTCGGTCTTGCCGGTGATGGTCTCGCCGCGAAAGCGGATCGAGCCCGATGTCGGCCGATCCAGCGCCAGGATCATGCGGGCGAGCGTTGACTTGCCGCAACCGGAGCGGCCGACCAGCGCCACGGATTGACCCGGCGCCATCGACAGCGAGACATCGTCGACGGCGCGGATACCAGGCGCGCGCTTGAACAGCGAGGTGCGCCGGCCGGGATAGTCGCGGGTCACGCCCTCGACCTGGAGCAAAGGGCGGCCCGTCTCGATGCCATGCGGCCTGGCGCGCGCCGGCACATGCATCGATGCTTGCGCCAATTGGCGCGTGTAGGGGTGGAGCTGTTCGGATAGCGTGCGCGCCGTGTCGCCGGCCTCCATGACCTCGCCGCGGCGCAGGATGGTGATGCGGTCGGCCATCTCGGTCACCACGGCGAGGTCGTGCGAGATCAGGAGCAGACCCATGCGGCTTTCGGCGACGAGGTCGCGCAGGAGGTCGAGGATCTGTGCCTGCAGCACCACGTCGAGCGCCGTCGTCGGTTCGTCGGCGATCAGCAGCTTCGGCTTCAGCGCGCAGGCGATGGCAATGACGACGCGCTGGCGCTGGCCGCCTGACAGTTCGTGCGGGTAGCGCGACATCGGGAATTTCGCTTCGGGCAGTCCGACGCGGTCGAGCATCTTTCGCGCCCGGTCTTCTGCCTCGGCGCGGTTGGCCTTGGTGTGCCAGCGAATGCCTTCGGCAACCTGTTCGCCGATGGTCTTGACCGGATTGAGCGCCGTCATCGGCTCCTGGAACACCATGCCGATGTCGTCGCCCCGCAGCGCGCACATCTGGTCCTCGGTTGCCGCGAGGATGTCGATGCCGTCGAATGTGACGCATCCGGTGGCGCGAGCGGCATGGGGCAGAAGCTGCATCACCGTCAGCGCGGTCATCGATTTGCCGGAACCGGATTCGCCGACCAGCCCCATCACCTCACCGGGCGCGACGGAAAGCTCCATACCCTTGAGGATCTGCGTGTCGCCGATGGTCAGCGACAGGTTCTCGATGTCGAGCAGGCTCATCGCTGCCGCCGCGATTTCGGGTCGAGGATGTCGGCGATGCCGTCGCCCAGGAGGTTCAGCCCCAGCACGGCGACAACGATGGCGATGCCCGGAAAGATCGCCATCCATGGTGCCACCACCATGCGGGTCTGGGCGTCGAACAGCATGCGGCCCCAGCTCGGCATTGGCGGTTGCGCACCCAGGCCCAGATAGGAAAGCCCGGCCTCGGCCAGGATGCCCAGAGCGAACTGGATGGTGCCTTGCACCAGAAGCAACGTGGCGATGTTGGGCAGCACATGTTCGATTGTGATCTGCGTGCTGCTCTTGCCGGCGGCGCGCGCAGCAAGAATGAACTCGCGCGGCCAGATCGCCAGGGCGCCGGCTCGGGCGACGCGCGCAAAGACCGGAATGTTGAAGATGCCGATGGCGATGATGGCGTTGACGGCACCCGGCCCGAAGATGGCGGTGATCATGATCGCCGACAGCAAAGCCGGGAAGGCGAAGACGAGATCGTTCAGCCGCATCAGCGCTTCGTCGACGAGGCCGCCGCGTGCCGCTGCAAAGGCGCCGAGCGGCACGCCGACGCCCATGCCAATGCCGACCGCGACCAGCGCAACGGCAATCGAATTGCGGGCGCCGATCATGACCATCGACAGGATGTCGCGGCCGAAATGGTCGGTGCCGAACCAGTGCGCGAGCGCGGGTGCCTGAGTCTTGTCCGATATCACCAGCTTTGTGACGTCGTAGGGCGTCCAAACATAAGAGACTACAGCCATTGCCAGGATCAGCAGGGTGATGATGAAACCGGCAACGAAGGCGGTATTCCTGAACGCCTTGGCCAGGATGCTGCCGAACGTCTCTTCTGACATGTCGATGTGCAGCGTCATTGCCGGCTTCTCAGGCGCGGATCGACGACCGCATAGGAAAGATCGACGAGAAGATTGACCGCGGTGACGGCGGCAACAAGCAGCATGACGACGCTTTCGACGACGATCAGGTCGCGCTGGGTGATGGCCTGGAACACCAGCCGGCCGAGGCCGGGCAGGTAAAAGACATTCTCGATGATGATGGTGCCGGCAAGCAGGAAGGCGAATTGCAGCCCAAGGATGGTCAGCACCGGGATCATGGCGTTGCGCAGTGCATGCCGCCATAAGACTGCGCGGTAGGGCAGGCCTTTGGCGCGGGCCGTGCGGATATAGTCTTCGTTCAGCACCTCGATCAGCGCCGAGCGGGTGACGCGCGCCAGGATCGCGGTTTGCGGCAAGGCAAGCGCCACTGCCGGCAGCAGCAGCGATTTCAAGGCTGGCCAGACGCCGGCACCCCAACCGGGAAAGCCGCCGGCAGGAACCAGCCGCAGCCAGACGGCGAAGACATAGATCAGCATCAGCGCGAACCAGAAATTCGGCACGGCGACGCCAAGCTGTGCGGCGCCCATGGAAATCGTATCACCGGCCCGTCCACGCCGGCTGGCGGAAAACAGGCCGACCGGAATCGCGATGATGGTGGAGAGCGCAAGCGCAATCAGCGCCAGCGGCAGCGAGACGGCAAGCCGCTCGTGCACCAGATCGATGACCGGCACCGAATAGGTGTAGGAGCGGCCGAAATCGAGGCTGAGCAGGCCGCCGGCCCAGTGCAGGTAGCGCCAAGCCAGCGGCGCGTTGAGGCCCATCTGGTTGCGCAGCAATTCGACCTGGTCGGCACTGGCGTTCATGCCCAGCATCAGCCGCGCCGGGTCCCCGGGCAGGATCTCCAGCACGGCGAACACCACCATTGAAGCCAGCACCAGCGTGGCGACAGCGATGGCGAGGCGTTTTAGGAGGTAGGCGGTCATGGAAGGTGGGGGACGGCTGCGTTGCCGGGGGCAGACAACAGGTGACGGTGTCGTTCTGTGGCGCCCCCCTCTGTCCTGCCGGACATCTCCCCAAGGGAGGAGCTTGGCAGTTTCTGTGTCGTCGACCAGCGTTCGACGTCGGCGTTTGGCGAAAGCATAAAGGAGGGTGCAATCTCCCTCCTTGCGGGGGAGATGCCCGGCAGGGCAGAGGGGGGTGTGACGGAGCGCAAGTTCCGCCAGGCAGCCTGAGTCCTCACTCGCTCCACTTCACCTTAGTCAGGTCGTTGGCCTGGATCGGAGCATTTTCCCATAACCCTTGCAGCTTGGCGTCCCAGACGCCGACCTTCGGCAGTTCGTAGAGAAAGCCGACCACGGCATCGTCCGCCAGGATCTTCTGCGCTTGCCCCAGCAATTCCTTGCGCTTGGCCTCGTCGGAGGTGACGCCGAGATCGGCAATCACCTTGTCGAAGGCCGGGTTGTCGTAGTTGAAGTAATAATCCTTGCGCGAATAGATATCGATGTCGTTGGGCTCGGTGTGGGAGACGATCGTCAGGTCGTAATCCTTCTTGGTGAACACCTGGTCCAGCCACTGCGCCCATTCGACCGGAATGATTTCCAGATCGATGCCGACGTCGCGAAGCTGCGAAGCGATGATCTCGCCGCCAAGCCGTGCATAGGCAGGCGGCGGCAGTTTCAGCGTCGCCTTGAAGCCGTTTTCGAGGCCTGCTTCCTTCAGCAATTCCTTTGCCTTGGCGACATCATGCGGGTAGCGGCCGGTGAGGTCGACATAGTCCTTGCTGGCTGGCGACATATGCGAGCCGATCGGCTGACCGAGGCCGGCCGAGGCGCCGTCGATGATCGCCTTGCGGTCGAGGGCGTAGGAGATCGCCTGCCTCACCTGCAGCTTATCGAAAGGCGGCTTCTTGTTGTTGATCGACAGGATGGTCTCACCCTCGGTCGCGCCGATCACCACCTTGAAGCGCGGGTCGTCCTTGACCTGGGCGACGCTGTCGGCATCGAAGAACGGGAAAGCCTGGATGTCGCCGGAGAGCAATGCCGGCACATAGGCCGCGGCATCCGGCACGATGCGAAACTCGGCCTTGTCGAGGGACGCCGGTGTGCCCCAGTAAGTGTCCGATTTGACCAGGGTAATCGACGATCCCTTGGCCCAGCTCTGGAATTTGAACGGGCCGGTGCCGATCGGTTTGTCCTTGTTGGTGTCGGCCGATTCCGGCGCCACGATCACCGCGTCGCCCCAGCCCATATTGTAGAGGAAGGAGCCTTGCGGATTCTTCAGCGTGACCTTGACGGTCGCCGGATCGACGACGTCGACCTTGTCGATGGCGGCGAACAGGCCCTTTTGCGCGTTGACCGAATTGTCGGCGCGGGCACGATCGAGTGAGAATTTCACGTCGCTGGCGTCGAAGTCGGTACCGTCGTGGAATTTCACGCCGGTGTGCAGCTTGAAAGTGTAGACCTTGCCGTCATCGGAAATGGTCCAGCTTTCAGCCAGATCCGGCAGCACCTCGCCATTCGGCCCGATGCGCGTCAGGCCTTCGAACACGTTGGCGTAGAGAACCTCGTCGATCGCCGCGGCGGCACCGGCGGTCGGATCGAGATGCGGGGGTTCGAGGGGAATGCCGATGACCAGGTCGGTCCGGGCGGCAAACGCAGAGGTGCCGGCGGCCAGCGACAGCACCGCGGCCGCCAGAATGGTTTTCCACAATTTCATCGTACAACTCCCATGCGTTCAGACACGTGCTCGAACCCGGGTGATAGAAGCGTGATTTCGCCACGGAGTAAATTGCGTTTCGTTCTGCCCGTCGGCGTGTCCGGGAATGTTTTTGTCCTGGCGACCGCATCGGCAGGTCCAAGCTTGTCGTGGTGCGCACCTTATCCCGTGGCTGTGCCGCGCAGCAGCACGTTGAGCCCTATCGCCATCACCTTGGCCGATTCCACCATGTCCGATATGCCGACCCATTCGTCCGGCCGGTGGGCGAGGTCGAGAATGCCCGGCCCATAAGCGATGCAATCATAGATATGGCCAATGCGGGCTATGTGCTTCTGGTCGTAGGTGCCGGGCGAAATGACATAGTCGGGTTCGCGGTCGAAGATCGCCATGATGCCTTGCGCAACCGCCTTGACCACCGGGGCGTCGCGCTCGGTCATCAGCGGCAAGACTTCCATCAGGTCGCGTATTTCGTAGTCGAATTTTGTCCGCTCGCGCTTCAGCCGATCGAGAATACCGGTCACTTCGCCTTTGACGGTGTCGAGATCTTCCTCGAGGAGGAAGCGACGGTCGATAGTCAGCCGGCAGGAATCGGGTACGTTGGGCGAGGGCAGGCCGGGGCGGAAATCCTCGGTCTGGCCGCCGTGGATCGAATTGATGTTCATGGTCGAGCGTTTTGCCCCTTCGGGCACGACCGGCATGCGCGTCATCTTGCGGTCGAGTGCGGGGAACAGTTCGTCCTCGAAAGCCCGCAGCACGGCGCCCATATGGCGCACCGCATTGTCGCCGAGAAACGGCATCGAGCCGTGCGCGATCTCGCCCTTGGTCTCGATCTCCGCCCACCAGACGCCACGATGACCGAGGCAGATGCGGTCCTTGTTCAGTGGCTCGGGAATGATGACATGGTCGACCCTGGGTTTTGAGAAATAGCCAAGCCTGGCCAAATGGGCGACGCCGCCGAAGCCGCCGGACTCTTCGTCGACGGTACCGGATATTTCGATGGCGCCCGGAAAATCGGGGAAGACTTCCAGGAAGGCTTCGGCGGCGATGATCGAGGCGGCAAGACCGCCCTTCATGTCGCAGGCGCCGCGGCCATAGACCTTGCCGTCCTTGACGATGCCGGCGAAGGGATCGACGGTCCAGCCGTCGCCGGCTTCGACGACGTCGATATGCGAGTTGAAGTGGACGCAGGCGCCTGATGATCTCCCGTCGAAACGGGCAACGACATTGACGCGCGGGTAGCGGTCGGTGTCGCCGGGCGTGCCTTCGGCGCGGATGAACTCGGTCTCGAAACCGCTCTTCTTCAGCCGCGCGCCGAGATATTCGGCGCATGGCCTATAGGCCTCGCCAGGTGGATTGATGGTCGGAAAACGGATCAGCTCGGCGGTCAGCGCGACGACATCGTCGCGCCTGTCATCGATTGCCTGGAGGAGTCGCTGGTTCATGCGCAGAGTTGAGCAGCGATCTCAGCGGTTTTGCAAGCCCGCAGGCGATCAAGCCGGTGCGGCGTGTCGTGGCGGCAACTATTGCGGCAAATCGTTCAAATTAGCTGCTTTGGATTGGCGAATTGGTCAAGGTGTGTGTGTTAGCCCGTGCATCTGCCATTAAAAAGATGAAAAACAATTTGAAGGCAGGCAGGTTAGGGCAATCAAAGGGGTTTGATCGCATGAAAAAGACAGTTCTCATGGCAGCCATGTTTGTTGCGATGCTGTTCGGTGCTTCGGGGCAGGGCTGGGCAGCCAGCCTCGTTGCAAATATTGACGTGTCATCGCAGACGATGACCGTCAGATATGGCGCGTCGGTTTACCGGTGGAGTGTCTCCACCGCCCGCAAAGGCTATATTACGCCGCGCGGCAGCTATCGGCCGCAACGGACGGCGCGGATGTGGTATTCGCGCAAATACGACATGTCGCCAATGCCTCATTCGGTGTTCTTCCGCGGCGGCTATGCCATTCACGGTACCGGCGCGGTGAGGCAGCTCGGGCGTCCGGCATCACATGGCTGTGTGCGCTTGCACCCGACCAACGCCGCTGCCTTCTATGCGATGGTTCGGCAAGCCGGTTTCGGCAACACGCGGATTGTCGTCACCAACTGAAGCCATTCGGGTTCACTGATGTTGGTATCACCCGCTGGCGCAGGGCTAATCTCCCCGCCAGCGGCTCGGCTTAAGCACTTGCGGCTGGAGCCGGCTTCGGGGGCCGCATTAGGGCCCCCCCCCGG